>AP025685.1:1522103-1826524 GCA_022846635.1 Salmonella enterica subsp. enterica serovar Choleraesuis
CCCTGGGCATCAGCTGCTTTCCGGTCATCTGGTGGAGGATATGCAACGGTTGCGTAGCTTTTCGCACTGGCAGCTATTTCGGCGAATAAACCAGCGCCATCCGCTCCCTATTAACGGGGTCAGCGATGCGTTTATCGGCAGTTATCCACTGCTACTGTTAAGGGACGATGACGACCTGCAGCGGGAAATGAGCGCGGTACTGGATTTCAGCTATATCCTTAAACTGGCCGGCGGCCATCAACAGTTAAAGCACCAGCTTCAGTATACGTCCAGGGCCGGTTATTTTGTCTCCGAGCAGGAAGTGGCTAATGATGCATCGATTGCTAAACGCTATCAGCAATTGATTGAAAGACCTTACTTTATCCACCATAACGATCGGGAAAATCCTCAGCGTGGCTTGATATGGAGCTATTTTAGTGAGGCAGGCATTGATAATCGGCCTGAAAAAATTATCAGCGTCAGTGTCCCGGTAGATTACGAGCGCCGCTGGTATGGGGTGCTGAGCATCGATTTTCCCCGTCATTGTATGCATCAGTTTCTTAAAGACGCCATGGATAACACAGAAAATGGCGCCGTTATTCTCTACAACCCAAATTTTGATGTGATTGCTGCAAGTTCGCCGGAAATGCAGGAAAAGTCGCTATTTACCGCAGATCAGAAAGCGGATTTACAGGCGGCCATGCAGCGCAGTAATGAAGGTGAGATGCGTATGACTACCCATTTCATCACCTGGTCAAAACTGCACAGTTATGACGGCGTGCTGGTGCGGCTTCACACGCTGCGCGAGGGTATTGCCGGGGAGTATGGCAGTATTACCATCGTTCTGGCGCTACTATGGATGGTTTCCACATTAATGCTGGTGGGATCGTGGTATGCCATTCGCCTGATGATGAAACGCATGATGAATATGCAGCGCAAGCTGCGCTGGCGGGCCAACTACGATGGGCTGACCAGAGTTTACAGCCGGGGCGCGTTTTTTGAGCAGGCGCATCACCGGGCGCGCGAATGCCGTGAAGAAGAGCAACCCTACTCGATAATTCAACTGGACCTTGATCATTTTAAACAGATTAACGATACCTGGGGCCACGAAGCGGGCGATCGGGTATTGGCTCATGCCGGATCGATTTTACTTGGTACTCTGCGCGAACAGGATATTGCTGGCAGGGTCGGTGGTGAGGAGTTCTGTATTCTGTTGCCGGGTACCGGGCTGGCTGATGCGACCCGGGTGGCCGAGCGTCTGCGGGCGCGTCTGAATGCCCAGGAGATTTTGGTAAGCCAGGATCAAACCCTGAGAATTCAGGCTTCATTTGGCGTTAGTAGCAGTGAGGAGCAGCAAGATTATGCCGTTGACCATCTGCAGTCCGTTGCCGATGGTCGCCTGTATCGGGCCAAAAAAGCCGGGCGTAACCAGGTTTGCTGGCAGTAGCTCAGGCGTTATCCTGTTCTACTGCCGCCTCAATTTGCGCCATGATATCGGGCACTGCCGAGCTCACCCGATTCCAGCTGGGAATAAACGGTTTATCATTGGGATTTGCCATAAAGGCCTGGCCCGCATCCAGCAGCGATTGGGTAAATAAATCGACGGCTGCCTCTTCCTTATGCTGGTCAAAGGTCAGGCCGTTCATCAACGCTTCGTGTTGATAACAGTCGATGCGGTCGAGCGCATTGCGGTAATAAGCGGCTTTCAGTACCCGGAATGAGTCGCTGGTAATATTTACTCCCATTGTCGCGAGCTTACGCAGCAGCGACTGCACAATATCGTTACTCATCCGCTGCAGGCCACCCTCGCCACCGCTCACCGAGAGCGGCTGGTGCTTGTGATCATAAGCATCAGCTATCTCTACCTGGCAGATGCGCCGCGGTGAACAGTTCCGATAGACCTCCGACAACACGCCAATCTCCAGCCCCCAGTCACCGGGGATTTTAATGCTATTCAGCGAACGGGTCCGCAGTGCAAACTCTCCGGAAAGTGGGTAGCGAAAGCCGCCCAGGTAATCGAGATAAGGTTGCTGCCCATAAACCATAGTCAGCGCGCTGAGAAGCGGTCCTACTAATAAACGCCCAACCCGGCCATTGATACGACCATCGGCAACCCGGGCGTAATAGCCTTTACTGAACTCGTAATCAAAGGCTGGATTAGCCAGCGGGTAGAGCAATCGGGCCAGCATGCCGCGCCGATAGGTCACAATATCGCAGTCGTGCAATGCCACGCAGCGGGTACGCTCTCCAGCCAGCAGGTAGCCAGCGCAATACCAGACATTGCGTCCTTTACCCGGCGCTTCCGGTGCAAGACCTGTCGCCGCCAGCTCGCGGTCGATATCCTGAAGGCGCGGCCCGTCATGCCATAAAATCCGGTGGCGTTGCGGCAAACGGGAGAAGAAATGCCGTGCGCGCTCAAACTGCTGACGATTAGCCTTATCGAGACCGATAATAATTTCAGTCAACCAGTCAGCATCCGCAAGTTCATCGACTATCCGGCTCAGCGCAGGGCCTTCCAGCTCGCTATAGAGCGAGGGCAGAATCAGCCCCATTGGGCGAACCGGTGCGAACTGACGCAGCGCTTCCTCTATCTGTGTATCGCTAATCTGACCGAAGTTATGGAAGGTAGTAATAATGCCATTCTGATAAAAATCACTCATTCGCATGTCCTCAAAAACAACCAGGATGCGCCCGAAGTGCGGTACGCGCGGATGGGGTTTAACCCCGGCATAGCGTAGGGGGTAAGAATTATCAGCGCTGAATCAGGTAGCTAAGGCCTTCGCTCCAGCCTTCAGGGCCATATTGGGTCGTGCGATAGACTCTCTGCGGAGCCTGATAAGAAAGGGAAACGCCATGGCGATTATAGCCCTTCACAATGACGGCATAATCAGTTGCTTCCAGCATTGAGATATCGTTGGGGCCATCGCCCAATCCCACCGTGATTCGGGCGTGATCTTCACGCTGTTGATAGTGAGTAGTTAACCAGTGCAGGGCTTTGCCCTTAGTGGCTCGCTCGCCCTGAACGTGAAAAAAGCGGCCTCCTTCAATTAGCGCCAGGCCTTGATGGGCAAGTAATTGGCGAAATTTTGAAAACTGCTCTTCATCGTCCCGCCAGATAAGCGTTTGTGATGCCTCGCGCTGTTGAGCAAGCTCTGCCCGGTCGGGGGCTAATCCGGTCCACTCACTAATGGTTTCTGCCGTTACGTCGCTGAAAGTGGTAAAGCGAAAACCTAGCTGCTGGCGGATTTCTTCCAGAATCACGTCAATTGCCGTCGCGGTTATATCCGGAATGTAATGAGGATAATGGGGGGAGTCATTCCAGCGGACATCCAGGCTAATCAGGCCACCATTCTCGGCGATAAAAGGCAGACCGGATAAATCCAGCTCTTGCTGTAGTTCACGAATTTCAGCCGATGTTTTACTACTGCAAAGTATAAGTGGGATACCTTGCCGGCGCAGAGTTTCCAGCCAGGAGCGCGCTGGCTCCCAGCTGTAATTATGATGGTCAAGTAGCGTCCCATCAAGGTCGCTGATGATAAGCAGGGGATCGTGCAGTGATAGCATGGCGTCTCCTGTTGGTTATCTTTTATTAGGAATAATCCTAAAAAATACCCTTGATGAATGGTGTCAGCAGAGGGGATTTATCAGTGGTAAACCAGCGCGGATAAGGCATTGTTAACAACTTTGTCGTCATATTTTAAAATGTAAACATCTTTCATATGAAACTGACGGGTTGTTAAGATAATTGAATCACTATAAAGTTCTTACCACATCAGATTTTCAGATGTAGCGAATTTTAAAGTGCTTATTGCGATTGCAATTTTATCCCAGCTCCGGCTGGGATATTTTTATTTACGGCCATGTTCATTGATACATCCATCATTTAAATCCCACTCATAATGGCCGCCAATATCCCCCTCTGCCGGTAGCTTACTGTGGTCAGCGGCATCACCAGGATTAGTCATCTCGGTCTCATCTATCTGATAAATGTTCTTTAGCAATTGATCCATTTCTGCGGCACTGGATTCTGAAGCTCGATGGTTTTTCATAATAACCCCCTCGGGCGCAGGTATATCTTTAAGTATAGTCACGGTGAAATAAAACTGATAACCGGGTACAGGGCTGTCTGAATGGGCGTTTTTTATCTAAACTGGCAGGGATTTGAGTAAGAGGATGGAGCGATGCAGGTAAACGATCGAGTGACGGTTAAAACGGATGGCGGGCCGCGCCGGCCGGGAGTTGTCCTGGCGGTTGAGCATTTCAGCGAAGGCGTTATGTATCTGGTGTCGCTGGAGGAGTACCCGATGGGGATCTGGTTCTTTAATGAACAGGGGCATCCGGACGGGATCTTTGTTGAAAAGGCTGAGTAAAATGGCGACGCCCGCAGACTTCGGGCGACGCCATTGGCTTATTTAATGCTGGGGATAATAATGGCGGCAAAAATGGCCGCAATCACCAGATATTTCAACCCATAATAGAGTTTACGGTTGCGCTTCTTCAGGCGCTGGCCGCCGTTGCGCGCAGCGTGAACATATTTAAATATTCGGTTTATAGCGCCGGTTTTATCATTGTCATCATTCGGTGAACTGGCGGCGGCCATCAGCGTTGCGCCCACCCGATGATTTATCGCCTGCGCCCAGCGCCATTTCATCGGGCGCTCAATATCGCAAAATAGAATAATCCGTGTCTGGTCCGTTTTATTTTGCGCCCAGTGCACATACGTCTCGTCAAAAACAACCGCTTCACCGTCGCGCCAGCTATGACGCTGGCGGTCTACCTCAATAAAGCATTGGTCATCATTAGGGGTGGTGAGACCCAGATGATATCTAACTGAACCTGCATAAGGGTCACGATGTTTACCCAGATAGGCTCCCGGCGGCAGTTCGGCGAACATAGCCGCTTTTACCGATGGAATTGAGTTCACAAGCTCAGTGGTTAATGGGCATAACGCTTGCGCAGATGGATGTGCGTCGCCATACCATTTGAGATAGAAGCGTTTCCAGCCGCGTTTAAAGAAGGTATTAAATCCGGCATCGTTATTATTTTGCGCGGCTTTAATGTGATCCTGAAGTCGCAGCGCCTCTTCACGGATGGTTTGCCAGTTATCGGTAAGCTTTTGCAGCTCAGGAAAGTCTGACACCGGGAAATAGGGCTGTTTTGCCGGCAGGCGCGAGAAAGTCGTCATAAACATATTCACCGGGGCCATAAACGTCGAGTGATCGAAAAGCTGACGTCCCAGTTTCTGCTTCTCTACGCCGCGAGAATGGGCGTAGCACACGCTGATGATAAAAATCCCAAGAATAATGACCGCAACCATAGCCTGCTTTGACTCCTGTGCAATGAGCGATAATATCTACCGGCATAATCTTACTTTGTGTCAATAATGTTAATCAACTGTATGTATTTGTATGCGAATGCTCGTTTAGACGAGGTTTGAACTTAGGGATTTGAGCGGTATTTTGCTCAAGGTTTTAACATCACGGTAAACTGAGCGATAAGATCGAATAACTCGCCAAATAGGTGCTCGGCGAAAGGCGCGACCAGTGGCATCAGCGCTGCCATCACCATAATTCCGGCGGTAAGTGTTACCGGAAAACCCACCACAAATACTGAAAGCTGCGGCGACATACGGTTGAGCAGGCCGAGCGCGACGTTTAGCGTAAGTAGCAGTGTCACTAGCGGCAGTGCCAGCATCAGTCCGCTTAAAAATACGGTTGAACCGGCCCGCGCCAGCGCCAGAAAGACTGAGGCGGGTAAACCGCCGCCCGTGAGAGGAAGCGAGAAAAAAGTATCAACCAGCACTGAAATCAGCCATAAATGCCCATCCATGCTTAAAAACAGCAGCATGGCCAACAGGTCGAGAAATCTTGCCAGCACCGGCATGCTTAACTGGCTGGCGGGGTCGAAGAAGGTGGCGAAAGACAGGCCCATTTGCAGGCCAATAATCTCTCCCGCCATACGAATAGCGGCAAATGCCAGCTGCATGGTGAAACCAATCGTGATGCCTATAACTATCTGACGAAGCCCGAGCCACAGTCCGTCCAGGGAAAAAAGCGGCGTCTGGCTGGCGGGGATCAGCGGTGCCACCAGAAAAGTGATGACCAGAGCCAGCCCTACCTTGACCCGCGCCGGAACGCTGCGTTCGCTGAGAATCGGCGCGCTGGCCACCAGTGCCAGAATTCGCAAAAAGGGCCAGAAATAGAGGCTAAGCTCTGCGGCCCAACGGTCGCTGGCCAGCGTCAGCATGGTTAGCCGATAGTCCATGGCAGGTTGCTAAACAGCGTGCGGACATAATCCAGCAGCAGGTTTAGCATCCATGGCCCGGCAACCACGATTGCGGCGCACACCGCCAGAATTTTTGGGATAAATGACAGCGTCATTTCGTTTATTTGGGTGGCGGCCTGCAACATGCTGATAATGAGCCCGGTAATCAGAGCCACCAGCAATAACGGGGCTGATAGCGCCAGGGCCACTTTGAGTGCCTCGGTTCCCATTGCCATAACGGATTCGGGGGTCATACGGATTCTCCTGACGCATTAAACGGCATAATTGTTTTAGCTATAGAAACTCTGGGCCAGCGAGCCGACCAGCAGTTGCCAACCATCTACCAGCACAAACAGCATTAATTTGAATGGCAGGGCAATGGTTGCCGGAGGCACCATCATCATCCCCAGCGCCATCAATACGCTGGCAACCACCAGGTCGATAATCAGAAACGGAATAAAAACCGTAAAACCAATCTGGAATGCGGTTTTCAGTTCGCTGGTGACGTAAGCCGGTAGCAAAATACGCATCGGTACCGCTTCCGGCCCGGCGATAGGGCCACTATTTGCAAGGCGGGCAAACAGCGCCAGATCGCTCTCCCGGGTCTGGCGCAACATAAACTCGCGCAGCGGCTGAGCGCCTTTATCCAGTGCTATCTCCAGCGAAATTTTATCCTCGCTGTACGGTTTCCACGCATCGCTGTAAATCTTGTCCAGCACTGGAGACATAATAAAAAATGACAGAAACAGCGCTAATCCCAGCAATACCTGATTAGGCGGTGCAGACTGAGTTCCTAGCGCATTTCTCAACAGGCCGAAGACGATGATGATGCGGGTAAAACTGGTCATCATCAGTAAGACGATAGGCAGAAAAGTTAGCGAGGTGAGAAATAGCAGCGTTTGTACCGGCAACGACCAGCTCTGGCCGCCACCGGCGAGAGGTTCGACGGTGAGTCCCGGCAATGCGGCTTGCAGAGCCGGGCTTAACAATATTAAGGGCAATAGCAGAATAAAGCGCATTATGAACGACTCTGGCGTTGTCTGAACTGGCGGAGCAAAGATTGAAAGGTGGCAGGTTCCGGCGCTTTGGCCGGAGCCGACTCCTCAGGCTCCGGGCGGCCAGGCAGAGTGTGAAGATGGGTAATCTGTCCGCTGCTTACTCCTAACACCAGGCGTACATCTTCAACAGCCACCACTACCACTTTTTCGCGCGGGCTAAGGTTGAGGCTGGAATCAAGCCGCAAATCCCGCTGGCGGCCAGGTTTTACCACCAGCCCGCTGCGGCGCACCAGCCAGCCTAGCGCCAGAATAAGTATGATGATACCGAGCAACGCGGCGCTAACCTGGAGCAACGGAGAGGTATCGGGCAGAGCATGCGGTGCGGCGGCTGGCATATTAGCGGCTCAGCCTGCGCATCCGTTCGGACGGCGTAATAATATCGGTAATGCGCACCCCGTATTTATCTGCGACCACTACCACCTCGCCCTGGGCAATCAGATAACCGTTAATCAGAATATCCAGCGGTTCGCCCGCCAAACCGTCAAGCGCGACGATAGAACCTTGCGACAGGCGCAGCAGCTCTTTAATCGTCATGCGGGTGCGGCCTAACTCTACGGTCAGACGAACCGGGATATCCATAATCAGGTCGATATCCTGGAGGTTTTCGCCCGTGTCCGCGCTGCCTGCGGATGTTTGCTCGCTCAGCGCCTCGGCCCACATAGCGTCCGCAGAATCCGGATTGTCGGCAGGCGATTGGTTATTGTCGCTCATGTGGGCGATTCCTCATTTGATGATGGCATTATTGGATTTATCAGTTGCTCAACTTTGAGCGCGTACTGCCCGTTTAGCGTGCCGTAGCGGCTGGTGAGAACCGGAATACCGTCGACACGGGCGGTAATGTGCTGGGGTTTTTCAATTGGCAAAATATCCCCAGGCCGCAGCTTCAACAGCTCGGAAAGCCGCAGGGAACACTCGGCCAGGCTGGCAACCAGTTCCAGCTCCGAGTGTTGGACCTGGCTTGCCAGCGCGCTGCGCCAGCGCATATCTTCATGCTGTGAGTTTTCCAGCGGCGGATTGGTGAGTTGCTCGCGCAGCGGCTCAATCATGCTGAAAGGCAGGCAAATGGCGAACTCGCCAACCAGGTTGCCAATCTCCACCTGAAACGGGGTGTTGACCACAATGTCGTTTGGCGAGGTGGTGATATTGGTGAATTTCACCTGCATTTCTGCGCGCACGTACTCTACTTCCAGCGGATAGATAGCGCGCCAGGCTTCCTGATAACTCTCCAGCGCCAGCCCCAGCAGGCGGCGAATAACCCGCTGTTCGGTGGGCGTGAATTCGCGGCCTTCTACGCGGGTAGGGAAGCGACCATCACCGCCGAACAGGTTATCTACCGCAATAAAAACCAAGCCTGGAGAAAACACCACCAGGCCGGTGCCGCGCAGCGGCGGCATATGAATCAGGTTGAGGTTGGTGGGCACCGGCAGGTTACGGGCAAATTCGTGATACGGCTGCACCGTTACCGCGCCTACCGTAATGTCCGGGCTACGGCGCAGCAGGTTAAACAGTCCCATGCGGAAGTGGCGGGCGAAACGCTCATTGATAATTTCCAGAGCCTGCATTCGCTCGCGAACAACCCGGCGCTGTGTGTTGGGATCGTATGGACGTACATCGCCGGGAGCTATCCCGCGGCCAGCGGAATCATCCTGCGGTGTGGCTTCGCCGTTAAGCAGAGCGTCGATTTCGGCCTGAGAAAGGGATTTATCGCTCATAGCATTACCGGAGAATAAAGGCGGTATACAACACGTCGTTCACTTTTTGCTCCGGTTGCCCTGCGATTAGCGGCGGGGCCAGAGTCGATTTGATTGCAGCGACCAGAGCCTGCTTGCCCTGTTCGCTGGCCAGTTCACTGGCATTCTGGCGTGAGAACAGGAGCAATAAACGGCTGCGAACTTCCGGGAGATAGTCACTAAAACGCTGGCGAGTGCGCTCATCCGGCAGGCGCAGCGTGATACCGATATAAAGCACCCGATCGGCATCGCCCAGGTTCACAGTGAAGGTGTCCAGCGCATAAAACACCGGGGCGGCAGGCGTGGATACCGCTGGCTCAGAGGTGGTCGCCGCGTGCTGGGTGCGCCAATAGTTAAAACCGGCTGCACCGGCAGCAACCAGAACCAGCGCTCCGATAGCGGGGGCCAGCCAGCGGCGTTTACGGTTTTTAGTCAGGGCGGATTCGCTCATAGGACGCAGTTTCCAGACAGAATATTTAGCGTTGATTATCCCGCTTTGTCTGGCGGTTAAAGCCCGGAATAGGGGGGATTCCCTCCCCGAACTCCACCGTTAGCTTAGGCAAATGTGTCGACGCCGCCGCGAGTGCCGTTATGTTGCCCCCCAGCCGCGAGGGTGCTGGTTACTATCTGGCTGGCATCCAGGCCGCTATCGCGAGTGAACGCCGTATTGCGCTGCTGGCTGTGGGATTCCTGTTGCTGGCCACTAAAGCTTTCACTGCCAACCGACGAGTGCCCGAGCTGAATACCCGTTTCAGCCAGCGAAGTGCGTAAGGTCGGCAGCGCCGCCTCCAGCACCGCCCGCACCTGACCGTGTGGCGAGTGAATCTGGAGCTGCATCTGAGCATCTTCCAGGTGCAGTTTAATATGCAGCTGGCCCAACTCTTCTGGATGTAGTTTTAACTCTGCCTGCTGCACCCCCTGGCGGCTAAACAGCGCAACTTGCTGGCTTAATGCCTGCTGCCACTCGGGGCTGCCGAGAGGTGCCTGACTAAAAGGCGGTGCGGTGGTCACACTGGCGGCGCTGGCTGTGGATGAGGTGTGCAAAAGGGGGGAATTGACACTCGTGGCAACGGGAAGCTGTGGCCCATCGTTCTGTTGGCTATTGCCGCGATGAATGGTCTCGGCTGTCGGTGATGCCAGGGCTTGTGGTAATGCGGCAGTATCCGCGTTGAATATTGCCGGGGTTTGAGCTGCAACGCCGGTCTGAGCAGTAAAAGCCGCAGTGCTTTCAGTTCGGGCATCACGTGGCGAAGTGCGGGAACTGGATACCGGGCCGGAGTTTGTTGGGATTGTGATGTCGCTGGCCTCGCGGGTACTGCTTTCAATCGGGGTTGCCTGGTTCGGTACAGTATTAAAACTATTCTGTGTGATGCCATTGCTATTCTCTACTTTGCCGCTGCTTGGGCCATCGGGCTGGGGGCTTGAGATAGCTGACGCATTACGAGTTGTAGTTCCGGCCTGCGGCAGCATTGCCAGCAGAGCGGCAAAAGGGCTGGCTATATCAGCATCAGCGGATGGCGGTAACTGGCGCCCGGTCGATTCTGGTATTGTCGGTACCAGTGATTCATCGTCGATGAACTTAGCACTTACTGTAAGCGTTGTATCCAGCGTCTCAGCTTCAATATCATTCTCCGGCAATGTTTCTCCCCGGGCGCTCACTTTGCCTTGCGTTGGTAACTGTATGGAATGTGGCGATGTTGCCAGCCCGGTGGTCTGCTGGTTGAGCAGGTTAAACAACGTGGCGAAAGGGGAGCCGCCCTGTTCAATAGCCGAAACATCCCCCGGCTGGGAGCTGGTGGGGGCCGTCAGGAGCGATACTATGCTGAGGTTCGTCATTCTTCGCTCCGGCGGGTGATTCGCTGTGAGAAATCATCCATCTGTTTTTGATCGCGGCGGTTTTCGGCTATTCGGGCAATGGTCTGCTGACGAGCCTGCAGGGTTTGCCAGGCGTGAAGGCGCTGCCGTTTGTCCTGCCACTGGCCCTGAGCGATATCGACTCTACGCTGCCATTGGGCCAGGAGCTGTCGGTGTTGCTCAATGGCTTTATCAAGAGTTTGAATAAATTGCTGATAGTTACGCCACTCAATACTTGCCATCCCATCGCTTAACGCCGAACTGAGGTTTTGGCTGTATTCCTGCTGATAACGCATGAGTTCATCGAGCTTATCTTCAGCCTGGCGATAGCCCTGGCGAATTTCACCCAGCTGGCGGGTAGCTTGATCCAACTCTTTTTGAGCCAGATCTTTCAATGTGGTCAACGGGCCTGAATTGTTCATCATGGCTCCTGATTACAGTGTTGGCGGAAACAGCGTATCGAGCTGCTGTGCGGCGCTAATGGCATCGGCGCTCTCTTCGATACCCTGCATCAAAAAGGCTTCCATCTGTGGCCATAACACCAGCGCTTTATCGAGCAGCGGATCGCTACCCTGGGCGTAAGCCCCGACGCTGACTAAATCCCGGTTACGCTGATAGCGCGATAGTAACTGTTTAAAATGCCGCACCTGGGCGTAATGTGATTCGCTAATAAGCGAGGTCATTGCGCGGCTAATTGAGGCTTCGATATCTATGGCTGGATAGTGGCCGGACTCGGCCAGCGATCGTGACAGAACAATATGGCCGTCGAGAATGGCGCGGGCGGAGTCGGCGATAGGATCCTGCTGATCGTCACCTTCGGTTAACACGGTGTAAAATGCGGTGACCGATCCGCCGCCATCGGTGCCGTTCCCAGCCCGTTCAACCAGGGCCGGAAGCCGGGCGAATACCGATGGCGGGTAGCCTTTGGTAGCCGGAGGCTCGCCAATAGCCAGGGCAATTTCACGCTGGGCCATGGCGTAGCGGGTAAGGGAATCCATAATCAGCAGCACGTGCAGCCCGCGATCGCGGAAATCTTCGGCGATGCGAGTGGCATATGAAGCGCCCTGCATTCGTAATAAAGGAGAGACGTCCGCCGGGGCGGCTATCACCACCGAACGGGCCAGCCCTGCGGCTCCGAGTATATTTTCGATAAAGTCTTTTACTTCCCGGCCGCGTTCGCCGATAAGCCCGACCACAATAACGTCGGCCTGGGTATAACGCGCCATCATGCCCAGCAGCACGCTTTTGCCTACACCTGAACCGGCAAACAGGCCCATACGCTGGCCGCGGCCTACGGTCAGCAGCGCGTTAATAGCGCGCACGCCCACATCCAAAACCTGGGAGATTGGGGTGCGCTGCAATGGGTTAACCGGCGGGCTGTTCAGACCGCCGCGGCTGTGGGTTTCCGGGGCGGGGAAACCATCCAGCGGATGACCACTACCATCGAGTACCCGGCCCAGTAACTCCGGGCCTAAGGGAAGCTGGCGGCTGGAGGGCAGGCCATCGCTGCCCAGCGAGCGGGCAAATACTCTGGCACCCGGCAGGATCCCGTCCACGTCCTCCAGCGGCATTAGAAACAGGCGTTGACCGTTAAAGCCAACCACCTCGCACTCTACCGCATCAATCAGCGAGCCCTGTTGTCTTTCAACGATACAGGTGGTTGCCAGCGGTAGCTGCAGGCCGGTCGCCTCCAGCACCAGGCCGGTAGCTCTGGTTAGTCGACCATAACGGCGCTGGTCGGGCAGTGCCGAAATCCGCGATTCGACTTGCTCAAGGGTGGATAGCCAGCGCGAGAGCTGCGGCGTCATAGCTCACCCTCCGAGGCCGAAAGGCGGCATAGTTCCTGCCAGCGCAGGGCGACGCTGGCATCCAGCTCACCCTCATCGGCGGAGATTTTACAACCACCGGGGTGCAACGAAGGATCGCCGCGCGTTTTCCAGCCGTGAAGGGCCAGAGCCGGGCCAGCCAGACGCTCCACCAGGGGAAGATCGTCTGGATGAACCCGCAGCAGCGGCTTGCCGCTAAACAGCGGCTCCTGGGCCAGGAGATGTTGAATATGCTGAATTAACGCATGGTTTTCGATGCCATGGGTCTGTCCAATGGCTTTACGCGCCGCCTCTAGTGCCATCTGCATCAGGCGCGCCGGAATCAGATGATCGAGCGCGTCAAGGCTATGCTGAAATTCGCTGATGAGATGCTGCATCTGGGCTAATAGCGGGGCCTGCTGGCGTTGAATCTCTTCCAGCCCTTGCTCCAGTCCCTGGGCAAAGCCCTGCTGTTGACCCTGGTCGATACCTTGTTGCAGGCCTTGCTGTAAACCGGCTTCATATCCCCGGCGGCGCGCCTCTTCTTCTACATTGGCAAAAGAAGGAACCAGTGGCTCGGGTTCGATGGGGTCGGCCGGCTCAGCGTTTTGTTCTTCCTCTTCGGCAATCGGTGAGGCACCGAGGTCATCAGGGATCCAGGGGCGCCAGCTAACAGAATCAGACATAGGTATCCTCGCTGGAGCCGATAACCATTTCTCCGCTCTCTGCCAGGCGGCGAACAATTAGCAGAATGCTCTTCTGTTCGCTCTCCACCTGGGAAAGGCGGATAGGTCCACGGTTGGCCAAATCGTCGCGCAGGATATCTGCCGCCCGTTGAGACATATTGCGCAGGAATTTTTCGCGTAGTGGCGGCTCCGAACCTTTGAGGGCAATAAGCAGTGACTCGGAGTCCACCTCTTGAAGCAGGCGCTGGATACTGCGATCGTCCACATCCACCAGGTTTTCGAACAGGAACATTTCGTCGATAATTTTTTGCGCCAAATCGTCGTCGAATTCGCGGACTGCCCCGATAACCGCTTCCTCCTGCTGGCTTTTCATCAGGTTGATAATCTCGGCCGCGGTACGGATACCGCCCATTTTGCTGCGTTTCAGGTTTTGGCCTTCCAGCAGGTTATTGAGCACTTCGGTAAGCTCTGCCAGAGCGGCAGGCTGCACACCGCCGAAGGTCGCAATACGCAGCATTACATCGTGACGCAGCCGGTCGTCGAATAGCGCCAGAATATCGGCTGCCTGAGCGCGTTTCAGATGCACCAGAATGGTGGCGATAATCTGCGGATGCTCTTCGCGAATAAGGTCGGCCGCGGTTTGCGGCTCCATAAAGTTGAGGGTTTCGATGCCGCTGGTGGTTTCTCGCGTCTCGAGAATGTCGTCCAGCAGCGAGGCGGCCCGCTCTTCGCCAAGCGCCTTAATCAATACACCTCGCAGGTATTCATTGGTATTCAGGCCCAGCGCGGCATACTGCTCGGCTTCATGTTCGAAGGCTTTAAGCACCTCGGTTAGCTGAGCATTGGAGATTTGTCGCAGACCGGCCATCGCGCTGCTGAGCTGCTGTACCTCTCGGGTTGAGAGATGTTTAAAGACTTCTGCGGCCCTGTCTTCGCCAATAGTCATCAGCAGAATGGCGCTTTTTTCAGTTCCGGTTAAATCACTCATGGTCTTCACTCATCCACTGGCGAATGACCAGCGCAACGACGCGCGGATCGTTCTCTGAAAGTTCGCGGATCCGCTCACCGAGCAGCTCGGCGTTAAGGCGTTTATTTTGCTGGCGCTGTTCGTCTTTACTGAGATGGACGGCGACAGCCTGAGCATCCTCCGCCTGCTGCCGGGCGGCGGCCTGCGCTTTAATTTGCTGCTCTTGCTGTGCCTGATAGCGTTTGAGCTGTGGGCGTACGGCTTTACGCCACAGTAGCCAGGCAACCAGCAGAATCAGCAGCCAGCGGGCAATATCAAGGCCAAGATCGATAACCGCCTGCTGCTGCCAGAACGGTGGCAGAGCGCTGTTATCATCGCTGGCGGTAAACGGCGAGTTCACCACGTTGAGGGTATCGCCGCGTTTGCTGGAGAAACCCATCGCCTCACGCGCCAGACCCTCGATTTTATCCATCTGGTCTTTGGTCAGAGGCAGCGGTTTGCCATCGGCCAGCTGACGATAGTTAACCACCACGGCAACCGACAGGCGCTGTACTTCGCCGTTATTGAATTTGGTATGAAGCAGAGTGCGGTCGACTTCAAAATTGGTGGTTTCATTGTGCTGGCTGTTACGCGGGCCGCTGCCGCCACTGCTCAGTGAATTGCCGTTGTTACCCTGCTGACCCGGGGCGTTCTGCGTTACGATAGGGGCCGTATTGGCCGGAGCCGGCTGGTTGGACAGCGCGCCCGGCACCCCGCCTGCCGCGCCGCCGCTCTGCTCACTATCATTGAGCTGGCGTGAGCGAACCGCAGCCTGATTTGGTGATTGGTTTGGGGTGTAACGTTCGTCGGTCTGCTCTTTACTGGAGAAGTCGAGCTGGGCGGTGACCTGGGCGTGCACATTGCCGTTGCCGACAATTGGCCCAAGAATGGCTTCAATGCGCTGCTGAATGCGGCTTTCTACCTCGGTGGCATATTTCAGCTGGGCATCATTCAGCGCACGCCCATCGGCGTCATTGCGGGTGAGCAGGCGACCATTTTGATCGACAACCGTAACATTTCCCGGCGGCAGCCCTGCTACCGCGCTGGATACCATATGAGTAACGGCATTAATCTGGCCATCGTCCAGGGTTCTTCCCGGTTGTAAGTTCAGGGTGACTGAAGCCGAAGGAGCTTTTTGCTCGCGAACGAATAGTGTCGGGCGGGGCAAGGCCAGATGAACCCTGGCGCTGACTACCGGCCCCAGCGTTTCAATCGTACGGGCGAGTTCACCTTCCATCGCTCGCTGAAAGTTAACCTGCTCGCTAAACTGGCTGATACCGAATTTTTCTTGATCCAGCAGTTCGAAACCTACCGCACCACCGCGCGGCAGACCCTGACCGGCAAGCTTCAGGCGCAGTTCATGAACTTTATCGGCGGGAACCAGCAGCGCACCGCCGTTATCAGAGAATTGATAGGGGATATTCATCTGCGTCAGCTGGCTGACGATGGCGCCGCCATCGCGATCGCTGAGGTTGCTATACAGCACTCGATAATCAGGCGCACGCGCCCATAGCATTAGCGCCAGCACCACCGCAATAGCACCAGCGGCGGCAACCATTAATGGGATACGCGGATTGGCCCGTAAGCGCTGAAGCCAGGCCTGTGCCTTCTCGGTCGAGGACTGAACGGCTGCACTGGCGTTCATTTAGCCTCCCGCAACTGGCGAAGCGTGGTATGAAAAGCGATATCGAACAAGGCAGGCTCCCCGGCAAACAAATAATTCAGCCATATGGCGACCAGGCTATTATTTTCTGCCGTGGAAATATTGATGGCCGGGTAAACACCCTTTTTTGCTGTTATTTAACGCTTTTAGCCGAAAAGTACTTTGTTAAGCTGCGTGCAGCGTTAATCCCAACGGAGAGTTATTATGTCCATCGAGCAGATATCAGGAGTGGTACAGCAGATACAGCAACTGGCGCAGGGCGCTGGCGGTGTTGGGGCTGAGAGAGGCGCACCTGCTACCGGATTTGCTGAGGAGCTGCGCTCGGCGATTCATCAACTGAACCAGACTCAAATGGCGGCCCGCACCCAGGCTGAGGAATTTGCCGTGGGTAAACCGGGAGTGGCGCTTAACGATGTGATAGTTGACCTGCAAAAGTCATCGGTTTCGCTACAAATGGGTATCCAGGTTCGTAATAAACTTATCGCCGCTTATCAAGACGTAATGAGCATGCAGGTTTAGGTTTTAATTTATTGATAAATATTATTTTTTCCTGAATCACTGCCGATGTTATGAGTGGGGAGATATCAGCCATTCATAACGATAACTATTTGTCTTAAAGTCTGTTTAATGCTTAGGTCATTGAACCATATCGATAATATGGGCAGTGTCATTTTTTTGCTCATCTATAGCCTTATAAATTCTCCTTTCACAACGACGTGCTTACCGGAGTAATCCTGGCGGGATTAATCGCACAAAATGACATGCGTCAATTCACGGCCCCAGGATTCCATGCATATTTCGCTTAAAAATCGCCCTGAATCATCAGGGCTAATAAAAGTGATGAGGCATGCATGAAAAAGGTTATTTGGATGGTTATGGCGGTATCTATGGTTGCCGGTTGCTCTTCGCCTGCATCCCGCATGGCAGATTGTGAGTCACAAGGCATCAGCCGTGATACTTGTTATATGGCGGAGCAAAACCGGCAGAACGCGATAAACGCGGCAGCCGAGAAACAAGCGCTGGAAAATGCCAGGGAGGCGACATCTCAGCATGCGCAGAATGCCAAAAGGTTTCCTGCGGTGACTAAGCATTATCAGGGGATGGAGATCAAACGTGACAAGCAAGGTATCGTCACCGTGGATGGCAAACCCGCGGCGCAGGGCGAAACCAATGATGATGCGGTGGTTTACACTCAGGGGCTGTATACCGTTATTTTTTATAAAACAGGTAAGGTTGCGGTCATGAAAGACAATGTGTTTCAGGGCTTTGCTAAATAGCGGTAAGTCAAAAATCAAAGCCACCGGCGGTGGCTTTTTTAGCAGCTCCAGCTATTTGCTGAGGCTTTATTAATGTTAATGCACTTTCCTGTCGCAAAAACCACTATCAATATCAGTACATTAAAGCTTCACTCAAGCTTCCTGCTTATATCGAATTACGCCGTCATTCGATGACGTAAAAGCTGGCTGATTAAGTCTCTTCCGGTTGGGTCTGCGGGGGGGATTGAACTACCTGCTTTGAACGTGTTGGCGTGATGATGTTCTCTGAATGCAGCAACTGGTTGTCCTGCGACCAGTAATAGCGCGTGCGATCGTTTAAATCCACCACCCATTTAAAAACTCCGGCTTTAGCCAGCTCTTTGCAGTACTGGTCAAAAGAAGTTTTACCGGAGAAGTGGCGGTGGGCCACGATTTTTGTCAGCCCGCTGCTGGCGGTGGGGTTTATCTTAATCAACCCGCGATGGCTTTTCATGGACACATAAGAGTCGCTGGTTGTGACGGCTTTGACGTTGCCGGTAGGGACAAAATAGATGTAATAAGAGACATTGTTACGCTGTAACTTTGCTAAAAACGAAAGGAAATCTGAATTGCACCTTACATGCTCGAAAAACTCATTGAGCATTACCTGTAATTCCATTTTATTCCTCGTTACAAGCCTTTTTATAGTTTATGGGTATAGAAAGATGTGTGTTGTGATAGTTAACCGGTCAACTAATTAAAATTCGAATGGTTAACCATGGTTATATTAAGGTCTCTTTATAAAATGGAACAGCGTTTCAATTGTTACCAGGTATTGCCGGAACTGGGTTTAAACCACGTTATGCTCATAACTTCTGGAACTTAAAGATGAAATTTGGTGGTGCTTTGACTGAAGAGTGATAACACAGCGATGAAATCTGATTGAGGACTAAGTGGTCTGGCAGAAAAGGCTTTCAGACTGCGTAAATGTGGGCATCGCACTATGGCGGCGAAAGTTTAAACCGGAGTAATTAAACCCCGGCAGACAGTAATCCGAAGCGTTAATCGCCCGTGCGTTCCATAATTTCAATAGCGCGCAAACGGGCTTCATGGGTGATGTTTACGTGATCCATATCGTTGCGGATATAGTTCACCACCATGGTTTTTTGCTCGAGAGTGATATTGGCCAGAACCGCTTTTAGCAGGGTATCCAGCGCCGCAATTTGGTGGGAATGCTCGGAAGTTGTCATATTCTTTTCCTTGAAATTCAGCCAGTAACTCATCCAATGAGACTCGTTAACCATACTTTTTTTGTGTCTGTGCGGCAATCCTTGTTATGTAAAGGTTTGCAATGCAGGCTATTGTTTTGTCTGGAAAAAATGAAGTGACGGGCCATAGCGGCCCGTCATTAAACTAGCGCTGAATTAAGTAACGGATAGTGGGGCCATCTTGCTGAATGCTCAGCACTTTGTACCCGTGGTTGGTGGCATCCAGAGGGATATTGTTGATAGATTGCGGGCAGTCGCTGATGACTTCCAGAACCTCTCCCTTTTTCAGCTGAGGCATGGCCTCAAGCGTAGCTACCGCAGGATAAGGGCAGGGCTCACCCAGCATATTCAGACTGTAGTCGGGAATGATATCGCTCATAGTTCCTCCGCAAGATTTTTAGCCTGCAGGCTACGGCGCAGAAAGCGCTTCTCCCAGGCCAGAAGCAGTAAAAAAGCCACTAACATCAGCAGGTAAGTCACCGCCAGTCCGCCCAGTGGTCCAAAGGTTTGCAGCAGGTTTATCTTCTGCCAGTTAGTGGCTAGCGGTGCTGAAATATCGTCCCAGCACCAGGCCAGAAGCGTAGAGCCGATGACGTTACCGATCCCTACCCACCAGTAGTGGACCTGGCCTTCAACCGCACGGTACATCCATCCGGTTTCGCACCCCCCCGCCAAAACGATGCCAAAACCAAACAGTAGACCGCCAATCAGTACGTTAGGGCCGGCCCACATAATTTTGGGAGTAACGCCGAGCTGAATATAGCTATAGATACCGATGGCGCTGGCTGCCATGCCGAGAATTATCGCCCGTGCCATATAGGTACGCCCGGTAATCCACATGTCGCGAAATGCTGAGGTAAAGCAAATTTGCGCCCGTTCGATAAGCAAGCCAAAACCGATACCAAAAAGCATCGCCAGGCCAAGCAATGGGTGAGAGATGGCGGTAACGCCAGACCAGATAATCATCGCGGCAAAAACCACCATGCCGAAGCGAAAACGGCGGCGCGCTTGATCGGGACGTTGGGTCAGTGGCGAAGCGCGGCTCACTTTTTGCAATTTAACCGGAATACGGAAAATGGGCAGCATAGTGAAACGAGCGCCAAACCAGGTGCCGATGGCGGTTGCCAGCGCAAAAATCCAGGCGTGAACCGAAAACTGAGGAATACCGGTAAAGAAGGCCGCCAGGTTACAGCCCATCGCCATACGAGCGCCGAATCCGGCGATAATACCGCCGGTCAGCGCCTGAATAATGCGAATGCGGTGCTGAGGCATGCGAAGTTTAACGTTATTGGCCCATAGCGCAGCGGCAAAGCAGCCGCCGAACATACCAATGATCATCCGACCATCAATACGGGTCAGGGGAGTGCCTTGCAGATGGATCAGCTGATAGTAACCCCAGTTTTCCGCGTGGATCCCCATTAATTGCAGGAGCTGACCGCCCCAGCGAGTAAATTCCCCGGTAACGGCCCATAGTGAACCTGCCGTGATACCGAAAAACCAGGTTGAAAGCACGCCGGCAGCGATAACGGCCGGTAATGGCGACCAGAATTGGATTAAATAGCGTTGCTTAAATTCATTCCATGACATCAGGTAGTAGCCTCTGAACTCAGACGACGTAAAAAACGCGCTGGATATAGCGCGTGAGGGAGACGCGATAATACGCCGCAAGTACTGGAAAACCCACTCCAGCTCGACTAAATCACTAAAGAGATCAATTTATCAGGCATTCAGCCCGACTAGCGGGCATAATGCTTTAATGTCACAATTATTTTTTTGCCATGGTCTGGATAGCGAATGAAAAAAATAGCATTAGTGGTGGCGACGCTGGTAATGGGCGGTTGCGCGCAAATCGATAATTATAAAGAGGTGGTGAAAACGCCACCGCCGATGGGGCTGGAAGGGGTCTGGCAATCTCAGGGGCCGCAAAGCTCGCTGGTCAGCGCGGAGGCGATAGCCAGCGTTATTATTACTGCAGATGGCGATACGCTGGACTGCCGTCAGTGGAAACGCACTATTGCGGTGCCGGGAAAACTTGCCCTGATATCGGATGATTACACCAATATCACCAGCAAGCTGGAAGTTTATCCTATCGAACGCAGCGGCGAGACCATGGAGTACGACGGGATGACGCTCAGGCGCGTCGACCGACCAACTCCGGAATGCATCATCGCGCTGTCTAAACAGACATTCGCTACCGATGATATGAAAGACCAGGCTCAGCAGATGGAGGATACTCAGGATCCGGATGCAGCTTCGGTAGTGACTGAAGCGGATCTGAAGGCTAAGGCTGCTGCCGATCGCGCTAAGGCAGCTGCCGAGCGTGCTGAAGCCGCTGCCCAACAGGCGGAGAATCCTGATGCGGTGAATGACGATAGCAACGCAGTAACACCGGATACCCAGCCGGTGGCACCAGCACCAGCCGATAGCAGTACTGTCCCTGAGACCGAAACGGCACCGACGTCAGAGAGCAACACGGCCCCAGTGTCCGAAACGCCACCGACGTCAGAGAGCAACACTGTTCCTGAGACCGAAACGGCACCGACGACGGATAGCACGAGTACAGCGACTACGGGAACCGAAACGTCTTCAGCCGAAGGTAGTAATAGCAATCTGACCACCACGCCTGCACCGGATGCAGAGCCAGTAACAACGGCAGCCCCTGGCGTTATCAGTGCTACCCCTCCAGGCCATATGCTGCCGCCGAAAGGTATTTTGACTACTCCGGGCAGTTCCGGGCGGATGCTTGATCCGGCACCGACACCCGCGCCAGCAACTTCAGCGCAGTAAGTAAGCTCAAAAGTAAACCGCCTGCAAATATTGCAGGCGGTTTTGTCAGAGGGGTCTGCTTACAGGCAGAGCGTTGCAGTCAGAGCGGGTTTAGAGTACGTCCTCCATTACCCATACGCTGACGCTGCCGCCGTTACAGGTAAAGGTCCCATGGCCCTGTTCGTCGGTTTCGATAACCTCATCACGATTGCCGAGAAAATCCTTCCAGCGTTTATTCGCGTAGTTTTCTCCCAGCTCCAGCTGTTTTTCTCCATCATCGCCATTTGACAACACCACCACGCAGCCCGGCGCTTCATCGGTACCACTGCGGCTAAATGCCACGCAATTGGGGTGATCGAACCACAGGGTTTGTACCCCATGAGCAAAGCGCTGACGGGCGGTGAGCAGCAGCGGTAGCTCGCGAATAGCCGGAAGCTCGATAGGATAAAGCTCACCGTCGTTGCCTTCATCTTCGTAACGGGCGCCAAACAAGTCGGGATAGAATATCGACGGCACGCCGTTTTCCCGCAGCAGGATAAGTGCGTAAGCAAGTGGTTTAAACCACGGCTCAACGGGAGCTTCCAGCGCCTGAAGTGGCTGAGTGTCGTGATTGGCGACCAGGGTTACGGCGTGGAATGGATCGGCCTCAACTAGCGTGCCCACGTAAATCTGACTGAGATCGTAATCACGGCCCTGTTTGGAGGCATTGTGGAAGTTCATCTGTAGCGGTGCGTCAAACAGCATGGTCTGGCCCGCCACCTGGTCAATATATTGCTGAAGTTTATCGACTTCGTGTGACCAGTATTCGGCCACGATAAATAGCGGGTTTGGTGCTTCCTGCTGAATGTGATCAATCCAGTCTTTATAGAACCAGGCAGGGATATGTTTGACAGCATCGAGCCTGAATCCGTCGCACTGGGTTTGCTCCAGCATCCAGCGCCCCCAGTATTTTAGCTCCTCGGCCACTGCCAGATTGCGGAAATCGATATTGCTACCCATCAGGTAGTCGAAGTTGCCGTTTTCGTCGTCGACCTGTTCGCTCCAGCCCTCGGCGGTGTAGTCATTGATTATTTTGAATATGCCGTCTTCGTCAGGGTTTTCGATATGGTCGATGCCGCTAAAGCAGCGAAAATCCCAGACAAATTGCGAGTATTGTCCGGCACGGGCAGGGAAGGTATAGCGGGTCCACCCTTCGCAGTTAATGACCTCTTCATCTATTTGGTTGCGATCTTCTTCATTTACCCGGTTGACCCGAATGGCCTCTTTTTCATCGGCACCCATTTTATGATTAATAACCACATCCATGAGCACACCGATACCATGGTCATGCAAGGCGTTGATGGCGCTTATCAGCTGCTGCTTATCACCATATTTAGTGGCAACCGAACCTTTTTGGTCAAACTCACCCAAATCAAAGAGATCGTAAGTATCGTAGCCGACGGAATAGCCACCAGATGCCCCCTTACCAGAAGGCGGCAGCCACGCCATTGTCACACCGATTTCGCTCAGGCTCGAAGCTCGCTGCTCAACTTCAGGCCAGAGTTTGCCGCCATCGGGATAATACCAGTGAAAAAACTGCAGAATGACCGGGTTATTCATTGCCAGGCTCCATAAACGAATTCACTTATCGAGTATGGATGCTTTTTGGCGTTTAGCTGGCCCGAATGCGATTAACGTCTGTTCAATTAGTGCTCCCTGGTATCGCCAACCAGCAACCGGCCGGATAGCTGGCCGTAAGTTGTTACCAGAGACTGCTGGCGCTGATTTTGCACTATCAGTGATTTCAGTTCGCTCATACGCTGAGCTAAAAGCTCTTTAACCTGACGTTCGTTATCCATAAGCGTAACAAGCAGTTCGCGTAGCTGCTGCTCGCTTTTGGCATTCAGGCGCATAGGCGGTAACTTGCCCAGCTTTTCAACCAGAATAATGTACTCCGTTTCTCCTTCGACCAGCGCCTGCCATTCGCCCCGCCGGGCGAGGTCAAGCATTCGCTGGCTGACGACCAGCAAATATTGCCACTCGGTTAATAAGGCCGTGCTGTTGGTCATTAGCGTGTTTCCTGTTGCGGATTGATCTCATTCCAGGCGCTGGAAAGCGTCTCCAGCAGTGTGGCAACTTCAGTAATCGCGGCGGTGTCGTTATGCAAGTTGGCATGCAACAGACGCCTGACCATATAGTCGTAAAGATTATCGAGATTCTGGCACAGCGCAGGGTTCACACTGTGGTCAAGCCCGTGCTGCAGACCGCCGCTAATTATCGAGATAGCTTTAGTCAGTGCTTCGCCTTTACCGACAATTTCTCCACGGGCCATCAGGAGTTGGGCCTTTTTTAGGGCGCTCTGAGCGCCGGAAAAGAGCAGGGCCACCAGCTGCCACGGCGAGGCGTTCAGCACGCTGCTTTCAAGATCAATCTGGGCGTAGCTTTGAATCGCCTGTTGCGAATACATTCCTCTCTCCTTAGCTATTCATGGCTTCAAATTGCTGGGTCAGATAGCTGGTGGTGTTATTAAGTTTACTCATCAAGGTATCGAGCTGGGTAAATTGAGTCTTATAGCGGGCGATGGTGGCATTAATGCTTTTGGTGGTGGCATCGATGCGGTCAGAAAGCTTATCCAGTGAGTCATTAATTCCGGCTTCCGCCGTGGCTACGCTACCGTCGCTGGCTAAAAAACTCTCCAGCAGTGAGTTCACTTTTCCGCCCCAGCCGGACTTGCCATCGGCACCGCTAAAAAAGGTGCTAACGCTGGCAGGCTTGTCATTCAGGGCTTTAGCGAGCTTGTCGTTATCAATTGTCAGTTTGCCGTCATTTCCAAGGCTAATGCCCAGCGCCGACAGGTTGACGAAATCACCGCCCTGCACGCCGGAGATAGCCGAGCGAAGCTGAGTCTGGATATTACGCAGAGTGCCGTCACCCAGCAGATCGCCATTGCTGCTGTCCTGAGCATCGCTTCCCTGGTCGACTTTGGTGTATTTGGTCTGGGAGGCAATAGTGGTTTGCAGTGAGTTATAGGCGTCGACAAAGGCTTTAATGGCATCGGTCGTCGCCGTGTTGTCTTTGGCAACCGTTAGCTGCTCCGGGCTGCCGACGTTCGTTTTCGTCAGGCTCAGGGTCAGGCCTTCCGGGGCATCGGTAATGGTATTGCTGCTGCGGGTAATCGGAATATCGTTAATGGTGACTTTGGCATCCTGCGCCGCCACAGTCTGGCGCATCTGCGAGGTGCCAGGGTTAGCCGGATCGTAGTTCAGCTGGTCTGCCAGATCATTATTGCCGCTGACGCTTACCGTCATTTGATTAGCAACGCCGGTATCCCGGGCGGTAAGTGACAGATAGTAGCTGTTATCGTCCGCTTTAATAATGCTGGCCGAAACGCTGCCTTGCTGCTTATTAATCGCGTCGCGAATATCAGTCAGAGAGGTTGCTCCGGCGTTAAGGGTAACCGTAAGAGGCTCTTTCTGTCCCGGCTGGCTAATAGTTAACGTAGCGCCGCTGCTGCCAATATCACTGGTGCTGCTGGCGACTTTCGCAGAGTTCAGACTGTGGGCCTGAGCCAGCTGTGTCACTTCAATTTGGTAGCTTCCGGCCACGGCTTTGGCATCAACCGAAGCGCTAAAGGCTTTGTTATCACTTGTGATTTTGGTCGAAATGAGATTGTTAGTATTGGCCAGCGCCGCAGAAGCGGTTTTCACTTTTTCGAGGCTGCTTTGCACTACGCCCCATGCGGTAAGTTTGGCCTTCCACGAGGATTGCTGCTGAGTCAGCGGCGTCAGGCGGGCCTGTTCGGAAGAGCTGAGCTGGTCTAGCAGGCTGCTCAGATTCAAATTAGAGCCGACCCCAAGAGCGCTGATACTTGCCATGCTGTATTCCTTCTTTATCGGATGAGTACTGGTGGGATATCGGCAATCTGGCTCAGAAGTTTAGCGATCATTTTTCCCGATGAATGAAAAAGCAGGCGATGATTTAGCCGTTAATTGTGGTGATCGCCGGAGGGCGAAAAAAAAGTTAAAGGTTGTGCGGGGAGGGTCGATAACCTGGAAGACGGCGACGCGCCGCGGCCAAGAGGCCAACTCTTACTAACCTAATACAGGAATAACCACTATGGCAGTGATTAACACCAACAGCCTGTCGCTGATGACCCAGAATAACCTGACCAAATCTCAGTCGGCATTGGGTTC
This sequence comes from Salmonella enterica subsp. enterica serovar Choleraesuis, assembly GCA_022846635.1. Classification (GTDB taxonomy): domain Bacteria; phylum Pseudomonadota; class Gammaproteobacteria; order Enterobacterales; family Enterobacteriaceae. Next base: position 1,547,590 of record AP025685.1, read on the forward strand.
AGCTATCGAGCGTCTCTCTTCTGGTCTGCGCATTAACAGCGCCAAGGACGACGCGGCGGGGCAGGCAATTGCTAACCGCTTCACCTCTAACATTAACGGCCTGACCGTTGCCGCCCGTAACGCTAATGATGGTATTTCGCTGTCTCAGACTGCCGAAGGCGCGCTGTCCGAAATTAACAACAACTTGCAGCGTATTCGTGACCTGACCGTACAGGCGCAGAACAGTTCAAACTCCGCATCTGATATCGACTCCATCCAGGCTGAAGTTAACCAGCGTATGGAAGAGATTAACCGCGTTACCAAGCAGACCGATTTCAACGGTATCAAGGTACTGGACACCGCCGCAGGTTCTAAAACCTATAACTTCCAGGTTGGCGCAAAAGACGGCGAAACCATCGGAATTACTCTGAACTCCAGCGATGGCTGGAACCTGGCAGCCGCTGGGCAGGCCGCCGGTAGCACTGCGTTAAATACCTATGTCGCAACTGCAGCTCCTGCAGATCCAACGGCTCCGACAGCAGCAGAAATTACAGCAGGTGAAACTGCTAAAGAGGCAGTAAACGGCAGTTTCCGCACCGTTGCCGCTGAAGGTTTTGATGTGCTTAAAGGCAAAGTTGACAGCGCGGGGGCGGCAACAAGCAATAAGCCGCTGGCCGATATTGATGCCGCTATCAAATCCGTAGATGAGCAGCGCAGCCTGCTGGGTGCTTCTCAGAACCGCTTTGAATCCACCATTACCAACCTGAACAACACCGTAAACAACCTGAGCGATGCGCGCAGCCGTATTCAGGATTCCGACTACGCGACCGAAGTCTCTAACATGTCGCGCGCTCAGATCCTGCAACAGGCGGGCACGTCGGTTCTGGCTCAGGCCAACCAGGTTCCGCAGACCATGCTGTCCCTGCTGCGTTAAGTCTGGCCTATCGCGCCGGGGCTCGCTCCGGCGCTTTTTCGTTAGCGGAATAACCCGCTATTTGCCTCACTATTCCATTAATCGACCGCCAGTCGATGGGCGGATAATCAGACCTGCTTTTAACCATCAAGGCAGGGCCGTTTATCGTGAACTCACTCTACACCCCCGATGGGGTAATGGATAAACACTCGCTCTGGCAACGTTACATCCCGCTGGTGCGTCATGAGGCGCTGCGCCTTCAGGTGCGGCTTCCGGCCAGCGTTGAGCTGAACGATTTGTTGCAGGCCGGGGGGATTGGGCTACTACATGCCGTAGAACGGTATGACGCCCTTCAAGGGACTGCCTTCACAACGTATGCGGTACAGCGCATTCGCGGCGCAATGCTGGATGAACTACGCAGTCGGGATTGGGTGCCGCGTAGCGTGCGCAGACATGCCCGCGAAGTAGCTCGCACAATGGACCGGCTGGAGCAGCAGCTGGGCCGTGCGGCCAGTGAGCCCGAAATAGCTCAGGCGCTGGGCGTGACGCTTGAGGAGTACCGTCAAATACTGCTCGATACCAACAATAGCCAATTGTTTTCATATGACGAATGGCATGAAGCCTGGGGCGACAGCATAGAAAACCTTACCGAAGCCCACCATCAGGAAAACCCGCTATCGCAACTGATGGAGGGCAATCTGCGCACCCGGGTGATGGAAGCTATCGAAGCGCTGCCCGAGCGTGAACAATTGGTTCTTACGCTTTACTACCAGGAAGAGCTTAATCTCAAAGAGATTGGTGCCGTCCTGGAAGTCGGGGAGTCTCGAGTTAGTCAGCTTCATAGTCAGGCCATTAAGCGTTTGCGCGCTCGTCTGGCTCAGTCCGAATAGAGATATAGCACAGGAGCATCCGTTTATGGCATCAGTCAGAAGGCGGGCGTTAAGCCGCTACCTCAAAGATTTCAAAATGAGCCAGACCCATTGCGCGGAATGCGGCAAAGGACTGGATCGGGCGACATTGATACACGGCCATCAGATAGTAAATAAAGTAGGTCTGGCGGAAATGGATATTCGTATTGATGAATCCACCTGGCTTGCCCAGCGTAGTGAATGGAGAGTGGTGTGTCGATTCTGCGGTGAGGTACAGTGCTGTAAGCCGGGTAGTTATTTTGATATTCAGGGTTTTAAACGCTATCTGCAAACCGCCACCGATATCCGTTCCGGCACCATTCGCGAATATGTCGTGCGGCTGCGTCGCTTTGATAACTATCTGGCAGAGAGTGGGGCGCTGGCGGATCTGCTTAGCCATGACTATAACGAAGAGCGGCTGGAGAGCTGGTTGCCGGAAAAACAGGCGATTAGTTATCGAATTGCGCTGCGTAAATACTCTGAGTTTATCGATTCCTGCCGTTTAACCCCTGGTTTATCTCGTGCCACTCCCGCTATATTCTAAAAAGTTATAACATGTAGCCCGGTGTTATTTAGAGGCAGGGCAGGGAATTTACTACACTAGCTCGCACAATCTACCGTTTGGGGTAACTATGAGACTTGCACAATTTGGCCGTCGCGCACTGGGTGGTGTACTGGCTATGGCTCTGATGGCGGGTGCCAGCATGAATGCCATGGCTGCTGATAACTTGCTAAACCAGGTTAAAGAACGCGGCTCGCTGCGTGTAGGGCTGGAAGGCACCTATCCTCCATTTAGCTTCCAGGATGAGAACGGCAAGCTTGATGGTTTTGAAGTTGAGTTCGCCGAAGCGCTGGCTAAACATATGGGCATAAAAGCCGACCTGAAACCGACTAAATGGGACGGGATGCTGGCCGCGCTGGACTCCAAACGCGTTGATGTGGTGATTAACCAGGTCACCATATCCGATGAACGTAAGAAGAAATACGATTTCTCCACGCCATATACTGTTTCCGGTATTCAGGCGCTGGTGAAAAAACAGAACGAAAACACCATTAAAACCGCGGCCGATCTTAAAGGTAAAAAAGTCGGTGTCGGGCTTGGTACTAACTATGAACACTGGCTGCGTGAAAATGTGCCGGGCGTAGACGTGCGTACCTATGACGACGATCCGACTAAATATCAGGATCTGCGTATTGGCCGTATCGACGTTATTCTGGTCGATCGCCTGGCGGCGTTGGATCTGGTGAAGAAAACCAATAACACTCTGGCGGCAGCCGGTGCACCGTTCTCCCATTTAGTCTCGGGTGTGGCGTTGCGTAAAGGTAACCCTGAACTGCTGGCTGCCATTGATAATGCTATCGCTGCGATGCAGAAAGACGGTACATTGAAACAACTTTCTGAGAAATGGTTTGGCGTAGACGTCAGTCATTAATCAGGCCTGAATGCCAAAAAGGTGCTGATTCAGCACCTTTTTTTATGGCAACGGTTATGCCGCCTCTTATTGAGGCGGTTGGCGTTTCTGAAAAACTTCCCTCCAACCCCCCGAGGGGCCGTTCTTGTCTTACTATTCAGTGGTATTGGACAACGGTTAGTTTCCAGTAATGGCAACAAAAGCGGTATGATCCGCAGGCCTCTGTCCAGAGGTTAAATAATACCGCCCTGGCGGTAGAAAATTATGTCTCCCGCCCCGGCGGCGGTGAATCTTTTGCAGGAGCAAAGCGATGCCTTTCAGTCAACTTAACGCTTACCCCCGGCTAGAGCTGGTCGGGGCGCCTACGCCGCTCAGCTATCTGCCGCGGCTGTCCGATTTTATCGGGCGTGATATCTATGTAAAACGCGATGATCTCACGCCGTTGGCAATGGGCGGGAATAAGCTGCGTAAGCTGGAGTTTATCGCGGCCCGGGCGCTGCAAGAGGGAGCCGACACCCTGGTAACGGCGGGCGCTATACAGTCCAACCATGTGCGCCAGACTGCGGCGGTCGCCGCAAAACTGGGGCTGCACTGCGTAGCGCTGCTGGAAAATCCGACGGGCAGCAGCTCTGACAACTATCTGACTAATGGCAACCGACTGTTACTCGATCTATTTAACTGCGAAGTTGAGATGTGCAGTGCACTGGATAACCCGGATGCGCAGCTGGCTGAACTAGCGACCCGCCTTGAGGCCCAGGGGTTCCGTCCACACGTCGTGCCGGTGGGTGGATCCAGTGCGCTGGGCGCGCTGGGTTACGTCGAGTGCGCCCGGGAGATTGCCGAACAAAGCGAGGATCTCGATCTGGCCGCAATTATCGTTGCTTCCGGTAGCGCGGGAACGCACGCCGGCCTGGCCGTGGGTCTGGAGCATCTGATGCCTGACGTCGAACTGATAGGGGTTACGGTATCCCGCCCGGTCGCGACTCAGTTGCCAAAGGTTGAAAAAATTCGCCAGGAAACGGCGGCGCTGCTGGGGTTGAATTGCCAGGCCGCGATTAATTTATGGGATGACTATTACGCTCCGGGTTACGGGCTGCCAAACGACATTGGCCGTGAAGCTGTAGAGCTACTGGCCGGTCTGGAAGGGCTGCTGCTTGACCCTGTTTACACCGGTAAAGCCATGGCCGGGCTACTGGATGGCATTCGCCAGCAACGCTTCGCTAATCCTGGGCCGTTACTTTTCGTCCATACCGGTGGCGCTCCGGCGCTTTTTGCTTATCACCCACAGCTCTGAGAAAGGTTGTACACATTTATGCAAGAGAGTCTTCAACTCATCATGGATTCCCTGCCATTTCTGATGAAAGGCGCGGTATTCACATTACAACTGAGTATCGGCGGTATGTTCTTTGGGCTGCTGCTGGGGTTCATCGTGGCGATGATGCGTCTGTCCAGCTTCTGGCCGCTTTCATGGCTGGCGCGGATCTACGTTTCAGCATTTCGCGGAACGCCGCTTATCGCTCAGCTGTTCCTTATCTACTATGGCCTGCCGCAGTTCGGTATCGAGCTGGACCCGGTGCCTTCGGCTATGATTGGCCTGTCGCTTAATACTGCGGCATATGCCTCTGAAACCCTGCGAGCGGCGATTGCTTCCATTGAGAAAGGGCAGTGGGAAGCGGCGGCGAGCCTGGGTATGAGCCGCTGGCAGACTATGTATCGGGCTATTTTGCCGCAGGCCGGTCGCGTAGCGCTGCCGCCGCTGAGCAATAGCTTTATCAGCCTGGTAAAAGATACTTCCCTGGCCGCGACTATTCAGGTGCCAGAGCTGTTCCGTCAGGCCCAGCTTATTACCTCCCGCACTCTGGAGGTGTTCACCATGTATCTGGCGGCTTCGCTGATTTACTGGATCATGGCAACGGTACTCTCCGCACTGCAAAATTACTTCGAAAACCAGCTAAACCGACAGGAGCGTGGAGCTAAATGAGCGCTATCGACGTCAAAAAACTGACTAAATCATTCCACGGCCAGAGCGTGCTGCATGGAATTGACCTTGAGGTTCAGCCGGGGGAAGTTGTGGCAATTATCGGGCCTAGCGGCTCGGGTAAAACCACGTTGTTGCGAAGCATTAACCTGCTGGAGCAGCCGGATGGTGGAACGATTCGCGTTGGCGATATTACTATCGATGCCGCCGTTTCAATGGCCCGTCAGAAAAACCAGATCCGCCGTCTGCGCCAGCAGATTGGCTTTGTTTTTCAGAACTTCAATTTATTCCCGCATCGTTCAGTACTGGATAATGTGATTGAAGGCCCGGTTATTGTTAAGAAAGAGCCAAAGGCAGAAGCTATCGCGCGCGCCCGTGAGTTACTGGCAAAAGTGGGGTTGAGTGGTAAAGAGCAGAGCTATCCACGTCAGCTTTCCGGCGGTCAGCAGCAGCGAGTGGCCATTGCCAGGGCGCTGGCGATGCGCCCGGAAGTGATTCTTTTTGATGAGCCGACTTCGGCGCTTGACCCTGAACTGGTGGGTGAGGTTTTGGCGACCATTCGCCAGTTGGCTCAGGAAAAGCGCACGATGGTTATCGTGACACATGAGATGAGCTTCGCCCGTGACGTAGCCGACCGGGCTATTTTTATGGATCAGGGGCGTATAGTGGAGCAGGGACCATCGCGGGAACTGTTCGCTAATCCGCAGCAGCCGCGTACTCGTCAATTCCTCGAGAAGTTCCTTACCCAGTGATGGCTCTAACTATCGGTATCTCGCGTTGCCGATAGTTTTCTACACAAACAGATATCGCCCGCCGCAGCGCCATTTGATGGTGACTGCGGCTTTATTTTTTATTGGGTATTAAAAAACAAAAGCACAGAAGATAGCGGTGTATTGAATAGAAGGGTATTGATTAGCCCGGGTTATTTAGGTGTGTTAATTGAACTAAATAGCGAGTCTGGCTGATATAACGATACTGAAGGAAAAACTGGATGCCGGGATGGAAAAAGAAAGGAGCCGGGGCTGGCCCGGCGGCAGACAATTAACGCCGTAATTACTGGCGATAAGCCTGTTTGACTTGCTGGATGGTACGCGTGAAAGCTTCAGCCTGAGCGGTATCTTCCAGCTGGGCAATCTCTTTTTCCATCTTAATGATGACTTTACCGGCATCAGCCTGGCCCATGGCTTTTAGCATCTGGGTAAACATCGCTTTGAGGCAGCTTACCTCCAGGGCTAATTGCTGCATGCTTTCTTCAGTGGAAAAATCTGGCGTACTCATCTGGGTTCCTCTATGTCATTAGGCCCCGATAATGGTCACCGGGGATGATATTGCCTCGCGTTGATTTACCATAACTTACTGATATTAAAAACATCAGTGAGAAAAGTAATAACCAGGCGGGCAACTGGCGGCTGAGTATAGCATATTGACACTCAAAATGAGGAACAGCACTAATCCCTCTTTTTGGATATGTTCATCATTATGATGGTAAGTTAATATAAAAAGATAAAGTTAAACATATGGTGTTTAATGATATTTATTTGTTGTTGTTAAAAGTAAACGCTGCTGAATTATTATTACTAACTGGTGGTTGTTTTTTGAGTAATTGGTTATTAATTGGCTATGTTTTGTTCCTTTTGATTTGTAACTGTATGTTTTCACTTATTAAATCTTTATTAGAACAGTAGGTTAAGAAACGCTGAACATTAAATAAACCTTGATAGTCGACTCGCAAATCTGAGACTTTTACATTTTCAAGTTGGTTTAAAAACCGTTAATATGATGGCATCGCAATCAGCAGCGTAATCCCTTTTCTGGAGATATTTCCTTTGATCAACGTTCTACTTGTTGATGACCATGAGCTGGTGCGCGCAGGGATACGACGCATTCTTGAAGACATTCGGGGCATTAACGTCATCGGTGAGGTATCCTGTGGTGAGGATGCCGTCAAATGGTGCCGTTCTAACCCGACTGACGTAGTTCTTATGGATATGAATATGCCCGGAATCGGAGGCCTTGAGGCTACCCGAAAGATAGTGCGCGCGTCTTCAGATACCAGAGTCATCATGTTGACTATTCATACTGAGAACCCTCTGCCGGCAAAAGTTATGCAGGCCGGTGCCGCTGGGTATCTTAGTAAAGGGGCCGCCCCGCAGGAGGTCATTAGCGCCATTCGCGCCGTGTCCAGCGGGCAGCGTTATATCGCATCCGATATTGCCCAGCAGATGGCGCTTAGCCAGATTGAGCCGGAAAAAACCGCCTCGCCATTTGCCAGCCTGTCGGAGCGCGAGCTGCAAATTATGCTGATGATTACCAGAGGTCAGAAGGTGAACGAAATCTCCGAGACCTTGAATCTCAGCCCTAAAACAGTGAATAGTTATCGCTACCGGATGTTCAGTAAGCTGAATATTAACGGGGACGTTGAATTAACCCATCTGGCCATTCGTCATGGCCTGTGTAATACAGAGGCAATGCCAGGCCAGTGAGTGTCGTTTTCGATGCCAAAGCGTTTCTGAAGTCGGTAACCAGCAAGCCAGGCGTCTATCGAATGTATGACGCCCACGGCACGGTTATCTATGTCGGTAAAGCTAAAGACTTAAAAAAGCGCCTGTCCAGCTACTTCCGCACTCAGGTCAATAGCCGTAAGACCGAAGCACTGGTGGCTCAGATCCAGCAGATAGACGTGACGGTAACTCATACTGAAACCGAAGCGCTGCTGCTGGAGCATAACTATATTAAGCTCTATCAACCGCGCTATAACGTGCTGCTGCGCGATGATAAATCCTATCCTTTTATATTCCTTAGCGGCGATACGCACCCACGCCTGGCAATGCATCGCGGGGCGAAGCATGCGAAAGGGGAATATTTTGGCCCATTCCCAAATGGCTACGCCGTGCGTGAAACCCTGGCGCTTTTACAAAAAATCTTCCCTATCCGTCAGTGTGAAAATAGCGTTTATCGCAATCGCTCGCGCCCCTGCCTGCAATATCAAATTGGTCGCTGCCTTGGCCCCTGCGTCTCGGGGCTGGTCAGTGAGGAAGAGTATGCCCGCCAGGTTGAATATGTACGGCTGTTTCTGTCTGGTAAAGATGACCAGGTGCTAACCCGTTTGATCTCTCAGATGGAAGAGGCCAGTAAAGCGCTCGAATTTGAAGAAGCGGCGCGTATACGCGACCAGATTCAGGCAGTGCGGCGGGTAACAGAGAAGCAGTTTGTTTCTAATAATGGCGACGATCTTGACGTTATTGGCGTCAGTTTCGATGCGGGTATGGCCTGCGTGCATGTGCTGTTTATTCGTCAGGGCAAAGTCCTGGGAAGCCGCAGCTATTTCCCTAAAGTTCCAGGCGGCACAGAGCTTGCCGAGGTAGTGGAAACCTTTATAGGGCAGTTCTATCTGCAAGGCAGCCAGAACCGTACGCTGCCGGGTGAGATTCTGCTGGATTTCAGCCTGGCCGATAAGGGCGTTATTGCCGATTCACTGAGTGAAATCGCCGGGCGGCGAATTCACGTTGAAACCCGTCCGCGTGGGGATCGAGCTCGTTATCTGAAGCTGGCGCGAACCAATGCGGCCACGGCGTTGGTGACACGCCTTAATCAGCAGTCGACTATATCCCAGCGTCTGAAAGCGCTGGCTGAAGTGCTACATCTGCCGGAAATTAAACGGATGGAGTGTTTCGATATCAGCCATACCATGGGCGAGCAAACAATCGCATCATGTGTCGTATTTGACCAGAATGGCCCAATGCGCGCTGAATATCGGCGCTATAATATCACCGGCATTACTCCGGGTGATGATTATGCGGCCATGAACCAGGTGCTTAACCGGCGCTATGGTAAGGCTATTGAAGAGAGCAAAATCCCCGATGTCGTGGTTATTGATGGCGGTAAAGGGCAGTTAGGCCGCGCGCTGGAAGTGTTCGAAGGGCTGGACGTACCCTGGGATAAACATCACCCGCTGTTGCTGGGTGTGGCAAAAGGGACAGATCGTAAACCAGGCCTCGAAACACTGTTCCTTGAGGCAGAAGGTGAGGGGTTTGCGTTGCCGCCGGACTCGCCAGCGCTGCATGTGATTCAGCATATACGCGATGAATCGCACGATCACGCCATCGGCGGGCATCGAAAAAAACGCGCCAAAGTAAAAAATACCAGTACACTGGAGAGCATTGAGGGTATTGGTCCGAAACGGCGTCAGATGTTGCTCAAATATATGGGCGGGCTGCAACCATTACTCAACGCTAGCGTGGAAGAGATAGCGAAAGTACCCGGTATCTCTTACGCTCTGGCAGAAAAGATCTTCTATTCGTTGAAACATTAGGGCCTGTGTAGCAACATAGGAATAATTTCCACTACCGACAGATAGTTACCAGCACCATGCGATTTAATATACCGACTTTGCTTACGCTGTTTCGCGTCATCCTGATTCCTTTTTTTGTGCTGGCGTTTTATCTGCCGTTCACCTGGTCTCCTTTCCTGTGCGCGCTGATTTTCTGCGTGGCGGCAGTCACCGACTGGTTCGATGGTTTCCTGGCCCGTCGCTGGAACCAGAGCACGCGTTTTGGGGCGTTTCTTGACCCGGTAGCCGATAAGGTGCTGGTGGCTATTGCTCTGGTGCTGGTGGTTGAGCACTATCACAGCTGGTGGGTAACGCTGCCGGCGGCGACCATGATTGCGAGGGAAATTATCATCTCTGCGCTGCGTGAGTGGATGGCAGAAATAGGTAAACGCAGCCGCGTGGCAGTTTCCTGGGTCGGTAAATTTAAGACTACTGCTCAGATGTTAGCGCTGGTTGGGATGCTTTGGCGGCCAAATGCAACCATCGAGTATGCCGGTATCGCTTTGTTTTTCATTGCCGCGGTGCTGACTTTCTGGTCGATGTTCCAGTATTTGAGCGCGGCGCGCGGCGATTTGCTTGAACCGTGATCGAATAGCTGTAAATTTCATCAAACAAATCGCAGTGAGCAAAAATATCGTTGACTCACTGCGTCAGGTAAGTAGAATGCATCGCATCGGACGGCAGCACAGCTTGCCAGAAGATAACAAAATCAGATAATTAAGTTCATCTGGTTCTGCGGGAATAGCTCAGTTGGTAGAGCACGACCTTGCCAAGGTCGGGGTCGCGAGTTCGAGTCTCGTTTCCCGCTCCAAATAAGAATACTGGCTACGGCGGGTATTCAGCCTGAAAAGGTAAGTAATTTGGCGCGTTAGCAAAGCGGTTATGTAGCGGATTGCAAATCCGTCTAGTCCGGTTCGACTCCGGAACGCGCCTCCAATTTTTCCCATGCCCGGATGGTGGAATCGGTAGACACAAGGGATTTAAAATCCCTCGGCGTACGCGCTGTGTGGGTTCAAGTCCCACTCCGGGCACCAGGGAAATAAAGAATAAAAACAAGCAGTAAGCAATGTCGTAAACCACCGCAAGGTGGTTTTTTTGTATCTGCGTTTTATTGTGTGATCCTATCCGTATTGATCCTACTCTGCCCATCAAATTTCTCCACCAGACCAGCATCTTTTTAGTTTAATTCCTGCCGGCGCCTGGCTTCCTGTATGCTCACAATTTCTCTTCAGACGCTGCTTACTTTCCCAACTCTTTAATCGCAGCATAACTGCCTGCCACTGGTAGGTAATAAATGACTGGAGGGGATGATTTTTAATGAAAGCAACAGCAATCGTGGTATGTCTTTTTTGCGCTATGACGGCTAAAGCCCAAACTTATTATGATGAATACGGCTCAGCCAAGGGTACAAAGACCATTGATTCTTATGGCACGACTATATATCGGGACGAGCACGGATCTCAGAGAGGTTTAGCTCGGACTGATGCGTCTGGTCAAACGACCTTCAAAGATGAACACGGCATTACAACAGGCTCTTCGCAAACTGATGCATCCGGCAATACTATTTATCAAGATGAGCACGGGATTCAAAGCGGTTCTTCACAAACCGATGCATATGGCACAACTCTCTATAGAGACGAACACGGCTTCGTAAGAGGCTCTTCGCGAATCAACTCATCCGGTCATACCATTTATCGAAATGAGCATGGAGTGCAGGTCGGGAGCATGAGATAACGAATTCCTTTGGTATTTGATGAGTTCCAACAACAGGTTACTTGAGCCCATCAATAACCGTTTATGCAGCTCCGGGCTTTACTCTTCCAGAACTTAAGCCATTCCGCTCATAGTAAGTATTCCTCTCGCTTTAGTCTGACTCTGTCGCCCATTTATGCTAATGAGCGGGCGACTATTTCTGACCTTTTTTGGACACCTTTTCGTAAATCAGTTGTCAGATAACGACCGTATAAAATGTGATTTATGACGTTGTTTGCCAGAAGGTGCCAGGTGGCACGATCTCTGACCAGCAGAGTCTGCTCCGGAAAGTTGTGACCTCCGTCACTCTGAGGTGTAGGGCCAGGATGAAAAATCTTATCCTCGATCAACTCTCTTCGTTAAACGGATGCATTTCGCCCAATGCATTTTCGTTTTCGGAGGCCGGTTAAAAATTTTGGCCTAAGTTAAGTAGTAGAATATTCCTAATTTGTTCAATTGGTTTTTATATTTTAAAAAATAGTGGAGCTTGAAACGATGGTTGAAACAAATGAAGTCGTGGATGTTGGAGGGGCTCTCAATAACCGACTCGATCCTCTGGAGGATTTACAGTTGCTGGAGCGGCTGCATACGGAGCTGAGTGCCCGGATTTACAGTACCCATAATGCCAGTGAGAAGTTCCGGCTGTTGGCGTTGCAGTCTGAAATTGAGGCGGTCTTAGAGCATCAGTAGGCGGCCCTGAGCGGACATGCTTACCACGGAAGGTAAAACATGAAGATTACGGCAGTCGGGAGTAGAGCTAAACTCACTCCCGACTATTAAAGATGTGGAATCAGGCCGGTGACGGCAACATACCCGCAGCCAGCAGCAGCTGAATTGCAATAATCCCTAGCCCCGATATAAAAATAATCCCCAGCATTAGTTTGCCACCCCAAACCCGATATCCCTGCTTAGGATGCATTTGACGGCTACGCCACACCAAACATGCCGGTAACAGCAGCGCCAGCACCGCCAGCGCGATAGCCGCATAGCCTAAGGCCATCACAAATCCCTGCGGATAAAACAGTGCAAATACCAGCGGCGGGGTAAAAGTGACCACACCGGTTTGCAGGCGGCCAGCGCCGGAACGGCTGCGCTTAAGCATATCTGCCAGGTAGTCAAACAAGCCCAGAGAGACTCCAAGGAAAGAGGTGGCAAGCGCCAGGTCGGCAAATAGATGAACCGCCAGTTCCACGTGTCCGGAGGCGACCACTTCACGTACTGCTGTCATTAAGCCATTCAACCCGGAGTGTTGAGCGATCATGCCAACAAAAGTATCCGGATTAATTGCACCCAGCGTCGCCAGTTGCCACAAAATATAGGCCAGCAGTGGGATGGCGCTACCGGTAATAAAAATCCAGCGCAGCTTACGCAGGTCGCCACCCATATAGCTGACAATACTTGGAACGCTACCGTGGAAACCAAATGAGGTAAAAATAACCGGCAGGGCGGAGAGAACCAGGCCTTTTTCCAGAGGCATCGCCAGCAGATTGACCCGGTGTACGTGAGGCAGCATGAGGCCAAGCATCACCACCAGCATCACCACTTTGGCGGTGAACAGGAATCGGTTAAAGAAATCCACCGAATGCGTGCCGAGGCAAACCACACCACCGGCCACCAGTGTAAAGGTGATAACGCCCAGCGCCGGAGGAATATGCTGCCCGGTCCAGGCGCTAATACTGGAAGCCAAAAGCTCACCGGCACCGCTGATATATGCGGCAGTCAGGGCGTACATTAAGAACAACATACTGAATGACGTGACCCATTGGCCCGGCCGGCCAAGATAGCGCCGGGCCAGAGTTCCAAGGCCAGTGTCCGGGGATTCGTGCTGATAAACCTCAAGCAACAGCAGGGCGGTGTAGCACATCACGGCCCATAGCCCGATAAGCAGCAGCAACGTGGTGCGAAAACCTACGCCGGCTGCGGCCAGTGGCATTGCCAACATTCCGGCACCAATAGTGGTTCCGGCAACGATAAAAATACTGCCTAAAGTGCGATTTTTCACGCAATCCTCTGCTTTCTAGCGTCAGGGCATCCTGTTATGCGCGCAGGGTAAGGCATAACCGCTATTTCGTCAAATCGGCGTTACAAATGGTGTAAAGTTAATAATACACTTGTGGGATGAAGGTAAAAAGAAGCGTCACGGCGCTTTCGCGCCGTGACGATTATCAGGCAGGGGCGTGGGTCTCGTCGCGAATATCGTCGCTAGGGCCGTTTTTTCGAACAGATTCGATACCCTTACGGGCGCCTTGTTTATCGGCATACATTTGGCTGGTAGCAATAACTTCTCCATTAACGGCATGTAAAACGAAGTAAAATTTGTCATTACTACTTTTCTTAATGGCGTAATAACCCATATCTCCTCCGGTGGCTGGATTGCATTTATCCATCAGTTAACTATTGGTTACACTGGTTAAATTTTCCACATTTCTTACGAAAAGTTGCCCCTGGCTTCGCAAATCATCGGGCAGTCTGAATATGCGATTACCATACGGCGGGTGGAGGCGTGAGGGTATTTACTCCCCGGCATTGATACTCCATGACGATTTGCTGGTTTATACAGCCGCTACCGCTGATTAACGCACAATGATTAATGGGGGCGCCGAAAGGCACGGCTTCGCCATATCCCCAGCTCTGGCATTGACGAGCGGCGGTGCGGGTGGCCAGCTCCTCATCAATGACGGCTCGTTGCAGCAGCGGTAAATCATAGCCCAGACGGACGATGCCTGAAGTCTGGCTGCCGCCTACCACCTCGGGTGTTTTGGGAAGGCTGCAACCGGCCAGCAGCAGGGCGATTATCGGGAGAAGTTTCACTCGCACCTCGTAAACAGTTTATCTGCCATTATTGCAGCCAGTTGCTCCAGGCTATCGCCCGAAAAGAAGTGAGTTCGGTGCTTAACTAAGACATAAGCTGGTCATAGCCGGTTTACTATCAGAACGATGAATGAAAGGAGTTTTCAGATGCAGATTCGCCCACTTATCCGTGAGGACAAATCGCAGTGGCTGTCTTTGTGGCGTCAGTACCTCGATTTTTACCGACACCCGCTGGAAGATGAGATAACCGAACTGACTTTTGAGCGCCTGTGCCACGGTCAGGAGATGCTGGGACTGGTAGCCGTAAGTCCCGGAGGGGAGTTGTGCGGGTTTATGACCCTGGTATTTCACCCGTCAACCTGGAGTATTCACGGCTATTGTTATGTTGAGGATCTTCTGGTCGCCAGCCAGTTTCGCGGGCAAGGTATCGCTCGCTCCTTATTTAATGAGGCCTGGCGTCAGGCGGATGCGCGCGGAAGCTCAAGAGTTTATTGGTTTACCGAGCAAAATAACGATCGGGCGCGGGCGCTGTACGATAAGCTCGGCCAGCTCGCACCATATGTTATTTACCGGCGTGAGCCGGGTAAGACCAGCGACTAACGAGCGCTGATGAGGAGGCGGTATGGAGCGTCAGGTTTGGATTAATGGGCAGTGGTGTGATGAGCAACAGGCGCAGGTTTCAGTATTTGACCGGGGCTTCCTGTTTGCTGATGCAGTATATGAGGTTACGGCGGTAATCGATGGTCGCCCGATAGCGATGGTAGAGCATCTGGCACGGTTGCGTCGCTCGTGTGATGCGCTGGGGTTGCGCTGTCCATTGACCGATAGTGAATTGCGGGAACTGCACCTGGAGCTTATATCTCGTAATAATTTGCGGGAAGGCAGCATCTATATGCAGCTTACCCGTGGCGGCAACGGTGATCGGGTATTTACGCCACCGGAAAATATAACGCCGACGCTGGTGCTATTTAGTCAGGCTCAAAGTGTGGTTAATCATCCGGCCGCGCGTCACGGTATTCGGGTCGTAACTTGCCCGGATATTCGCTGGGGCCGCTGTGATATTAAAACCACGGGGTTGCTGGCGGCCAGCATGGCAAAGATGATGGCCCATCAACTTGGGGTGGATGATGCGCTGCTGGTCAGGGAAGGGTTGATAACCGAAGGTGCCTCCAGCAATGTTTTTATTGTGACTCAGCGCGGTGATATTGTGACACGCCACCTGGGCCGCGATATTTTACCCGGAATCACTCGCCAGGCGCTGCTAGCGCTGGTGGCGGAAAGCGGTAATCTATTAAGCGAACGCGCCTTTACACCTCAGGAAGCGCGTCGGGCGCAGGAAGTTTTTATTAGTTCGGCCACTACGCTTATCTGGCCGGTTATTGAAATCGATGGACAGCCTGTCGGAAACGGTCGTCCTGGCCCTGTGGCGCAACGGCTGCGTGCGCTTTATTTACAGGCAGTTCGTGCCAGTTAAAAGTACCGTTTGCCGCCACCGGCAGGTAAACTGGCGCCTAGATTACCTCAGGAGCCAACAAATGTCTCAGCCATTAGATGAACAACAAGAACTCATTTCCGATATCGTTGCCTGTCAGCTTGTGATTAAGCAAATTCTCGACGTTATTGATGTTATTGCCCCGGTAGAAGTGCGCGAAAAGATGGCCGGTCAGCTTAAATCTATCGATTTTGCCAGTAATGCTGCGGCGGCGGATCCGGTGACCCGCCGCGCGGTGCAAAAAGCCGTAGCTCTGATTGAGCTTAAATTCAGCAATCAGGATACCGCGCACTAATTTTCGCGGGCATCAGAAGAAGAGTGCTACAAGGGCGTAGCTTACGGCGCAGGCGCTGGCTACGCCAATCAACCCCGGTAAAATAAAACTGTGGTTAATGATGAACTTACCAATCCTGGTGGTACCGGAACGGTCAAAGCCGATACAGGCCAGATCGCTTGGATAGGTTGGCAAAATAAAATAGCCATAGGCAGCCGGAAAAAATGCCAGCAACATTTTAGGCTCGACTCCCAGCATTAACCCCATCGGTGCCACCGCCGTTAATGCTGCTGCCTGGCTATTTACCAGCTTTGAGACTAAAAACAGCACCAGGGCATACGTCCAGGGGTGGCTAACAACAACGCCTTCTAAAGCCTGCTTCAGGGTTTCAAGATGCGCCTGAAAAAAGGTATCGCTCATCCAGGCCACGCCGAATACCGAGAAAATGGCGACCATCCCGGCCTTAAATACCGCTCCGTTGGCAATCGCCGAAGGGTTTACCTTACAGCCAATAAGGATCACCGCGCCGGCAATCAGCATCATCATCTGAATAACGAGGTTCATTGATAGCGGGCGTAGCACGCCTTTAGCTTCGAATGACGGGCGCAAATCAGGAAATGCGCCAAGTAAAACCACCACGATAATTGCCGCAAAAAAGATCCAGGTAGCGGCGCGTGCCCGGCGTGAAAATTGCTGATTCATCAGCGTTTCACCACCACCAAAGATATATTCACGCTGTTTGGGATCGCTGATTTTTTCCTGGAACTGAGCATCATTTTCCAGGTCTTTACCGCGCTTCAAACTCCATAACGCCGCGATAATCACGCCACTTAGTGAGGCGGGAACTGAAACAGAAAGAATCTCCAGCATGCCAAAACCATGTCCGATGCCATGATCGGCAGCCATGATGGAAACCAGAGAAACTACGGCGACAGAAACTGGCGAAGCGGTTATTGCCATTTGCGAGGCAACAGAAGCAACGGCCATCGGGCGTTCAGGGCGAATTCCTTTTTTAAGTGCGATGTCGCCAATGATAGGGAACATGGTATAGACCACATGGCCCGTGCCGCACAGAAAAGTCAGGGTCCAGGTCGTTAGCGGAGCAAGTAGCGTAATGTGCTGAGGATGACGGCGCAGCAGGCGCTCGGCACACTGCATCATCACATTGAGTCCCCCGGCCGTTTGCAACGTGGCAGCACAGCCAATTACCGCCAGAATAGTGAGCATGACATCTACCGGTGGTTTTCCGGGTGCCAGGCCGAACACAAAGCTAAGAATAAACAGCCCGACGCCGCTAATGAGGCCAAGCCCCATGCCCCCGTAACGGGTGCCGACCAGCAGGCAGATAATAATGACAACGAATTCCATACCAATCATAGAATATCCTTATTTATATTGTGGTTTTCTGGCACAGAATTACAAAATTAAACGCCGGGATATGAGAGGCGGATCGGAATGCTAAAAAAGATGATGTAAAGAAACAGAAATCAGGAAGGGGCGGTGGTGCATTATTAATAATACGCCCGGCTCTTATGGTGGGCCGGGCGCAGTCGCTTAATGTACCGGGTACATTAGGGAGGTCAGCTGACGGTCGGTCTGAGTGGCACCCAGCCCGGCATCGGCAGCTTTACGCACTGCATCTAACAGGGTGCGCAGGCGCAGGCCATCCTGACGCTGGCGGGATTCGAGGCTGGTCAAAAAAGTGACTGTCGCGTCATCATTGGCTTCGCGCGCGGCATTAACCAGGCCCGCCAGCGAATCCATACGCAGTCGATAATCTTCCAGAGTATGGTGAAACAGCTCTTCCAGCGAGTTACAGCGTTTATGAGGGACCATAATCTGCTCTACCACTGGCATGCCGCCAGCCTGCTTCATGTAGTCGAATACGCTCATCATATGGGTGACTTTACCCTGTGCCATTGCGCGCAAAAAACCGGCCGCTCCATTCATACTATGCTCGGAACACCAGTTGCTTAACTGCAGGTAAAGGTTAGAGGAATAAAACTCGTGATTAATCTGTGCATTGAGTTTTTGCACGATGCCGAAAACTGCCATAACAATATCCTTATCATTCGAGAGTGCTGAAAATAAATCAGTATCCGGTAACTTCCTGATTGCCCGGTACAGAGCACAGCCGCTTGCTTTAACGCAATAATAGTACAGAGCAATACATAATTTTGTGGCTGGAATCTCTCTTTCCATTATTCACTATCTGGGCGAAATTATAGCTTTCAAACAGTATTGAGAAAATATTGCCGGGTGGGTTTTACTGATATTTACAATGATAATTAGCATGACTTGGTGTTATTGTATAACTGATTGTTTTTTATGTGTTTATATTGGTGTTCTTGAGGGTTGTGAATAATAAAACAACTGCTTTTATCTAAAGGAAACAGTTATCTACAGGCGTTCAATTAAATGGTTTTTTAAAGCGATTATGGCGGTTTAGAAATCGTTTTAGCAGCTCATATAAGTTTTAATTAATTATCATTTGCTGAATCTTCTTATAAGAGAGATTCATGTTGAGATGAAGATATGAACAATTAATTGCCTTATAAATACAATTTAAAAACAACTATTGGCATATTGTGCAACCTTTAATCCAAATCTGGTTATCACTCTCCCGGTGAGGCAGATTTATCTGGAAATTGACGTTGAAAAATCAACCACCGACTTTAGGTAAATGCGGTAGATAAGCGCCCACGCCTAATGTAGAGCCATATAAGCCGTAACTAACGGCTATACATCTGCCAGGCGTAAATGGCGTCAGGTCACAAACTGGCTATACTTATCCAGTTAATGATAACAATTGGTAATAAGTTTGTTATGGTTTGGTGGTGTTTACAATTTATGGAGGAACCACGGTGGCAGAAGCATTTGCTGTTCCGCCCTTAACTTCCGGCTCTTACGCCTTCTTTTTCGACCTCGATGGCACTCTGGCAGAAATACAACCTCATCCTGATATGGTGGTTATTCCGCCTGACGTCATCCAGGCCTTACAACAACTTAGCGCTTTAAGTAATGGAGCGCTGGCGTTGATCTCAGGACGCTCCATGGAAGAACTTATCCGCCTCTCTCAGCCATTGCGGCTGCCTTTGGCTGGTGTGCACGGGGCGGAACGTCGTGATATCAACGGCAAAGTTGTTCGGATAGCGCTGGATGACAATATCAGACAGGAACTGAGGGTAACGCTTTCAGGTGCTGTAAAAGAGTTATCAGGCGTGCGACTGGAAGATAAAGGGAATGCATTCGCATTGCACTATCGCGACAACCCCTCCCGGCATCAGGAGGTCATGGATCTGGCGTCACGCTGCGTGGCATCCGGCCAAGATTTGTCGTTGCAACCGGGTAAATTGGTAGTAGAAATCAAACCAGCAGGCGCCTCGAAAGGCAGCGCGCTGGAAAGCTTTATGGCCACCGCGCCTTTTTCCGGGCGCACACCGCTATTTATTGGCGATGACCTTACCGATGAAGACGGGTTTGCTGCGGTGAATCGGCTTAACGGTGTCAGCATCAAGGTAGGAGAGGGAACAACACAGGCACGTTATCGTCTCAAGAACGTTCCCGCCGTCTGGCAATGGTTGAAAAGTCAGGTCCAGGCGAATACTCCATCATTTGTTACTCCAGAAAAGAGGAACCGGCCATGAGTCGCTTAGTCGTTGTATCAAATCGCATCGCGCCGCCCAGCGATAAGAAAAGCAGTGCCGGTGGTCTTGCGGTAGGAGTGCTGAGTGCATTGCAGGCCGCGCCGTCCGGCGGGCTATGGTTCGGTTGGAGTGGTGAAACCGGTGATGAGTCGGCTCCGCTAGAACGCGAGAGTGAAGGTAAGCTGGAGTGGGCCACGTTTCATCTGTCAGAAGAGCATTACGAACAATATTACTGCCAGTTTGCTAATGCGGTGCTGTGGCCTGCTTTTCACTACCGTTTGGATCTGGTGAACTTTCAGCGTGAAGCCTGGGAAGGATATCAGGAGGTGAATCAGCTATTGGCCGATAAACTTCTGCCGCTGCTGAAAGAAGATGATCTTATTTGGGTTCATGATTATCACCTGCTGCCGTTTGCCAAAGCATTACGTGAACGCGGCGTAAAGAATCGCATCGGCTTCTTTTTACATATTCCGTTCCCGACGCCGGAAATCTTCAATGCGCTGCCCACTCATATCGAATTACTGGAAGCGATGTGCGACTACGATCTGTTGGGCTTTCAGACTGACAGCGATGCACAGGCGTTTGTCGATAGCCTGGCGTTACAAACCCGGGTTGTCAGTACAGCGCAGAACGGCCATCAGGCCTATGGGAAAACATTCACTACTGAAGTATTCCCGATAGGCATTGAGCCTCAGGAGATTGCTGAGCAGGCTAGCGGCCCGCTGCCGCCAAAACTGGCGCAATTAAAAGAAGAACTTAAAAGTATCAAAAATATCTTTTCTGTTGAGCGGCTGGACTACTCTAAAGGGCTGCCGGAGCGCTTTATGGCCTTTGAAACGCTTCTGGAAAAGTATCCTGAACATCATGGCCACATTCGCTATACCCAGATAGCCCCAAGCTCGCGTAGCGATGTGCAGGCCTATCAGGATATTCGCCACCAACTGGAAACCGAAAGTGGGCGAATTAACGGTAAGTACGGGCAATTAGGCTGGACGCCACTCTATTACCTGAACCAGCATTTCGACCGCAAGCTATTGATGAAGGTCTTTCGCTATGCAGAAGTGGGGCTGGTAACACCATTGCGTGATGGGATGAATCTGGTGGCTAAAGAGTATGTGGCGGCTCAGGATCCTGATGATCCGGGCGTACTGGTGTTGTCGAAATTTGCCGGAGCTGCAAATGAACTGAGCGGCGCGCTGCTGGTGAACCCCTACGATCGCGATGAAGTCGCCCAGGCGTTGCACCAGGCACTCATTATGCCTCTTGAAGAGCGAAAATCCCGTTATAGTTCCATGATTGAAGTGATAACCCGTAATGATATTGAGCACTGGCAGCAGGCGTTTATCGACCGGCTAAAAAAGTGCCCTGCGAGCCGCACGCCACTCTGCGGCGATAATGTTACGGCTCTTCCGCGTCGGGCATAACGCTCATCTCTAATAGCGGCGCGTTTGCGCCGCTATCTCAATGCGACCAGCAATACATCGGTACAACAGTTAGCAATAACAGGCTTCGATGAGCAGGTCAGTTTATTAAACAGGGTCTGATTGTGGTTGCCGCAGATAACCAGGTCTATCTGGCGCTCACGGCATACCTGGCCAATATGCTCTGAGAGGTAACCGGTAACGATAAGCTGGTCAGCAATCGGGTACCGGGCGGCCTCGGTAAGACGATGAAGAAATAGCACCGTCTCTTCATTCATTAACTCACGCAGGTCAGCAAGCATTGGGGCCGCGAACTGATTGTAAATCTCGGGATCTGTCGATTGAGTTATTAAGGTTATGCTTCCCTGAACCGGTCTGGCGATTGCCACGGCTTTAGCGACTAATTGATTAGCTTCCGGCGAGGGTGCAACCGCCACCAGAATGTTTTTATACGCCATATACCTCTCCTTGATATTCACGGTGTTATTCACAGTTATCGTTAATTTTAGCTGAAGGCAATGATTAACCCAGGCTGCGCACAGAATGTTAAATATTAGATTGGCTAATCTATTGGCTGGTTAGTATGTTTGAACAATTAATCGCCGAATAAGGCACGTGCTTATAATCCTTTTTAAGTCAATAGTGGCGTAATTTAGAGAGTATGGTAGTGGCAGAAAGAGAAATAAAGCGTGGTTTCAAATAGCAAAAATTATTTCAATTTTATGAAAAATAAGGTTATTTATTAAATATAAACCATAATTTATATGTGGTTGAATTGGGTTAAAAGATAATCAGAAAAATCAATAATTAAGTACGGCTTAATATATTGTTAAGTGGCTAAATGAATTATTCAGTCGCGCTTAATGAATTGAATATTGGTTTATAAATAATCTTTTTGATAATTAATCTACAAATTTTTTTTCACAATATAGTCCATTTTATGTGATATCCATCACACTTTTTCGTAAATTCAGTACCCTCCACGTTGTATGTGTTTTTCCCGCCGAGTACATTCAAATTGTTCCAGGATAATTCCTAATGACCTCATTCGGTATTTATGTCGGCAAAGTGACAGTTGAGATATATACAGCTGCGCTTGTGTTTACTGACGCCTGAAGCAACATCCTGCGAGGTATGTAGTCGTAAAGAATATAATTTTATGGGTTATTACCCAGCGACAAAACGGGGTGCGGCCAGGCCGCATCAATCCAACAGCGGGTTAATTGGAATCAACAATATGCACACCTCAGAATTATTGAGACATATTTACGACTTAAATTTGTCGTGGTTACTGCTCGCACAGCGCTTGATTAGTGAAGATAAAGCGGCCGCTATGTTCCGCTTAGGTATTGACGAAGAAATGGCTTCCCGGCTTCGGGAGCTCACGTTGCCGCAAATGGTAAAACTGTCGGAGACCAATCAGGTCATCTGCCAGTTCCGTTTCGACAACACGCAGACTATCAGTCAGTTAACTCAGGATTCGCGGGTTGACTCTTTGCAGCAGATCCATACAGGAATAATGCTTTCCACGCGTTTACTGGCTGAGGTTACGCCGGTAAATAATGGCCAGCGGAAAAAGAGAGCCTGAATATGACTGAAAAAAGTATTGTCCAGGAGGCTCGTGATATTCAGCTGGCTATGGAGCTGATTTCACTGGGCGCACGTCTGCAAATGCTGGAAAGTGAAACCCACCTGAGCCGTGGGCGGCTAATAAAGTTATATAAAGAGCTGCGCGGTAGCCCGCCGCCGAAAGGCATGCTGCCATTCTCCACTGACTGGTTTATGACGTGGGAGCAAAATATTCATGCCTCCATGTTCTGCAATATCTGGCAGTATCTGCTGCATAGCGGAAGTTGTAGCGGCGTGGAGGCGGTTATCAAGGCATACCGGCTCTATCTGGAACAGTGCCCGCAGGAAAAAGAAGAAGGGCCGCTGTTGGCGTTAACCCGTGCATGGACGTTAGTCCGGTTTGTGGATAGCGGTATGCTAGAGCTCACGCCATGCCATAGCTGCAAAGGCAATTTTATCACCCACGCTCACCAGCCTTCAGGCAGCTTTGTATGCAGCCTGTGCCAGCCGCCATCGCGTGCAGTAAAAAGACGTAAACCTTTCAGCGAACCTGCCGATAACACAGCACAACGCCTGAATGAATCGGTGGCGCGGGCCTGATAAAGGCCTGAGCCTTAAGCATGCGGGGCAATGTCTCCGCCTGCGCTGTGCAACGTCATCCGATTCGCGGCATCACAACTGCTGAGGAATAAGACGTGCTCATTATCATAGGC
This sequence comes from Salmonella enterica subsp. enterica serovar Choleraesuis, assembly GCA_022846635.1. Taxonomy (GTDB): domain Bacteria; phylum Pseudomonadota; class Gammaproteobacteria; order Enterobacterales; family Enterobacteriaceae. The sequence goes on from AP025685.1 coordinate 1,570,789, forward strand.
TACCTGGTGGTGCTCATAACGGTGTTCGGGGGCTATGCGCTGACCGGTGGTCATCTTGGGGCGCTATATCAACCGGCAGAGTTCATTATTATCGGCGGCGCCGGTATTGGCGCTTTTATCGTTGGCAACAACGGTAAGGCAATCAAAGCCACCCTCCGCGCTTTACCACTGCTGTTTCGCCGCTCGCGATATAACAAAGAAATGTATATGGACCTGATGGCTCTGCTCTATCGCCTGATGGCCAAATCCCGCCAGCAGGGGATGTTTGCCCTGGAGCGCGACATCGATCATCCGACTGAAAGTGAAATCTTTTCCAGCTATCCCCGTATCCTCGCCGACGCCACCATGCTGGAGTTTATCGTTGATTATCTGCGTTTAATGATAAGCGGCAATATGAATGCGTTTGAAATTGAGGCGCTGATGGATGAGGAGATAGAAACCCACGAAAGCGAAGCTGAAGTTCCAGCCCATAGCCTGGCGCTGGTGGGCGATTCGCTGCCTGCGTTTGGGATAGTGGCGGCGGTGATGGGGGTGGTGCACGCACTGGCTTCCGCCGATAGGCCGCCGGGCGAACTGGGCGCTCTTATCGCCCATGCGATGGTCGGGACGTTCCTTGGCATTCTGCTCTCTTACGGATTTATCTCTCCACTCGCAACCGTACTGCGTCAGAAAGCGGCAGAAACCACCAAGATGATGCAGTGCGTGAAAATAACCCTGTTGTCGAATCTTAATGGCTATGCGCCGCCTATCGCGGTGGAGTTTGGGCGCAAAACCCTGTACTCCAGCGAACGGCCTTCTTTCGTAGAGCTGGACAATCACGTGCGCAATGTGCGCTCGCCCAATCCTCAAAAAGTACCGGAAGACGCATGAAACATCAGGCCAGGCCGGTCATCATCGTCCGGCGACGCAAAGTAAAGCACCAGGGAGCGGCTCACGGCTCCTGGAAAATTGCCTATGCCGACTTTATGACGGCGATGATGGCCTTTTTTCTGGTGATGTGGCTTATCTCTATTTCCAGCCCTAAAGAACTGGCCCAGATTGCCGATTATTTTCGCACGCCGCTGGTGGCCGCCATTACCGGCGGCAACCGGATGGCCGACAGTGAAAGCCCCATTCCCGGCGGCGGTGACGATATTACCCAGCAGCAGGGCGAAGTGTACAAACAACCTAAAGTAGAAGAGTTGCGCCAGAAAATGGACAAAGCGCGTTTGCAAAAGCTGCGCGGTAGCCTCGATCAGCTGATCGAAAGCGATCCTCAGCTGCGCGAGCTGCGTCCGCACCTGCAAATTGACCTGGTGCCGGAAGGGTTACGGATCCAAATAATCGACAGTCAGAACCGGCCCATGTTTAAGCGCGGAAGTGCCGAGGTCGAGCCTTATATGCGCGATATTTTGCGGAAAATTGCGCCGGTTCTTAATGGAATTCCCAACCGTATTAGTCTGTCAGGCCACACTGACGATCTTCCCTATGCCCAGGGCGAGCGGAGCTACAGCAACTGGGAACTATCGGCCGATCGGGCTAACGCCTCGCGGCGTGAACTGGTGGCGGGCTCGCTTGATGCCGGCAAGGTGCTGCGGGTTGTCGGCATGGCTGACTCGATGAGCCTGACTAACCGCAGCGGCGATGCGGCGCTTAACCGCCGGATAAGCCTGCTGGTGCTGAACAAGGAGACCGAGAACGCCATCTTGCATGAAAACGCCGAGAGCCAGAATACTTCCCTGGATTCACTGCACTCTTTGCCCCAGAGGTAGGACGGATGACCATCGACATAAGTGAATTTTATCAGACCTTCTTTGATGAGGCCGATGAACTGCTGGCAGATATGGAACAGCATCTGCTGGCGCTGGATCCTGAACGTCCGGAAGTGGAGAGCCTGCATGCGATTTTTCGCGTGGCTCACTCCATCAAAGGCGGTGCCGGAACCTTTGGTTTCAGCGCTTTGCAGGAAACTACCCATATTCTGGAAAATGTCCTGGATAACGCCCGCAGCGGCACCCTGAGCCTCAATGCCGACATCATTAACCTGTTTCTGGATGCCAAAGATATTATGCAGCAACAGCTCGAAGCCCATAAACAGTCGCGGGAGCCGGATGAAGAGAGCTACCGCTGGATTTGCGATGCTCTGCGTAAACTCGCCAGCCCGCAGCAGTCTGCGTCAGAGGCGCTTCCCGCCGCAGCTCCTGCCGCCAACGATCTTCCCCGCAGTAGCGAACAGACGCTGCGTATTCGCCTGACCGGTCTGAAACCGGGTGAAGGGGAGTTAATGAGCGCAGAGCTTGCCAATCTCGGTAACGTTATTGGCAGCGACGAGCATGATGATGCAATCGAAATCCAGCTTGAGACTGCGGTGGCTCAGGACGATATCGCCGCCGTACTCTGCTTTATTCTGGAGCCTGAACAGATAACGTTCGTTGCGCCGCCGCATCTGGTTGCGGTGGCGGAGCCAGAGCCCGCAGAATCTGACGCACCGCTGGGAGCAGCGGCTACCGCTATGGACAGCCCGGTGCGGCCTGCTCCTGTAGCCCGTAGCGCCGAAAGTAGCAGCATCCGAGTAGCGGTAGAAAAGGTCGATCGATTGATTAATCTGGTGGGCGAGCTGGTTATCACTCAGTCAATGTTGGCACAGCGCAGCGGCGATCTCGACCCGGCGCTACATGGCGAGCTGCTGGCGAGTATGAATCATCTGCAGCGTAATGCGCGTGACCTTCAGGAATCGGTGATGTCGATCCGCATGATGCCGATGGATTATGTTTTCAGTCGCTTTCCGCGGCTGGTTCGCGACCTGGCGACGCGGCTTGGCAAACAGGTGAATCTCAACCTGGTAGGCAGTGCGGCGGAGCTGGATAAAAGCCTTATTGAACGCATTATCGATCCGTTAACCCATCTGGTACGTAATAGCCTCGATCACGGTATTGAACAGCCGCAGGTACGATTAGCCGCAGGCAAACCGGAAGTGGGGACCTTGACCCTGGCCGCCTCCCACCAGGGCGGTAATATTTGTCTGTCGGTGAGTGACGATGGCGCCGGACTCAACTATCCGCGAATCATCGCTCGTGCCCGCGAGCGTGGGCTAATAGGTACAGAAAATATCAGTGACCAGGAAGCGGGAATGCTTATTTTTGCGCCGGGATTCTCCACCGCCGACCAGGTTACCGATGTTTCCGGTCGCGGAGTCGGGATGGACGTCGTGCGGCGTAATATCGAAGAGATGGGCGGCCACGTGGAGCTTGAATCAGTACAGGGACAGGGCGCAACGGTGCGGATCCTGCTGCCGCTCACGCTTGCCATTCTCGACGGGATGACCGTTGAAGTTGGCGGTGAGGTGTTCATTCTGCCACTCAATGCCGTGATGGAGTCCTTGCAACCGCAGCCTCAGGCGCTGCGTTCGCTGGCCGGGGGTGAGCAAATGCTGGAGGTCCGGGGGGAATATTTGCCGCTTATCTCCCTGGCGGAGGTGTTTGCCGTCAATGCTGAATATGATGAGAGTGCCACTGGTATTGCCGTGATTTTACAAAGCGGAAGCCGACGCTATGCGCTGCGAGTCGACAGCCTTATTGGCCAGCATCAGGTGGTGGTAAAAAACCTTGAAACCAATTATCGCAAAGTGCCGGGTATTTCGGCCGCCACTATTCTGGGCGACGGCAGCGTGGCGCTGATCGTCGATATTGCCGCTCTGCCAAGGCTGGATCGGGAACAGCGACGCCAGGCTTTTTGTGCCTGATAACTTAATTAATAATAAGGTGAAACCATGCATACAATGATGAGCGGCCTGACTAATGACGCGGAGAGCCATGGTCTGGAGTTTCTGGTGTTTACCCTCGGTGCTGAGGAGTACGGCATCGACATCCTCAAAGTTCAGGAAATCCGGGGCTACGACCGGGTGACCCGCATTGCCAATACGCCGGAGTTCATCAAAGGCGTCACCAACCTGCGCGGAGTCATTGTGCCTATTGTCGATTTGCGGGTGAAGTTTGCCCAGCAGGCGGTGAGCTACAACGACAACACGGTAGTGATTGTGCTGAATCTCAGCCAGCGGGTGGTGGGCATCGTGGTGGATGGTGTGTCCGATGTATTGCAACTGAGCCCGCAGCAGATAAGACCGGCCCCGGAGTTTGCCGTTACCCTCGATACTGCGTATCTGACCGGACTGGGGGCGGTGGATGAGCGGATGCTGATTCTGGTGGATATTGAAAAACTGCTGAACAGCGAAGAGATGGCGCTGATTGACAGCGCCACCGCTCAGGTTGCCTGAGTTATTCCACAATGATGACCGGCTTGCCGCTAAAGCTGCGGTGTTTTAACGCCAGCAGCTGCGCAGGTAGTTGATCCCAGCCTGCGGTGCGCACCGTTTCACCTTGCAGACTGCCCGAGGCAATCGCGGCCAGCAACTGTTCGCCATCGCGGGTTAGTGCCTGCCACTGTTGGGCATTACCGTACTGATGAAGCGCACCGAGCGCGACTTCGTGCATGGAAATCGCCCGGCCAAATGCCGGATTGGGCCATGTTTCAAGACGCCCCTGGATGCAAACCAGATGGCCATTAGCCTCCACGCCAGCCTGTAGCGCCAGGGCGCGCTCCGGGCTAATGGCATCAATAACCGCATAAAACCCGGCCACTAATGACTCCGGCAGCGCCGGTTTATCTGTCTGACTGTTATCGAGGCATTGGTTCGCCCCCAGTTGGCGCAGGATCTCGTGATGGCGCGGATGGCTTAACGTTGTAACTTCAAAACCGCGCTGAGTCGCCAGCTGAACCAGAAAACGACCGACCGCGCCGCCGGCACCGCTAATAAGCACGCGAGCCCCCGGACGGGCGGCAATTTTTTCCAGGGTCTGCCAGGCCGTGAGTCCGGGACAAGGGAAGGCCGCGGCATCACTAAAGCTCATGGCATCCGGTATCCGCATGACTACCTGAGCTTTAAGCGGCGTATATTGCGCAAAGCTCCCGGCGGCCTGTAAATTCTGATGATAAGCAACCCGCTGGCCAATAAGCCCGCTCAGTTGCTCAGAACCCGCCGCAACCACCACGCCAGCGCCATCCACGCCTGGAACCTGACCTGGCATCGCGTCCAGTAGCTTCCAGTCCACCGGATTCAGGGCAATGGCTGCGTTTTTAACCAGCACTTCATCTGCGGCTAGTGTCGGTGCGGTTATCTGCTGCTCCTGCAAACCTGATGGAAGCTCTTCTCCTTGCCACACCCAGCCCTGCCACTGGGTAAGTGAATTATTTTTCAAAGATATCGTCATGGTTTCCTGCCTGTAATTTCAATATTTAGCGGCGTATGCGTCGTCGGGGATATATTGTGACAGGTTAAATCGGGCGGATTATAATGAAAACCATTCATAACTTATCAAAACCATAAAAATTCATTATGTACCCACCGCAATGGCTGCAATCTTTTCAGGCGCTGGCGGAGCAGGGCAGCTTTACCCGTGCTGCCGCGGTGCTCGGGCTAACTCAGGCAGCCGTTAGCCAGCATATTCGCCAGCTTGAACAACAAACCGGGCCGCTGGTCTTGCGCGGTAGCCGCCCGCTGGAACTCACTCCCGCGGGTGAGGCGTTGTCGGCATACTGTCTGGAACTGGAGCGGGCTGACCGACAGCTGGCGCTGCGGCTTTCGGGGCAGCAGGCTACTCGTGGGCCGGTGACTTTAACCAGCCCCGGCAGTATCGGCCTGCGGCTCTACCCTTTGCTTTTGGATTACCAGTGCCAGTTCCCCGAACTGGCCATTCACTATCGCTTTTCGCCGGATGATGAAATCATTCATGCAGTGACCGAAAACCGTTATGAAATGGGCCTTACTACCTTAAAACCTGACGATCGCAGGCTGAGGGCGGAAAAGTTTACCGATGAACCGCTGGAGCTGGTGGCACCGGCCGGTGCCGCGATTAATAGCTGGCAGGATTTGCAGCGTCTGGGATTTATCGACCATCCGGATGGTAAAGGAATGGCGACAAGATTGCTCAGCCGCCGTTATCCCGGCAATCCGGGCATTAGCTCGCTGCCGGTACATGGGTTTAGTAACCAGGTCAGTCTGGTGCTGGAGCCGGTAGCGCGGGGGCTGGGGTTTACGATTTTACCGCGCTTTGCCCGGCTGGCGTTCTCGCGCCAGCAAGAGATTCAGGCACTGGCGGGTGAACCGGCGCTGATAGATACGCTGTGGCTTATCTACCGTGCCGAATGGCCGCTCACGGCGCGGGCGCGCCAAATGCTGGACTGGCTGCGTCCGCAGCTCTAAAGGTTATTTCAGCCCCAGGCGGCGGGCCAGACGGTGCAGGTTTGCCACATCCAAATCCAGGCGGCGGGCGGCGGCGGCCCAGTTTCCTTCCTGACTTAGCGCCTGCTTTATTTGCTGACGCTGGAACTCCAGCGTGGCATCGCGCAGAGAGTTAGCCAGTGCGAACTGCGGCGCGGATGCAACTGAAGATACCGTACTGGCTGTGACTGAAGTATCCGTAGCGGCTGGCTCCAGGGCAAAGTGCTCCGGCAATAGCGTGATTTCACCATTGTTACGTCCGGCCCGGGCGATTGCCACTGCCCGATATAACGCATGTTCCAGCTCACGCACATTACCCGGCCAGTGCCAGGCTCGCAGAGCCGCCAGCGCCGCCGGGCTAAGTACAATCTGGCGCAGGCCGAGCCGCACCCGGCGCAGCTCACAAAAATACCCGGCCAGCGCCGCGATATCGTCACCACGATCGCGCAGGGCAGGTAAAGTAAGGGGGAAAACGCTCAGTCGGTGATAAAGGTCGGAACGGAAGCTACCGGCCTCCACTTCTGCTTTTAAATCGCGGTTGGTCGCCGCCAGCACCCGAACATTAACCCGCAGGCTGCGGTCGTCACCGACGCGCTGAATATCACCATATTGCAGCACCCTCAGCAGTTTGGCCTGAAGCGCCAACGACAGTTCGCCAATCTCATCCAGAAATAGCGTGCCGTTATCTGCCAGCTCAAACTTACCGCTACGATTGCCAATAGCGCCGGTAAATGCCCCTTTTACATGGCCAAACAGCTCGCTTTCCGCCACGCTTTCCGGCAGCGCCGCGCAGTTAAGGTACACCAGTGGATGGTCGGCGCGGGTGGACTGGTGGTGAATAGCGTGTGCCACCAGCTCTTTACCGGTGCCTGTTTCACCGCCAATCAGCACATTAAGATCGCTACCGGCGACGATGGCTATCTCTTCGCGAAGCTTCTGCATCAGCGGATGATTACCGATCATCTCTACCTGCGGCACGGCTTCATCGCCTGGTGGAATGATTTGCTGGTGGCTTTGATTCTCAAGCTGCTCAATCAGCAGGGCGTTATTCAAGGCACCGGCGGCCAGCACCGCCACCAGGCGCAGCTCTTCATCGCTGAATTCATCAAAACTGTGGGCATCCAGCCCGTCGAGGGTCAGTGCCCCGATCAGCGTCTGGCCGGCAAACAGCGGCAGACCAACGCAGGCGTGAACTTTTAAGGTTTCATGGCCGGGGACCAGGCCGTCGTAAGGGTCGGGTAACTCGCTGTCGGCCGGGAAACGCACAATATCACCGGCGCGGGCAATGGCCTCCAGCCGGGGGTGGGTATCAATCTGAAAACGTCGTCCCAACACATCTGGCGCCAGACCGTCGGTTGCCAGCGGGCGAAACAGCCCTCTCTCATAACTCAGCAGGGCGGTAGCGTCGCAGCCCAGTACATCGCGCAGGGTAGTGACCAGCCGAATAAACCGATCCTGGTGCGATAACCCCTGTTGTAACTGGATAGCGACGGTCGCCAGTGAGTTTACCGAAAGCCCCATTCTCTGCTCCTATAGTCATTTCGACCATAATAGTGTCATATTGACTATCTAAATGTATAGTCTTTTTGACAATTGCCTCAAAGCTGCGCCAGTAAGTTTTATTATTAAACCATTGTTATATATGGAAAATAAAAAGTTGGCACGGAGTTTGTATTAATACAGTCATCAAATACGCAATTACAGAATTAACTGGTGAGGTAATAAGATGGCTATTCAGGTGAAAAACAACATTCATTGGGTTGGACAACGTGACTGGGAAGTTCGTGATTTTCACGGTACCGAATACAAAACTCTGCGCGGCAGCAGCTACAACAGCTATCTCATCCGCGAAGAAAAAAATGTACTGATCGATACCGTCGATCATAAATTCAGCCGTGAGTTCGTCCAAAACCTGCGCGCCGAAATCGATCTGGCGGATATCGACTACATCATCATTAACCATGCTGAAGAAGACCACGCCGGTGCGCTGACCGAATTGATGTCTTGCATCCCCGATACTCCGATTTACTGCACCACTAACGCTATTGATTCCATTAACGGTCATCACCATCATCCGGAATGGAACTTTAACGTGGTGAAAACCGGCGATAGCCTGGATATCGGCAACGGCAAAAAACTGATTTTTGTTGAAACCCCAATGCTGCACTGGCCGGATAGCATGATGACTTACATGACAGGCGATGCCGTTCTGTTCAGTAACGATGCTTTTGGCCAGCACTACTGTGACGAGCATCTGTTTAATGATGAAGTTGATCAGGCTGAACTCTATGAACAGTGCCAGCGTTACTACGCCAATATTTTGACCCCATTCAGCCGTCTGGTCACGCCAAAAATTACCGAGATCCTAGGCTTCAATCTGCCGGTGGATATGATTGCGACCTCACACGGTGTGGTATGGCGCGACAACCCAACCCAGATTGTTGAACAGTATCTGAAATGGGCGGCCGATTATCAGGAAGACCGCATCACTATCTTCTATGACACCATGTCCAACAACACCCGCATGATGGCCGACGCCATTGCTCAGGGGATCAATGAAGTTGACCCTCGGGTTGCGGTGAAAATTTTTAACGTATCGCGCAGCGATAAAAATGACGTTCTGACTAACGTATTCCGCTCTAAAGGCGTGCTGGCCGGGACATCCACCATGAACAACGTGATGATGCCGAAAATCGCCGGTCTGGTTGAAGAGATGACCGGTTTGCGTTTCCGTAACAAACGCGCCAGCGCCTTTGGGTCCCACGGCTGGAGCGGCGGTGCGGTAGATCGCCTGTCTACCCGACTCCAAGACGCCGGTTTTGAAATGTCTCTGAGCCTCAAAGCCAAATGGCGCCCGGATATGGATGCACTGGAACTTTGCCGCCAGCACGGTCGCGAAATCGCCCGCCAGTGGGCACTGGGACCTTTACCTGAAATTTGCCCACAGGTTGCCCCAGAAGCCGCGCCAGTTGCCACTCCACAAGCCGCTGCTGACCTCGGTCCGCGTATGCAGTGCAGCGTTTGCCAGTGGATTTACGATCCAAAAACCGGTGAGCCAATGCAGAACGTAGAGCCAGGCACTCCATGGAGTGAAGTTCCGGACAACTTCCTGTGCCCTGAATGTTCACTGGGGAAAGATGTGTTTGAAGAGCTGGCTACGGAGGCAAAATGAGCCACGGAATCGTCATCATCGGGTCGGGCTTTGCGGCCCGGCAACTGGTCAAAAATATTCGTCGCCAGGATGCGGAAGTCCCGCTAACTCTGATTGCTGCCGATAGCATCGACGAATATAACAAGCCCGATCTGAGCCATGTCATCAGCCAGCAGCAAAGCCCTGATGCCATGACCCGCCAGACGGCGGCTGAGTTTGCGGAACAGTTTCGACTGGCGCTCTTTCCGGGAGAATGGGTTACATCAATCGATCCGGTAAATAAAACCGTTAGCAGCCGCGACCGCCAGTGGTCATACGACAAACTGGTACTGGCGACAGGCGCCTCCCCGATACTGCCACCGGTGCCGGGTAAGGAGCTGATGCTCACTCTCAACAGTCAGGACGAATATCGGGCTGCGGAGCGAAGTCTGAATCAGGCCCGTCGGGTACTGATTCTTGGTGGCGGGTTAATCGGCTGTGAACTGGCGATGGATTTCCGCCGGGCCGGGAAAGAGGTCAGCGTGGTGGATAACAACGCCAGCCTGCTGGCAACCCTGATGCCGCCGGAACTGAGCAGCCGTTTGCAGCGCCACCTGACCGCAATGGGCGTGGATCTGCTTGCGGGACAATCTCTGACCGCCTTGCGCGAAGGCGATAACGGTATTATCGCCACGCTGGGCAGCGGCCGGGAAGTGAGCTGCGATGCGGCGGTCGCGGCTATTGGCCTGCGTCCGGCTATAGGCCTTGCGCAACAGGCCGGGCTGGCAACCGGTCGCGGTATCCAGGTGAACAATCATCTGCAAACCAGTAACCCGGATATTTATGCTCTCGGTGATTGCGCTGAGGTAGAAGGGCGGTTACTGCCATTTCTACAGCCCCATCAGCTCGGGGCGCTGGCCCTGGCTAAAAATTTGTGCGGCGGCGATCAGGCGCTGGTATTACCGCCTATGCTGGTGCGAATTAAAACGCCTGAGCTGCCTATTCAGCTGGCCGGGGAAACCATGCGTGATGACCTCGACTGGCAGATTACCTGCCAGAAATCCGGACTGGTCGCGCGCGGCTATGACCAGCAGCAAATCTTGCGGGCTTTTATGGTGACCGAAGAGAAACTGCCGCAGGCCTTTGCGCTGCTGAAAGCTTTAGGTACCGCAGCCTGATAGAAGCTGCTGTTAGTTAACGACGACTCTTTATATACGCTCAGGCGAAGCCTGGGCGAATAACCCAGGAGGTTATTATGGCTCTGTCTATCCCGGTAAACTTTCGCCACACCCGTTCCACGCCGTTCTGGACTAAAGACACGTTGCCAGAAGCGCTGTTGACCTGCCACAACACCAAAGCCGGCGTTTATGGCCGCCTTTGTGTGATGCGCGGTGCGGTGAAATATATCGGCCTTGGCATCACGCCTGGCGATACAGCAGAAATGGAAGTTGTGATTAATGCCGGTAGCTTTGGGATTAGCCCGCCGCAGTATTATCACAAAATTGAGCTGCTGACTGATGACACCTGTTTCAATATCGACTTTTTCGCCGACCCGGAAACAACGCTGGAAGGGAAGGGATTAGGTCAGGTAGTGGCTTCACCAAAGAAATAACGTAGTTTGTAGTATTTGATTCAAGGGGCGCGCGGCGCCCCTTTTTTACGAATATCCAACCAACGCCTGCCGAATAATTTTGGTTGGGCCGGGCCTGGCGAGTTATGGCTGCGACTGCGCTTTAATCACCAAACCGTCGGCGTATTTCCGGGCCAGCCGGAATAACTGCGCCACGTCCTGTTCCGGCCAGTCGGCAAAAATCTCGTTCATCATTTTTTGACGTGCGCGGCTAATGCTGCTGGTCAGTGCCTGACCTTCCAGGCTCAGTGAAACCTCGCTCACCCGTTTGTCTTGCTCTCCAGGCTGCTTCTGAGCCAGCCCCATCTCTTGCAGACGCTTAACCTGACGGCTGACGGTGGTGTAATCACGTCCGAGCCGGTCAGCAAGGCTTGTCACTCCGAGAGGGCCATAGCGACCAATGGAAATTAAAACCGGGAACAGTATCTGATCGAGTTTGACGTTAGCTTCCGCCAGCAGCGCTTCATCTACGCTGGGGTAATTCATCACACTGATGATATCCAGCAGAGCGCCGTGAAAATCCGTTACATCATATTTTTTATGTGCATATTGCATGTATTTTTAACCTGCGCTAAATTGCCCTCATCAGATATGTGCATTTTACACATATATATTTAGCGGAGAAACATTTATGAAAGCAGCAGTCGTTTATGACATCAACCAGGGGCCGGTTTATGCCGATTTTTCTATGCCTGACGTTGGTGAAAATCAGCAACTCATTGAAGTAAAAGCCTCGGCTATTAGCCATGTAGTAAAAAGCCGCGCCTCGGGAAAACATTACAGTTTCGACGGCGTAGTGCCCTTTATCGCCGGTATTGATGGTGTGGGGATCGCGCCTGACGGAAGGCGGGTTTACTTTGTCTTTCCGGCTGCCCCGTGGGGGAGTATGGCGCAATACGCGGCGGTAAAACCGACGCATTGCCTGCCGTTACCCGATGGGCTGGACGCCACCACCGCGGCAGCGATGGCCAATCCCGGCATGTCAGCCTGGGCGGCATTAGTTAACCGCGCCGGGCTTAAGGCTGGAGAAACGGTGTTAATTAATGGCGCAACCGGCAGCGCCGGACGGCTGGCGATTCAGATAGCCCGCTTTCTGGGAGCTAAAAAAATAATCGCCACCGGCCGCAATCCGCAGGAGCTTGCAGGCCTCGAGGCCGATGCCACGATATTGCTCACCGCCGATGATAAAACGCTGTCCCAGACGCTGGCCTGCCACGCTGCGGCGCAAATAGATGTGGTGATTGATTATCTCTGGGGGGATAGTGCCGGACTATTGCTAAAAGCGCTGGCAAAAAACGCACCGGGAACCGCCGCAATACGCTACGTCCAGGTGGGATCGCTCAGCGGCGAAGAGATTAGTCTGCCGGGTGCGGTGCTGCGAGCCTCACCCATTCAGCTTATGGGTAGCGGCATTGGCAGCCTGACGATGCCTGAACTGGTGCAGGCTACCGGTGAGATGCTGAATGCCGCGGTGGCCGGGAAATTCACTGTTGCTCATAAAACCGTACCGCTGTCGCAGGTGGCTGAAGCCTGGCCGCTGGATAACAGCAAAAACCGTACGGTATTTATGATGGGATGATTAGGTTATTCGGGATGAAATAATCAAAAAAGGCCGCGCTGTGGGGCCTTTTTTGATGAATACCGCCTTTAAACCTCAATCTGATGAGTAACGACGGTCTCTTCGGCCTGCTCTTCATTTTTAGAGAGCATCGCGGTAGCCACGCCGTTGCCCAGCACGTTAATCGCCGAGCGACCCATATCCAGAATATGGTCAATTCCCATCAGCAGCAGGATGCCTGCCACCGGTATATGGAAGGATGGAATCGTCGCCGCCAGCACCACCAGCGCCGAGCGCGGCACACCGGCAATCCCTTTTGAGGCCAGCATCAGGGTTAGCATCAGCACGGTTATCTGCCCGATACTCAGCGGAATATTATAAGCCTGGGCGATAAACATTGAGGCGAAAGAGCAGTAAACCATCGACCCGACCAGGTTAAAGGCATAACCAATAGGTAAAACGAAAGCGGCGATATCTTTCGAGCAGCCGAAGCGGTCAAGCTGTTGCAGGGTTTTTGGATAGGCGGCCTCGGAACTGCTGGTGGTAAATGCCACCAGCACCGGATCTTTAAGCATCACAACTAACCGCAAAATATCGCGCTTAAGCACCAGATAGCCCGCCGCCAGCATCACCAGGCAGGTCAGGATAATGGCCAGATAGTAACCGCCGATAAACTGTGCGTAGCTGACCAGCACGCCCAGCCCCTCGGTGGCGATAACCGCAGAAATGGCGGCAAATATCGCCAGCGGAGCCACATACATCACGTAGCCTGTCACCTTAAGCATGATGTGGGAGACCACATCCAGCGCGGCGACCAGCGGTGCGTTAAAGCTTTTACCCAGCGCCGCGCCGCCGATACCAAACAACAGCGAGAACACGACGATTTGCAGGATTTCGTTATCGGCCATCGCGCCGACAATGCTGGTTGGAATGGTGTGGGCAATAAAACTTTTGAGCGACATACCGCTTACCGCAAGACCGGTGTCTACCGCTTCCTTAGGAATGGCAAGGTTCATTCCGGCGCCAGGCTGTTGCAGCGTCACCACCAGCAGGCCTACCAAAATCGACAATACCGAAGAAGAGATAAACCACAGCATCGCCTTGCCGCCTACGCGCCCGATAGTTGACGTGCTGCCCAGGCGCATAATCCCCACCGTCAGAGTGCTCAGCACCAGCGGTGCGATGACCATTTTGATAAGGCGCAGGAAGATATCGGTTATCAGCGAGATGTTATCAGACCAGAGCTGCCGCCCTTCAACCCCGGCCATATGGTGGATGACGCCACCACATAAAACCCCGCCCGCCATAAACAGGAGGATGCAAAGTGTAAGCTTGTTAGAACGCGTCACGAGTCGTTACCCAGATAGTTGCCAGTCAAAGATCGCTGCGGTAGAGCGTGTTTTTTTGTGCGTCAGCGACCTGTTAAGGTGAAGTAACCGGCCTCATGTTGCAAATACTTTTTAAAACTTATTTATTTTGTTTAATAAAACATCAAATTGCGCAAGGGTATTATCGCGCCCGGCAAATTGTGCGCATCACCCTAAAGTTCTCGCGGCTAGAGCCGATAAAAATCGCTAACCGTAAAGGAGCTATAGGGTGAGGTATGTTCAATCGAATTCGCGTAGTGACACTATTAATGGCATCTCTGGTGCTGCTTGCTCTGCTCCAGTTGGGGTCAGGGCTGTTTTTCTTTCACGTACTCAGTAAGGCGCAGGAGAGCGCCAGGGTTGAGTCAGTCACACGCAGCCAGCAACAAACGATTGATGAAGTCTGGAGCCAGCTGCTTCAGACCCGCATCGATCTCAGCCGCAGCGCATCGCGTACTCTTATTGATAGTAGCGACAGCCAGGCTGCGGCTCAAAAACCGTTACTCGACAGCGCCCGCCAGTCGCTAAAAGCCGCCGAAGAGGAATACGCTAAATTCTCGGCTCTGCTTAGCGGAGACGCCACGCCGGTATCGCGCCAGATTCAGGCCGATTACCGCCGTTATCATCAGGCGCTTGGGGAGTTAATCGGCTACCTGGCCGCTGGAAATATGCGCGCCTATCTCGATCAGCCAACCCAGAAACTCCAGGATGCGATGGAAGACTCCTATGCATCCTGGCGGGCTGCCAGTAATGATGCGCTGCAACAGGATAGCGACAGCGATGCGGCCAGCTATCGGTTAGTACGCTGGCAACTGGTGGTTCTGGGGATTGTGGTGGCCGGAATTATTGTTCTGCTGTGGCTGGCTTTGCGCCGGGCGTTACTGGCACCGCTGGCGGTCGTTCAGGGCCATATCAAAGATATTGCTCAGGGGGATCTGACCCGCAACATCGCAGTGGCAGGGCAAAATGAGATGGCGGCCCTGGCGACCAGCCTGCGAGAGATGCAACAGTCGCTCATCGCTACCGTGGCGAGCGTGCGCAACGGCAGCGATGCTATCTACAGCGGCACCAGCGAAATCGCCGCCGGGAATAACGACCTGTCGGCGCGTACCGAACAGCAGGCCGCATCGCTTGAAGAGACAGCCGCCAGCATGGAGCAGCTCACCGCTACCGTTAAACAGAATGCCGATAATGCCCGCCAGGCCGCTCATCTGGCGAAAAACGCCTCCGATACCGCACAGCGCGGCGGTGAGGCGGTGCAGGATGTGGTGAAAACCATGCATGAAATCTCCGGCAGCTCACGCAAAATCGCCGACATTATCGGCGTCATCGATGGCATCGCCTTCCAGACCAATATTCTGGCGCTTAACGCAGCGGTAGAAGCGGCTCGCGCCGGTGAGCAGGGGCGGGGTTTTGCGGTGGTCGCCGGTGAAGTCCGTAATCTGGCTAGCCGCAGCGCCCAGGCTGCGAAAGAGATAAAAGGGCTGATTGAAGACTCAGTGAGCCGGGTGAATAGCGGCTCGCAGCAGGTTGAGGCGGCCGGGGAAACCATGAGTGCTATCGTCACGGCCGTTACCCAGGTGACCGATATTATGGGGGAGATTGCTTCTGCCTCCGATGAACAGAGCCGGGGCATCGACCAGGTTGCCGTTGCCGTCACTGAAATGGACCGGGTGACCCAGCAGAACGCCGCGCTGGTGCAGGAGTCTGCAGCCGCTGCGTCTTCTCTGGAAGAACAGGCCCAGCGACTTAATGAGGCGGTTTCCATCTTCCGGTTACGCAGTGAGCAGCAGGGACGAGCTGTGGCGAAAACGCCGCGTGAAGCTCCGGTGGTCACCGCTACGCGTCAGCCACAATTAGCCCGACTCAGCGAAGAGAACTGGGAAACTTTCTGATGAACCGCGCGCTGTTTAGCCATTATCTGGCCGGAAGGTGCTTATGAGTGGAATACCGCCGGGGGCCCTGACGCCGGAACTGAGTGACGCCGATTTTAAGCGGGTGTGCCGGTTGATTCATAAGCGCGCCGGGCTGGTTCTGGCCGAACATAAACGTGAGATGGTGTACAACCGTCTGGTCAGGCGGTTGCGCCACTGCGGCGAGGCCGGTTTTACCAGCTATTTAAACGGGCTGGAGAACGAAGCGGCAAACCCGGAATGGCAAAATTTCGTCAATGCGCTGACCACTAATCTGACCGCTTTTTTCCGTGAGTCTTACCACTTTCCGATTCTGGCCGAGCACGCCCGCTCGCGGCAGGGAGAGTATCGGGTCTGGAGTGCGGCGGCATCGAGCGGAGAGGAGCCGTGGTCTGTAGCCATGACGCTGTGCGATGAGCTGGGCGACATGCCAGGCCGCTGGCAGGTATTTGCCAGCGATATCGACAGTGAAATGCTGGCTAAGGCCCAGAGCGGAATTTATCGTGAATCGGCGCTGGAGGTGGTAACGCCTCAGCAACGTCAGCGCTATTTTCAGCGCGGAACCGGGCCACAGGCCGGATGGGTGCGGGTGCATCAGCGGCTGCGGGGACGAGTCGAATTTGCTCAGATAAACCTGTTAGCCGATAGCTATCCGCTTACCGGTCAGTTTGACGCCATCTTCTGCCGTAACGTGATGATCTACTTTGATAAATCGACTCAGAAAGCCATTTTACAGCGTCTGGCCGCTCTGCTGCGCCCGGATGGCTTGCTATTTGCCGGACATGCGGAAAATTTTAACCATGCGGACAGCGCTTTTCAGCTGCGTGGTCAGACCGTATATCAGCTACGACCGGAGGCCCGATGAGCATCATCAAGGTACTGGCAGTGGATGACTCGGCGCTGATGCGCCGCATTATGACGGAGATAATTAACGCCCAGCCGGATATGGAGATGGTGGCGACGGCTCCCGATCCGCTGGTGGCGCGTGATTTAATAAAAAAATATCAGCCCGATGTTCTGACGCTGGATGTGGAGATGCCGCGCATGGATGGCCTGGATTTTCTCGAGCGTCTGATGCGTCTGCGGCCAATGCCGGTGGTGATGATCTCCTCTCTGACTCAGCGCGGCTCGGAGGTGACGCTGCGGGCGCTGGAACTGGGTGCGGTCGATTTTATTCCTAAGCCTCAGCTCGGCATCCGTGACGGCATGCTGGCTTATAGCGAACTTATTGCCGAGAAGGTGCGCACCGCATGGCGTTCCCGCCCTGTAGCGCGCAGTGCAGCCCCCGTGACAAGGCTGGCCTGTGGGCCACTGTTAAGTTCGGAAAAGCTGATTGCTATTGGTGCGTCAACGGGAGGGACTGAGGCCATTCGCCAGGTACTGGAGCCGTTACCGGTTACCTGTCCGGCGCTGTTAATCACTCAACATATGCCGCCCGGATTTACCCGCTCCTTTGCCGATCGCCTCAACCGCCTGTGCCAGATCTCGGTGAAAGAAGCCAGCCACGGCGAGCGAGTCTTACCGGGCCATGCCTATATCGCACCCGGCGATCATCATATGTCTCTGGCACGCAGCGGCTCTAACTATCAGATAGCGCTTAACGATAGTCCGCCGGTAAACCGCCACCGCCCGGCCGTGGATGTGCTGTTTCATTCGGTCGCGGAAATCGCCGGGCGTAACGCCCTGGGGGTGCTGCTAACCGGGATGGGGCAGGATGGTGCCGCCGGTTTACTGGCGTTGCGCAACGCTGGGGCATGGACTATCGCTCAGGATGAACAAAGTTGCGTGGTATTTGGTATGCCGCGTGAAGCTATCCATATTGGCGCGGCCTGTGAGGTCACGCCGCTTGAACAGATTAGCCAGCAGATGCTGGCGCACCTTACCAGCCAACAGGCATTGCGTATTTAATCCAGGAGAACCCCATGGCAGACAAAGAGATGAAGTTTTTAGTGGTCGATGATTTTTCCACCATGCGTCGTATTGTGCGTAACCTGCTGCGTGAGCTGGGGTTCAATAATGTGGAAGAGGCTGAAGACGGCGTAGATGCGCTGAGCAAGCTAAAAGCAAACAGCTTCGACTTTGTGATTTCCGATTGGAATATGCCAAATATGGACGGTCTGGCATTGCTAAAAACTATTCGTACCGATGGCGCAATGGCAGAGCTGCCGGTGCTACTGGTTACGGCGGAGGCGCGCAAAGAAAACATTATCGCGGCGGCTCAGGCCGGGGCCAGCGGCTATGTGGTTAAGCCATTTACCGCCGCGACCCTGGAAGAAAAACTCAACAAAATTTTTGAGAAACTGGCGGCGCAGGGGGGTGTCTATGCCGACAAATAGCGCGTTGCCTTCCGATCCAACGGCGGCGGATCTGGTGGCTAAAATTGGCAGCCTGACGCGTATGCTGCGCGACAGTCTGCGGGAACTGGGGCTGGATCGCACTATCGCAGAGGCGGCACAGGCTATACCCGATGCTCGGGATCGGCTGGATTATGTGGCGCAAATGACCTCCCAGGCGGCAGAACGCGCGCTAAATGGCGTCGATGCCGCGTTGCCTCACCAGGAACAACTGGCGCAGCAGGCCGCTGCTTTAAGCCAGCGCTGGGATACCTGGTTCGATCGTCCGTTGGACGATGCCGCTGCCCGCCAGCTGGTGGACGACACCCGCAGCTATTTCCGAGAGGTGCCTGAGCACACGGATGCAACTCGTGAACAATTGCGGGAAATCATGATGGCGCAGGATTTCCAGGATCTTACCGGTCAGGTGATTAAGCGCATGCTGGATGTTATTCACGAAATTGAGCGCCAGCTGTTGATGACCCTGCTGGAGAATATGCCCGCACCGGTGCAAAACCAGGAGCCGGATAGCCTGCTTAACGGCCCACAGGTTAAGGCCAACGCCAGCGGCGTGGTCGCCAGCCAGGATCAGGTCGATGACTTGCTGGATAGCCTGGGTTTTTAGCAGTCAAAAGCGCGAAACAGCCGGAAAATCCGGCGTTATTCCCGCCATCGGCCCGGTAGCGCTCCTGCGACTATAGCGCCTCATAGTTATATGAGGTTGCGCCGTGGCCGAAGACAGCGACGAGGAAAAAACCGAAGCCCCCACACCCCACCGATTGCATAAAGCGCGCGAACAGGGAGAGGTGCCCCGATCGCGGGAGCTGACCTCACTGCTGGTATTGCTGGTGGGCCTGGCTTTGCTATGGTTTGGCGGCGAGCCTCTGGCCCGGCGTCTGGCGGCCATGCTGAGCGCCGGTCTGAGTTTTGATCACGCTATTATCAACGATCCTAAGCTGGTGGTGGGCCTGACTTCATCACTATTAATGCAGGCGTTGCTGGCGCTACTGCCGCTCATGTGCGGGCTGGTACTGGTGGCGATTGGCGGCCCGATGCTGCTGGGGGGGACGGTGCTGAGCGGCAAAGCACTGGCATTCTCTTTTAATAAGCTCAACCCTATCTCCGGGCTTAAGCGGCTATTCTCCGGCCAGCTTCCGGCCGAACTGTTTAAAACTTTTCTCAAGGCGGGTCTGGTGGCCGGGGTGTGCTGGCTCTATTTATGGCACAACTGGCCGGATATGCTGCACTTGATTAGCGAGCCACCGTTGCGGGCGTTGGGACACGCGCTGGGAATGGTGGCTCAGTGCGGGTTATTTATCGTGCTGGGGCTGGTGCCGATGGTGGGATTTGACGTGTTTTGGCAAATGTTCAGCCACCGTAAAAAATTGCGAATGACTCGTCAGGATATTCGTGAAGAGTTCAAAGAACAGGAAGGCGATCCGCATGTAAAAGGGCGCATTCGCCAGCAGCAGCGGGCGGCGGCGCGGCGGCGCATGATGGCCGATGTACCGCGCGCCGATGTTATCGTCACCAACCCGACCCATTTTGCCGTGGCCCTGCGTTATGACGACAGCAAAATGAGCGCGCCGCGCGTGGTGGCTAAGGGCAGCGGCGAGGTGGCGGCACGGATTAAGGCGCTGGGGGCAGAGCACCGGGTGCCGATGCTGGAGGCACCGCCGCTGGCGCGCGCCCTATATCGTCATAGCGAAATAGGCGAACAGATCCCGGCAACGCTGTATGCGGCAGTGGCCGAGGTACTGGCCTGGGTCTGGCAGCTACGGCGTTGGCGGCTGACCGGCGGCGAGCGCCCATCTCAGCCACGCAACCTGGCGGTTCCCGCCGAATTAGATTTTATTCCAGAGAAGGATTCCCATGGCTAACCTGGCCGCGCTGTTGCGCCTGCCCACCTCGATGAAAACCGGCCAGTGGCAGATCCTGGCCGGGCCGGTGCTTATTTTGCTGATTCTGGCGATGATGGTGCTGCCGCTGCCGCCGTTTGTGCTCGACCTGCTATTCACCTTTAATATCGCGCTGTCGATCATGGTGCTGTTGGTGGCGATGTTTACTCAGCGCACGCTGGAGTTTGCTGCCTTTCCTACCATTTTGCTGTTTACCACCTTATTGCGATTAGCGCTCAATATCGCCTCGACCCGTATTATTTTGCTGGAAGGTCATACCGGCGGCGCGGCGGCAGGTAAGGTCATTGAGGCATTTGGCCACTTTCTGGTTGGCGGTAACTTCGCCATCGGTATCGTGGTGTTTATTATTCTGGTCATTATCAACTTTATGGTTATCACCAAAGGGGCCGGGCGTATCGCCGAGGTGGGCGCGCGCTTTGTGCTGGATGGGATGCCGGGTAAACAGATGGCGATTGATGCCGATCTTAATGCCGGGCTTATTGGTGAGAATGAAGCCAAACAGCGGCGCTCCGAAGTGACGCAGGAAGCGGACTTTTACGGCTCAATGGACGGGGCCAGTAAATTCGTGCGCGGTGATGCCATCGCCGGGTTAATGATCATGGCGATTAATATCGTCGGCGGGCTGCTAATAGGCATGCTGCAACACGGCATGCCCATGAGCCAGGCGGCGGAAAACTATACTTTGCTGACCATCGGCGACGGGCTGGTGGCCCAAATCCCGGCGCTGGTTATCTCTACCGCTGCCGGGGTTATCGTCACCCGGGTTAGCACCGAACAGGATGTGGGTGAGCAGATGGTCACCCAGCTGTTTAAAAACCCGCAGGTGATGCTGCTGTCGGCAGGCGTGTTGGGGCTGCTGGGCCTGGTCCCCGGTATGCCTAATTTTGTGTTCCTGCTGTTTACCGGCGCGCTGCTGGCGCTGGCCTGGTGGCTGCGGGGCCGCCAGCAGCAGCCGGAAGCGCCGGCAGTAAATGCCGCGGCGGGCGCGGGCGAGGCCCAGCCAGTGGAGGCCAGCTGGAATGATGTACAGCTGGAGGATGCGCTGGGTATGGAAGTGGGTTACCGGCTGATACCGATGGTGGATGCGGCTCAGGACGGCGAGCTGCTAAAACGGATTCGCGGAATTCGCCGTAAGTTTGCGCAAGAATCGGGCTTTTTGCCGCCGGTTATTCATATTCGCGATAATCTTGAATTACCGCCCGCCCGTTATCGGATCCTGATGAAAGGGGTAGAAATCGGCCACGGTGACACCTGGCCTGGGCGCTGGCTGGCTATCAATCCGGGCAATGCCAGCGGTGGATTGCCCGGTGATAAGACCGTCGATCCGGCTTTTGGGCTGGAGGCCATTTGGATCGATGGCGCTCTGCGTGAAGAGGCGCAGATCCTTGGCTATACGGTGGTAGAGTCCAGTACCGTGGTGGCGACCCACCTCAACCATTTGCTTAATGAATACAGCGCCGAGCTGTTTGGCCGCCAGGAGGCTCAGGCGTTACTGGAGCGGGTGAGCCAGGAGATGCCGAAGCTGACCGAAGATTTGATCCCGGGCGTACTGACCCTGACTATTCTGCACAAAGTGCTGCAAAATCTGCTGAGTGAGCGGGTGCCAATCCGCGACATGCGCACCATTCTTGAAACCCTGGCCGAACACGCGCCGCTACAAAAAGATCCCTGGGAGTTGACCACCGTGGTGCGCATGGCCCTTGGCAGGGCTATCACCCAGCACTGGTTCCCCGGTAATGATGAAATGCAGGTGATAGGGCTGGATGGCGCTCTGGAGCGGCTGCTGCTCCAGGCATTGCAGGGTGGAGGCGGGCTGGAGCCGGGTCTGGCCGAGCGTCTGCTGACTCAAACCGGGCAGGCGCTGGAGCATCAGCAGGCGCTCGGCGCGCCGCCGGTGCTGCTGGTCAACCATGCTCTGCGTCCGCTACTAGCGCGTTTCCTGCGCCGTTCCCTTCCGCAGCTGGTGGTACTTTCTAACCTTGAGCTAACGGATAACCGCACTTTGCGGATGACCTCGGTGGTTGGGGAGTCATGAGAACCTGGCTGCTTATCATGATGTGGCTGACGGCTGCTGACGCATTCGCCGCCGCAGAGGGAAGCTGGCAGGCCAGCGGCGGCGGTGCCAGCCTTAGTTTTCGCGGCACAGGGGCGTCATCGCCTGCACTCAATCCACCGGGAGGCACGGCGGGCAAAGTAACACTGGTGGCCTGGCGTTATCGACTGAATGGCCCGCCGCCCGCCGGGCTTGAAGTGAAGTTATGCAGTGGCCATGCCCGCTGTATTCCTCTTAATGCCGCCAGTGGCACCACCGCAGGTCTGAACGGACTGGATGCCGGTCAGCCGATGCGTTTTGTCTGGTCCGTTCCCGGGGGCGGTAAGCTATGGCCAGTGCTCCGGGTAACCAGTAATCAGGTGATTGTTAACTACCGCTAATCCTTTCCAGGCCTTTGTTTTCGGGCGTTCTGCTGGCGGCTTCTCAAATATGGCCGCATCTTTTGAAACATTCAAAACGTTGTTTTATAAATCGGTGAACCCGGTGCTTTGACTCTTTGTATTTTGGTCACAGTAGCCTTCCGGCTGACAGAAACAGAAAGGTTTCACCCCAGTCACTCATTTTACTGTAGCCGTGTACTAACGGCTGCCCCCTATCAGGGCAGGCTCCGGGAATAAAACACGGGATTTACGGCAATGAAAACACGTAAAATCGGATTAGCGCATTATCTGGCCTATGGATCGGGCGATTTTCTTGGTGCAGGTACCACCGCACTGACCGCCGCCTGGCTTTTATACTTTTATACGACTTTCTGCGGGCTTTCCCCCATTCAGGCGACGTTTATCTTCGCCACCGCCAGGGTGCTGGATGCGGTTATTAGTCCGCTGATGGGCTTCTTAACCGACAACTTCGGCTCTACCTGGCTTGGTAAGCGCTTTGGTCGCCGTAAGTTTTTTATCCTGCTCGGGATCCCCTGTGTATTTAGCTACTCCCTGATGTGGGTGGGGGATATGGGATTCTGGTATTACCTGCTGACTTATCTGCTGTTTGATATTGTCTACACCATGATTCTGGTGCCCTATGAAACTCTGGTGCCGGAGATGACCGACGACTTTAAACAGAAGACCAAGTTTTCCGGCGCACGTATCTCTATGGCGCAAATGTCGGCAATTCTGGCGTCATTCCTGCCCGGTATCCTGCTGACTCAGTTCGGTAAAGACAACGCTATCTCCTTCTTTTACGCCAGTCTGGTTTTCTCGGTACTGTGCGCCATTATGCTGATTTTTGTCTGGTGTTTTAGCTGGGAGCGCCCACGTGAAGAGTGGACGGAAGCGGCGCTGCGCGCCGAAGAAGAGAAAAAACAGCTCACCCTCGGTCAGAGCCTGAACCGGCTGATTGTTGAGTTAACCTCGACGCTGCGGATTAAAATTTTCCGCCAGCATCTGGGTATGTATCTCGGGGGGTATATCGCGCAGGACGTATTCAATGCGGTATTTACTTATTACGTCGTTTTCGTGCTGATGCAGGAAGCTTCTCACGCCTCCAGTCTGCTGGGCACCATGGCAATTTTCCAGTTTATCGCCGTGATAGCCATGATCCCGCTGTGTATCCGTTTCGGCCCGGCTCCGTCTTATCGCATGGTAGTGGTGCTGTTTGGTCTTAGCTCGCTCTCATATGCCGGTCTCTATTACGCCGGTCTTAGCGATGTCTGGTCGCTGATGCTGCTGGTATCGGCAATCGCCGGTCTGGGGCGCGGTGGTATCAACTATGTGCCGTGGAACACCTACACCTATATCGCCGATGTGGATGAAGTGATCACCGGCCAGCGCCGTGAGGGGATCTTTGCCGGGATTATGACTCTGACCCGGAAAGCTTCGCAGGCGGGGGCGGTAATGATGGTCGGGATCATCCTTCAGCTTTCCGGATTTGTCTCCGGGCAGAAAGTCCAGCCTGCGGAGGTTAGCCACACCATTCTGCTTATCCTAAGCGTCGGCACGCTGCTGGTGCTGGCCTGCGGCTTCCTGGTCTCCATGCGCTTCAAACTGAATTTGCAAACCCACGGCGTACTGCGCGCCGAGACGGCGAAAATGCGTGAAGCTGGCCGGGCGATGCCGGAAGCAGCAACCCCGGAGGCGCGCGCAACCGTCGAGATGCTTGCCGGGATGCCGTTTGACTCCCTGTGGGGCAATAACAATGTGGGATATCTGAATCGTAACAAGCCTGCCGCGCCTGCGCTGGAAAGGGAAATGGAACTGAATACGACATATGACAGAGGTTAATACAATGAAAGTCTGGCCTGTTAAACATAGCCCGTTACTCCGTCAGCCTGAGCATTTTATCGCCAGGGATGAGCTGAAAAACCTGATCCATCGGGTGACCCACAACCTGGTCAATATTAAGGATGAAAGCGGGAAATTTTTACTGCGCCTCGATGATGGACGCGTGATTGATACCAAAGGCTGGGCGGGCTGGGAGTGGACTCACGGCGTAGGGCTGTATGGCATTCACCAGTATTACCAGCAGACCGGCGATCGGGAGATGCTGGCGATTATCGACGGCTGGTTTGCCGACCGGTTTGCCGAAGGGGCCACCACTAAGAACGTCAATACTATGGCACCGTTTCTGACCCTGGCATATCGCTATGAAGAGACGGGTAACCCGGAATATCTGCCGTGGCTCGATAGCTGGGCCGAGTGGGCGATGAACGATATGCCGCGTACCGAGCATGGCGGCATGCAGCACATCACGCTGGCGGAAGAGAACCATCAGCAAATGTGGGATGACACCCTGATGATGACCGTGCTGCCGCTGGCGAAAATCGGTAAGCTGCTCAACCGCCCGCACTATGTGGAGGAAGCGGTCTATCAGTTCCTGCTGCATGTGCAAAACCTGATGGATAGAGAGACCGGGCTGTGGTTCCACGGCTGGAACTACCAGGGGAACCATAACTTTGCAAAGGCTCGCTGGGCGCGCGGTAACAGCTGGCTGACTATTGTTATCCCTGACTTCCTGGAGCTGGTGGATCTGCCGGAAAATAACGCGGTGCGCCGCTATCTGGTGCAGGTGCTGGATGCGCAGATTGCCGCGCTGGCCCAGTGCCAGGATGAAAGCGGCCTGTGGCATACCCTGTTAGACGATCCGAATTCTTACCTGGAGTCATCGGCAACCGCAGGCTTTGCCTACGGCATTCTCAAAGCGGTGCGCAAACGCTACGTTAGCGCAGATTACGCGGCGGTTGCTGAGCGGGCGATGCGTGGTATCGTCACCAATATTTCGCCGCAAGGGGAGCTGCTGCAAACCTCTTTTGGTACCGGTATGGGCAGCGACCTGGAATTTTATCGCCAGATCCCGCTGACTTCGATGCCGTATGGTCAGGCGATGGCGATTCTTTGTATGACCGAATATCTGCGCAAATATTTCTAAGTTGAGTTTTGCGCCGCCGATTTTAGGGAAATAGAGGGCTGGCAGAGGGATAAAAAGAAGGAGTGCCGATTACCTGACAGATAACACGGCTTAGAAAATTGCAAAAAATAAGGCCCGGTGAGCAGATGCTGACCGGGCCTTAATCTATGGCGGAATTACATGCGTTCTACGGTTTCGATGCCTAAAGTATCCAGACCGGTTTTCAGGGTTTTCGCGGTCAGCAGAGCCAGTTTCAGGCGACTCATTTTAGTCGCTTCATTTTCGGCGCTCAGGATAGGGCAGTGTTCGTAGAAGCTGGAGAACAGACCGGCCACGTCGTAAAGATACGCACACATCACGTGCGGAGTTCCGTCGCGAGCGACTATGTTCAGCGTCTCTTCAAACTGCATCAGACGGGCGGCCAGGGCGGCTTCGCGAGCATCTTCAATGATAACCGGCGCAGTCAGCGCATCTTCGCTGATGCCCGCTTTACGGAACACCGACAGTACGCGGGTGTAGGCATACTGCATATATGGCGCAGTGTTACCTTCGAAGGCCAGCATGTTGTCCCAATCGAAGACATAATCGGTAGTACGGCTTTTCGACAGATCTGCGTATTTCACCGCGCCCATTCCGACGACGTTAGCCAGGTTTTTCAGCTCTTCGGCGTCCATATCCGGGTTTTTAGCCGCAACCAGACGCTGCGCGCGATCCAGCGCTTCATCCAGCAGATCGGACAGTTTTACCGTACCACCGGCGCGGGTTTTGAACGGCTTGCCGTCTTTACCCAGCATCATGCCGAACATGTGGTGCTCTAGCGGAACCGACTCCGGAACGTAACCGGCTTTACGCACGATAGTCCACGCCTGCATCAGGTGCTGATGCTGGCGGGAGTCGATGTAATACAGTACCCGGTCGGCGTGCAGCGTTTCGTAACGATATTTAGCACAGGCGATATCGGTAGTGGTGTACAGGTAGCCGCCATCTTTTTTCTGGATGATGACGCCCATCGGTTCGCCTTCCTTGTTTTTGTACTCATCAAGGAAAACTACGGTAGCGCCTTCGCTCTCAACCGCCAGCCCTTTGGCCTTAAGATCGGCAACGATGCCAGGCAGCATTGGGTTGTACAGGCTTTCACCCATCACGTTATCGCGGGTCAGGGTAACGTTCATGCGCTCGTAGGTGCGCTGGTTCTGGGTCATGGTGATATCGACCAGTTTGCGCCACATCGCCAGGCAGTATTCATCTCCGCCCTGGAGTTTAACCACGTACCCGCGAGCGCGTTCGGCGAAGGCAGGATCTTCGTCGTAAGCTTTTTTAGCTTCGCGATAGAAACCTTCCAGATCGGACAGCGCCATATCGCCGGTGTTTTCCTGCTGCTGTTTTTCCAGATGAGCAATCAGCATACCGAACTGAGTACCCCAGTCGCCCACGTGGTTAGCACGGATAACGTGATGGCCCAGGAACTCCAGGGTACGTACCGACGCATCGCCAATGATGGTTGAACGGATATGACCGACGTGCATCTCTTTGGCAACGTTTGGCGCGGAGTAATCTACAACGATGGTCTGTGGCTTCGCTGGCAGCGGGATGCTCAGGCGATCGTCGGCAACGGCGGCATCAACCAGCCCGGCCAGGAAAGAAGGCTCCAGGAAAATATTGATAAATCCAGGCCCGGCTATCTCTACTTTGCTGGCGATGTCAGTCAGGTCGAGGTTAGCAACCACTTGCTCAGCGAATTGTCGCGGCGGCATACCCAGCGCGCGGGCAATGGTCATAACGCCATTAGCCTGATAATCACCGAACTGAGCCTTGGCAGACTGGCGAACCTGCGGTTCACAATCGGCAGGTGCACCTGCGGCAATCATTGCCTGGCTGACTTTTTGAGAGAGAAGAGCCTGAATATTCAACGTGATACCTTACATGTAAAACGCCGCCTGTGAATAGCGGGCAGCGTGTGGGCAATTCGAATGAAGCCGAAAGTATACTGTATTTCGCCTAGGGCGTCAGCATTGCGTAGGGCGCAAATCGCAGGCTGGCGGCAGGGGGGAGAAGCAGGTACAGTGAGCCGTTTTTTACCGACTGGAGAGTAAGATGCAAGCCTGGCAAAACCGCGAAGAATTACAGGATATTGTGGCCGATTTACCGCGCTTTAGCGCCGATGTTATGGCCTTCGCCGCGCGACTGGGGCTACAAACCTCCGGGCTTCTGGTGGATCATATTTCGCTGCGCTGTAATGAGACCGCCACTGCCGAGCGCTGGCGGAGCGGGCTGGAGCAGAGCGCCGTATTGCTCTCTGAGAATATCATTAATGGCCGCACTATCTGCCTTTATAAGCTGCCGGAACCGCTGACCGTTGGCTGCTGGCAGGTAAGCGTGATTGAGCTACCGTGGCCGGGGATGCGCCGTTTCCCACGCGAAGGCTGGGAGCATATCGAAATAGTACTGAGCGGCGAGCCGGAGACGCTGAATGCCAGGGCGCTGGCATTACTAAGCGATGAGGGGCTGGCCGCGCCGGATATCAGCGTAAAAACCAGCTCTCCGTCCGGTGAGCGCGAGCGGCTGCCGAACCCGACTCTGGCTGTCACCGATGGCAGCACGACTATCAAGTTCCATCCCTGGAGCATTGAAGATATCGTCGCCAGCGAGCGTTAGCGATTAACGGCAGTATTCAGACGCCGGATAGCTTCATTAAGCGTTGCTCTGGTGCAGCCAAAGTTAACGCGCATAAACTGCGGCTCGCCGAAATCAATACCGGCTGAGAATCCAAGGCCTGCCTGGCGGAAGAATCGGGCCGGATTATCGATACCCAGGCCGCTCACATCCATCCAGCCCAGATATCCGGCTTCGGGTTTATACATGGTCAGGCCCGGCAGGGCATTGACGGCACTTACCAGCTCATCGCGATTGCGGCGCAGATAATCGTTCTGGGCCGCCAGCCAGGGCGCACCTTCACGCCATGCGGCGCTGGCGGCAACCAGCGCCAGAATATCCACATGAGGAACAATACCCTGAGCGGTAGCTACAAAGCGGGCGCGCAGTTCCGGATTGGGGATAACGGCCATGGAAGCGCCCAGCCCGGCGATATTGTAGCTTTTAGATGGCGAGATAAGCGTAATGGAACGCTGGGCGGCGTCTTCACTGAGCGTAGCGAACGGAATATGGCTGACGCCCGGCTCCAGCAGTAATTCACTATGGATCTCATCACTGCAAACAATAAGGTCATGACGCTGGGCAAAGGCCAGGTGTTGTTCCAGCTCTGCGCGGCGATAGACCGTACCCGCCGGATTTTGCGGATTACACAGCATCAGCAGGCGTTCATTACCGGTTAGCGGAGCGGCGTTGAGATCAACGACCCAGCGGCCTTCGCTCAGGCGCAGAGGCGCATTAACCTGCGAGCGGCCCGCCAACGCTGCGGCTTTGCGGAACGGCGGATAAATAGGCGTGGGGGCAATAGTTCCCTGTTGGGCATGGGTAAAGCTGCGTACACAGAGATTAAGGCCGCAAACCAGGCCCGGTAGTGGCACCAGCCATTCGGCTTTGGCACGCCAACCGTAGCTCCGCTCCAGATGCGCAAGAGTCACATCGATAAACTCGGGATTATCGATGCCATAGCCGAATACGCCGTGCTCAATACGCGCTTTAAGCGCTTCGGTAATGCAAGGCGGCGAGCGGAAATCGGTATCCGCGACCCACATTGGCAAAATATTTTCCGGAAATTTATTCCACTTCACGCTATCACTGTGATGGCGGTCGATGCTCTCATCAAAGTTGAATGTCATGATAACTCCCCGCTGACGCTTAGAACGGCCAGATTAGCACACGGGGCCGGAGCAGAAGCCAGGAAGTAGCGGGATTTTTTTAGGAGTAATCAATGGCTTTACTGGAAGTATGTTGTTATAGCGTGAGCTGTGCCCAGGTAGCTGAGGCCGCAGGGGCCGATCGCATTGAATTATGTGCGGCCCCAAAAGAAGGGGGCATAACGCCTTCATTGTCGACGCTGCGCCAGGTTCGTGCCACCGTGAATATTCCGGTGCATCCTATTGTGCGCCCGCGCGATGGCGACTTTTGTTACAGCGCCGGAGAGTTTGCCACCTTGCTGGATGATATCGCGGTAGTACGTGAACTGGGTTTTCCGGGCGTCGTGACCGGAGTGCTGGATGAAGATGGCAATATCGATGAACCGCGCATGGCGCAGATAATGGCGGCGGCAGGGGATATGTCCGTCACTTTTCATCGGGCATTTGATATGTGCCGTGAGCCATTGTTAGCGCTGGATTTATTAGGAAAACTGGGGGTCGCCAGAGTGCTAACTTCCGGGCAACAGATGAATGCAGTAGCAGGAATTGAATTAATCAGGGAACTAATTAGCAGAACCGATACTCCAATAATAATGGCTGGTGCTGGAGTTCGCTTAAGCAACCTTGAAGTGTTTCTAAAGGCAGGGGTAAAAGAGCTTCACAGCTCTGCCGGGCACTTCACCGCTTCACCCATGCGCTACCGCAATCCGGCGGTGAGCATGTCGGGAGCGGCAGATACCGATGAATACCGGCGTTACAGCGTAGACCCGCACGCTGTTGCCGCCATGAAGCAGGCTATCCAGGCTTTTAACTGCTAATGGCAACGATTTTTTACCGCGCATCATGTCGCCCAATATGATGCTTGCTTGTACCAGGCCCCAGTACTTTGCTGGGGCTTTTTTTATCTTTCCTGCGTGACGGTGGCAGTTATAGCTTTCACGGTTCGGTTAATTTAGTTTTAATGGAACTGCGTACTAACGCATCAGGTAAAATGGTGCCAGCCGGATAAGGGAACGTGCGTATTTCAAAGTCCGATTGAATGACGTTCTTTCCCCACATTGAGTGGACTGACTGTCTCTTTCGGACTCAAGGTTACTGTTCTCCCGAGTGACAATGGGGTGGGAAATAAACTCAGAGTAGTAAAAATGACTGATAACGCCGGCGTAATGCATCTCTTTCCAACTATCAGCACGGTGCAAACCTTTAAGCCGAGTCCAGTTTTGGATCTCCTTGCACATAGTTTTATGGATTAGGTAGCAGCAGGCGCGCCTGACTTTTTTCTGATTGCGGGTTACCCGGCGTAGCTTAATCGTACCCACAGATAAATAATTGAACATGCTGACGGCGATGGTGGGATGGGAGTGTAACCCTTTCATTCCACCCAGAAGGTACATATTTTTCGGCGATAATTTATCGGCAATATCCGGCACAAAATTATCGATAAAATGTCTGAACTGCCGGTCTACGGATACATCATCTTCCAGAACGATAGCCCATTCATGCCCTTCGGCAATTATTTTGTCGTAGACCTCCTGGTGACTCAGAGAGCAGGCTATCTCCCCGTTGGTCATAATATCGGTATGACCTCCAGTGTTGCGGCAGGATTCAATCCGGAGAGTGTTTTGCGGGTCCCGGGCATCAATGGCATCACTAAAAGTGAATCCGATGTCCAGGTCGTTCATTGCAGAGGCGATCTTTTCTCTGCGATAGATATCCCTTGTGAGTGAAACAACATAAACAGGTAACATAGCGCCCATCTCCTTTTGGCTATGCGTGCTATTTTAAACCAGTAAATCACCAATTGAAATGATTGGTTACATGATGAAACTCTAACAATTACAACTTAGTGGCATGGATGGTTGAGGCGCTGTTGGTCTGTGATTGCTATTATATTCACAGTTTTAATGGCGAGATACGCAAGCGTATTTTGACAGGGATGAATGTTATGTGGGTAGGTTTAGCGCTGGCGCTGTTAATTCTCGGAGTCAGTCCGCTGGCAGCGGGTACGTTGCTGGTAATAACCGTCCTACGGGCAGCGGTGGTCGGTGTGGTGGCACCATGGATGGCGGTAGTTGTCATTATCTCTTTTGTCCTGGCAGCCGTTTCTTCGCGTCGCTATCCGCAATTTACGCGCGGGCTGGTGCTTGAACTGCTACTGGTCGCGCTGGCTGTGGCGCTCACGGTACATCTGGTGCCGGGGTTTACTAACCTCAAAGTGCTGAATGGCGTGCACGTCGGGCCGCATAGTCTGCCGTTTTCCATGTATTACAACTTTGATAAAGCGTTAGTGCCATTTGTTTTACTATTGGCACTGCCGGGGTTATTTGTACATAAGGCAGGCCGCACGCGTCCGTTCTGGCATTGGGGATTGCTGGCAGCAGCGATTCCGGGGCTGCTATTATTGGCGGTTGCGCTGGGTGGTTTGAGGTTTGAGCCGCACCTGCCAGCATGGCTGGGGAAGTTTGCCCTGGCGAATCTATTTTTTGTGTGTCTGGCGGAAGAGGCATTATTTCGCGGCTATTTACAGCGGCGGTTAATGCATTTTCTGTCTCCGGGTCAGGCATTAGCCGCTTCGGCGGTGATTTTTGGCCTGTTGCATTGCGCAGGGGGGCCATTACTGGTTATCTTTGCGGGCCTGGCTGGTGTTATCTACGGTCTGGCGTGGTTGTGGAGCGGTCGTTTGTGGGTAGCGGTGTTATTTCATTTCGCCCTCAATTGCGTGCATCTGCTGCTATTTACTTATCCGGCTTTACAGCATAGTGCGAGTGCCGGGTTTTAGAATGAAAGAGATTAAAGATGAATTCAAAACAGGTGAGGACGGGGTGTATCTGGCTAGTGGCCGGTATTATTTGTGGTTTGCTGGCAGCTCATTTTCCAGAGAGAGCACCTATCGTCACCGTGATTATGGTTGTGATAGCAGGCTGGTTCGTTCGCGCGCTGCCGCTGCGTGAGCGCCTTCTGACCGCTGGCTCCCTGCTGGTAGGGTTTGGCGGCATTCTGCTGTTACTGCGCTAATCGCAAGTTTGCTGGCCGGTTGCGGCCAGCAAATGTCTTACCCGTTCAGTAGTTTCTTCAATACCACGCTTTCGTCGGTCAATTGCTCTGCACTGAGCGTTTTGCCGCTGGCAATAAGCTGTCGCAATACCCGAATTTCCCGCCCCTGATTGAGGGTGACTGCACCCGTTAATTTCCCGTTTTGTAGAGCCAGCCAGATAGCTTTTCCGCCGTCGGGCGTTCCGCGTACCAGCCAGTTCTCATGTGCCATTGAACCAATAAACTGAATGTTTGCTTCGTATTGATCGGTCCAGAACCAGCCAGGAACCGCTTCGGGTTGCGGTTGGTCGAGCAGGGTGGCGGCGACAATTTGTGCCTGACGGTTGGCATTTTCCCAGGTTTCCAGGCGCTCTGGCGAACCATTGACGCGGCGTACCCGGGTAACGTCACCGGCTGCGAAGATGGCCGGATGACTGGTCTGGCCCTGAGGGTTAACGATGATGCCGTTATCAGTCTCAAGCCCGGCTTCACGCGCCAATTCATCACAGGCGGTAATACCGATGCCGTAGATAACCAGGTCGCCCTGCAGTTCGCGTCCATCCTGGAGGGTGAGAGTGACTTGATTTTCCCGGACAGAAGCTGCCTCAATGCAGGCATTCAGTAAGATATTGACCCCGGCTTCGGCATGGCGGTTAATCAGCCATTCACGGACGGGGTGCGGGGCATTGCGGCCCATTACCGTTGGCCCGGCCTCCAGCACGGTGACGTCGCAGCCGCGATGTCGCGCTGATGCCGCCAGCTCCAGCCCGATAGTGCCTGCGCCCACCAGCAGTACCCGACGGCCCGGTTTTAGCTCTTCCCGCAGGCGCTCGGCGTCCGCAGCGCTACGTAACGTGTGGCTACAGGAGCCCAGTTTATCTAGCAATGGCAAGCGACGGGCGCAAGCGCCGGTAGCTAATACCAGACGATCGAAATGCTCTTCGCTGCCATCAGCCAGTTGCAGCTTCTTACGGTCGGTATCCAGTCCAACCACTTTTTGCGCCAACTGAATGCTAACGTGATTATCCTGCCACCAGTTTTCAGGAAGAACCGGAGTGAGCCGTGGATCTTCATCACACAGCATTGCTTTGGACAGCGGCGGGCGCTCGTAAGGCAAATAGGTTTCTTCGCTTAAAACTTTCAGCGTGCCATCGAATCCTTGCTGGCGTAGCGCGGCAGCGGTCATTGCCGCAGCCTGGCCCCCGCCGACGATAATAATTGTCTGATTCATCGTGACTCCTTACAGACTGAGGCCTGCGGCGACGTGGCGAATACCGCGAATAGCCAGGCCTGCGTCGGCATTGATCATCACGCCGCTTAGCGCCCGATTGTTGCGCCGTGAAGCTAGCAGCAGGTAAGGGCCGGTAAAGTCATCCGGCTCCGGGAAAAATTGCAGCGGAAGAATGGCGGCGATTTTTTCCGGCGTAAGAGATTGCATAATTGAGGTTTGATCCTGGCCAAGAGCCTGCGGTCCGCGCAGATCGCTGGCCATGCCGCACGGGCCGACGCCATTAACCCGCACCTTTGGCGCCAGCTCATAAGCCAGCTGGCGGATAAGTCCGGTAGCGGCATGTTTACTGGCGGTATACAGCGGCCCGCCGCCGCCAGGATACCAGGCTGCATTCGATAATGTGAAAATCATGCTTCCCTGGCTGGCGATAAGGGCTTCAGAGCAGGCTTTCGCGCCGAGCAAATAGCCAAGCAGATTAACGCTAAAAAGTTCACGAAAACCATTTTCCAGGGCCTCTGGCGCGGTGGCAACCAGCGAGGCATTGTGATCCCAGATCCCGGCGTTGCCGATAAAACAGTCCAGTCGGCCATATTTATCCAGCGTTTGGCTGACGGCCTGTTGGTTGTCAGCAAAGCAGGTGACGTCGCCTTCCACCGCCAACACCCGATCGCCAAAGCGTTCGCGCAGGGCGTGGACTTTGTCTGCCGAACGCTCCAGTACGGTGACCCGAGAGCCTTCCTCAATAAATCGTGCGGTTAGCGCCAGCCCAAGACCGGAGCCTCCGCCGGTTATCAGAATAACTTCATCGCGCAGGTCGTTCATGCCTCCTCCTGAATCTGAATGTAGACCTTGCCACCTTCGACTTTGACGGGCCAGGTGGGCAGTGGGTCGGTAGCCGGCAGACACATAGCCCGTCCGGTTTTCAGACAGAAGCTGGCGGCATGTAGCGGGCATTCAACGGTGGCGTCATCTTCCACATAACCTTCTGACATAGAGGCGTTGCCGTGGCTGCATCTATCGTTTAGCGCATAAAATTCGCCGTCGACGTGAAACAGGGCGATACCAGGACCGGCATCAATACGCATGGCTTCTCCGTCGCCGAGATCGGCGACGCTACAGGCTTCGATATATTTCATCAGAACAATACACTCAGGTTATGGGAGGTAATCACCGCCTGATCGAGCACGATATGGCGGCCAATTAAACGCCAGCCGGAGTTGTCCGGACTGCGTTGTACCAAATCTTCACGAACGCCGATGTAGGTCATCTCGTCGCGCTCTTTTTGGGCGCGATAGAGTAAATAGTTGACCCGAACGTGAAAGCGATCGGGATGTTCGGTTTCGCAAACCTGGCAGTTCGTTATCAGATGGCGGGTACGCGATGGCGGTTCTTCGGCCCAGGCCATGCCGGTTTCCAGGCGGGCGATGCGGCGCTCAAGCTGGTCTTTATTATCATTAAAGATCCAGGTGGTGGGCGGCTGCTTGCCTTTACGCCGGTCGCGGGTCTGGGCGTTCACGGTGGTGCGCATGGTGTAACTTATCTCCTCATGCAGCATGTCCAGCCAGTCGCGAAAGCGCCAGTCATCGAGCATGGCGGCTTCCTGATATAAAAACTGAGTAATTTCATGATGTAACTGGAGGCTTACTGGGTTCATTTCATCACCTCCTGCTGCCAGGCTTTCGTTTTTGCGGTGACTTCATCCCAGCTTTCACTGGTTAGCAAATCGGCCCAGCGTTGATACATGCCGCGGGCTGCGGTTTCTGAGAAAATGTCATTGGTGATGCCGGGTATCCCGTCGCTGCGGAGCTGCTCACGCCCAAGCCCCATCTCCAGGCACAGAGAGGTACGGCGCGCGCGGTTGCCTTTGAGTAGCTTCTGAATTTCACACCAGTTCTCTGAATCATCCTGCTCCAGGAATCCGGCGGGGCCGAATGCGCGGGTGGCGCTGTTTTCGAATGCTGCTTTCACTTCATCAGAAGCGGCTTTGTCAGCAATGCAGAATGCCCATACTTCAACTTTATCCGGGCCGCGTGGATGCCAGACGCGCAGCGTCGCGGTGCCATTTAGCCATGAAAGCGTAGGGAAAATGTTGTTATGTCCGGCAAGGCGCAGAGCGCGTACCTGGCCCAGCCGCTGCTCGGCTTCGGCGTAGGTTTCTCGGTAGTAACTGGCAACGGCACCGTCTACCCAAACGTTGGCATCCGGGCTGTCAGTCATGAAAAAGCCGCTGCCGTGTCCGTCCTGGCCAAACTGTACTGCACCTTTGGCGGTTTCCCAGACCGGGCGTGCGGTCTGGCCTTCACCCAGGGTGCGGGCCTGTTCTTCCGGGCTGGCACCCAGAACCTGCACTGCGGAAGCATGGCTGTAAAGCGCGTGATACTGGTCGCTGGCGAACTGCTCAGCCGGGAACTTCCAATTACAGTCGATAATCCATTTTTGGACGCCGCCAACGATTTCGGTGCCGCCTTCGCGACGGTCGAGCATACCGTCCAGATACCAGGCCATATCGCCCAGGTATTCGGTTAACGGCGGCGCGCTGTTGTCCCAGTTGCCGAAGATAAGCCCTTTATAACTCTCAACGCCGGGTACTTCATTAAGTCCCCAGTGTTTTTTGCACAGGCCGTTAGGATAGGCGCGCTCCTGAAGCGGTACGTCGATAAGCTCGCCGTTAATACCGTATGACCAGCCGTGGTAAGGGCAGGTGAAAGCGCGGGTGTTGCCGCAGTCAGCATAACTCACGCGCATCGCCCGGTGGCGGCACTGGTTGAGGAAGGCTTTGATGCTGCCGTCTTTCTGACGAACGACCACCACGGCGTCTTCGCCCATCCAGGTATTAAAGTAGTCACCGGCTTTAGGAATCTGGCTTTCATGGGCCAGAAACAGCCAACAGCGGCCAAATATTCGTTCCAGTTCGAGCTGATAGATCTCCGGGTCGGTATAGATTTGTGGCGTTACCCGGCCATTGCGGGTATCGATGAGTTGGTAGATGTCCTGGGGTACTTTTGCGGTCATTTTATTTTTTCCTCGTGCGGGGCGATGAATTGACCTTCTTTTTTTAGGGCTTAGTAATGTTGCTTTTTGGTGATAATCTTGTGAAATATTTAATATCTACCAGCTGATAGGTTTTGCTTATGACCGGGAAAGGAATGGAATTACGCCATCTGCGCTACTTTATTGCCGTGGCCCAGGAGCTGAATTTTACCCGGGCTGCCGAAAAGTTGTTCACCTCTCAGCCGTCATTAAGCAGTCAGATTCGGGACCTGGAATCCAGCGTTGGCGTAGCGTTATTTGAACGAGATCGTCGCCGGGTTGAGCTGACGGCAGCAGGGCTGGTGTTTTTAGAAGACGCGCGCGATATTCTGGCGCGGGCAGAAAGTGCCCAGGCCCGGGCGCGTCGGGCAATGCAAGAGGAACACAGCCTGTGCGTGGGTTTTGTGCCTTGTGCCGAGGTCAATGTATTGCCTCATGTCATGCCGCCTTTGCGCGAGCGCTTTCCACAAACAAAAATTTCTCTGATGAGCCTGATAACTACGGTGCAGGAGGAGAAATTGCTGAGCGGTGAGCTGGATGTCGGTTTTATGCGCGCGCCGATTTATAGCACTGATATTGAATCCCGCGTGGTGTACCGCGAGTCTCTGATGGCGGTATTACCTGCCGGGCATGCTTTGGCCGGGGAGCCCGTTATTACACCGGGTCTTATTAACGGCCAGGAGTTTATTTCTACTGATCCGGAGTTCTCGGGTTCACTACCTGAGCTGGTTCAGGCGTGGCTCGGCGCCGAACAGTGCCTGCCGCAGATTGTTCAGACCGGAACCAATATTCTGGCCACGATGAATCTTGTGGGGATGGGGCTGGGGATATCGATTTTACCGGCCTATATGGAGTGCTTTAATGCCGGTAGCGTTATTTTCCGCCCGCTGACGCCGAATCCGCCAGAGATAGAGTTACTGATGGCCTGGCGGCGTGATGATGAAAATCCAGTATTACAGGACATGCTCAAGCTGTGTTTGGAAACGGAATAACATTAGGTTTTTAGATAAATTGGCATATTTAATCACCGGCGATATCGACATTAAGCGGTTAACCGGGTATACAGATGCGGTTAATTTTTTTATCTTAGCAAGGAATAGCTTATGTTTAGTTTTGATAAATTAATCACCCCAAAAATCATCACAGTATTGTATATATTGACACTGATTGCGTTCATTCTCAGCGCTATTGTCGCCATGGTTCACGGTGAGATAGGAACCGGTCTCGGTCTGCTGGTCACGGCAGTTTTCAGCCGCATATTTTTTGAGTGCGTGATGGTGGCATTTAAAAATAACGAATATTTACGCCGGATTGCAGAGTCGCTGGAATCACGTCCACTGTAATTTACGCCTGTAAGTTCGAATGATTAAAAACGGCGCTGATTTATATTAGCGCCGTTTTTCTATTACTTGTTTAAACTATCATCTAAGTGATTTTTAGCTGCGGGCTGCTATTTATTGCCAGACAACTAAATTTATTATGGAGTGAGTGAATGAATAACAGTCCTTTAAAATTATGTGGTCCGGATATTACTTTACGCCCGGTCATGATTGAGGACTCTGTGGCAATTCAGCGCTACCGTCAGTTAGAGCAGGTGGCGCGCTATCAGTCGTGGACAACGTTTGATACCGCCGCCGCAGAGCGGCTGGTTAGCGCTCAGCAGGGGCTGGAGGTCGATACCCCAGATAGCTGGTATCAGCTGGTTATTGTCGACAATAATTCGGGTGAGCTGGCAGGCGACCTGGTTATGCACTTTCTGGCCGATGACCCACGCCAGGCGGAGGTGGGGTTTAATTTGTCTCCTGAATATCAGGACCGGGGCTACGCGACTCAGGCGCTCGGCTGTGTGCTGGATTATCTGTTTCGGGAATTGGCTAAACACCGGGTAACGGCGCTAACTGATGCGGATAATCTCGCCGCCGCCCGTTTGCTGGAGCGCTCTGGCTTTCGACGTGAAGGCCATTTTATTGAGAATATCTGGTTTAAAGGCCGCTACGGCAGTGAGTATCTATACGCAATTCTGGCGCGGGAATGGCTGGCAGACTAAGTCGGGATAATACGGCGCGGCAAACCAGTAAAAAGGGGGAAATATTTTTCCCCCTTTCTTTTTGGGATGATTCAGCCTTACGGACGGCGCGCGATGAGAACCGAACGCAGCGGAGCCGGATAGCCTTCACGGGTTTTATTGCTATCCTGTGGGTCGAGGAAATCGGCCAGTGATTCGGTCACCATCCAGTCGGTGCGACGCTGCTCTTCGCTGGTGGTCTGGCAGGTATCCACGATACGTACATCGACAAACCCACACTTCTCCAGCCAGCCTTTAAGCGCTAGCGCCGAAGGGATGAAATAGATATTGCGCATCGCGGCGTAGCGATCGCCCGGTACCAGCACGGTATTTTCATCACCCTCCACCACCAGCGTTTCCAGCACCAGTTCACCGCCGCTAACCAGTTGGTCTTTTAGCTGCCACAAATGGTCGAGCGGCGAGCGGCGATGGTAGAGAACACCCATCGAAAATACGGTGTCGAAAGCCGCAAGCGGCGGAAGCTGCTCAATGCCCAACGGCAGCAGATGAGCACGCCGATCGCCGCCCAGCAGTTTGCGAACCGCTTCGAACTGACATAAAAACAGTTGCGTTGGATCGATACCCACCGCCATGCTGGCACCTGCACCAACCATACGCCACATGTGGTAACCGCTACCGCAGCCCACATCCAGCACCAGCCGACCGGCCAGCGGCGAAATGTGTGGCAACAGGCGCTCCCATTTCAGGTCGGAACGCCATTCGGTATCAATATCAATGCCATATAGAGAATATGGCCCTTTACGCCACGGCAGCAGAGTGCGCAGAAGCTTCTCGATACCCAGGCGCTGACCGTCGCTGATGGTTTTATTATCAGCACTGACGCTGTGCAGCAGATCGAGAGTGTCAGGCTTAAGTTCCGGAAGCGCGTCAACGCTTTTAAGCCACAGGCGGAACTGGCCGTGCAGCGCTTCACGCTGCCAGTGACCGAGCTGGGCGGGCAGAGTTTCCAGCCACGGAGCCAGAGGGCCGTGAGCAATTTGCTGATAGAAGTTACCGAAATCGATCACGATGCCGCCTCTGACTTTAAAGCCACCAGCGAGCCAAAGTTAAAACACTGGAACCACAGCTCTACGTGATCAAAACCCGCCTCATGCAGGCGCGCTTTATGGGTTTCAACCGAATCGGTCAGCATGACGTTTTCCAGCATGCTGCGTTTCTGGCTTATTTCCAGCTCGCTGTAGCCATTAGCACGCTTGAAGTCGTGATGCATGTTGTAAAGCAATTCTCCGACCACGCCATCTTCAAAGCTGAATTTTTCAGAGAGCACCAGCGCACCGCCGGGTAGCAGACCTTCGCATACTTTTTTCAGCAGCAGGGTGCGATCTTTAGGCTCCAGAAATTGCACGGTGAAATTGAGCACCACCATGGAGGCATTCTCAATTTTAATATTCCGAATATCGTCTTCGATAACGGTGACCGGCGTATCGGCCTTAAAGGCATCAATATGACGGCGGCAGCGTTCGACCATCGCCGGCGAGTTGTCCACGGCAATAATTTCGCAGCCAGGCTGGGTAATGTTGCGGCGTACGGAAAGGGTGGCGGCACCCAGCGAACAGCCGAGGTCATAGACCCGGGTATTGGGTTTGACGAAACGCCCGGCGAGCATCCCGATCATAGAGATGATATTGGAGTAGCCGGGAACGGAGCGCTGAATCATGTCGGGAAACACTTCAGCCACACGTTCGTCGAAAGTCCAGTCCCCGAGCTTGTCGATCGGGGCGGAAAATAGCGTATCGCGGTTAGGCATGTCGGAAACGTCCAGAAAACAAAGGTGCGTATTGTGCGTCAACCCAGGGCGAAAACCAACTCCCACGGCATATACCAGAGATTGATGACGACCATCAGCAGCATGGATGCCCAGGTTGCGCTCATTCCCCAGCGCCGCCAAAACACCAGACGATGATGATATCCGTAGTAATGCATGAGTCGCCCGGCAATCAGCAGGATGCCAAAAACGTGAATCATCCAGCTATCCGCGCCGTTCATTTCAGCAAACAGCATCAGCAAAATCGCGATTGGAATATATTCCACCGCATTGCCATGAATACGTATGGCGCTTTGCAATTCGCTAAAACCACCATCGCCGTATGGAACACGATACTGGCGGCGTAATAACGCAACATCAAATGAAAACTTAATCAGTAACAACGCACTCAGCACGGCGTATAGCGCGCTTACCATAGCGACCCCATCGGCTCCTGAATAATCACTCAGTCATTCTAACCGGTATTATTCTGCCGTGTCGTCAAATCCGAAGATTATTCCTAAATTACAACAGCGATATCTGATTTGGAATATTTGGGGCGGGGCCAATGGCCGGGCTGATTTGCTGAATTTGAGGCCATAGCGCCTCAATAAGTGCAGGCGTCAGCGCCATATCCGGGGTATGCAGAAACAGCCACGGGCTGGCTTCACCTTGCCACTTTTGCAGGCGATTAACCCAGTCGCTAAATAGCTGACGGTTAATTGTCATATCGGCACTGGAGATAAAACGAATCATCGGGTCTGTCGCGGTGAGCACTGCGTGAACCGGTAGCTTTGGTTTTTGCTGTCGGGCTTCACGAAACGGGAGGCTGAGGGCCGCCGCGCTATGCACCGGGCGGCTGTCGAGCACAACCCGGTTAACGCCACGTTGATGCAAACCGCGGTTCAGCGCGCGCTCCTCTTCACCCCGGTTGAAAAATGCCTGATGGCGCACTTCAACGCCATAGCGAAACTCGCCGGGCAGCGAGTCGAGGAAAAGCCACAATGCGGGTAACGCTTCAGGCCCAAACCGCGCCGGCAGCTGGATCCAGAATTGGCCCATCCGATCGGCTAATGGTGACATGCGATCGAGGAATTCGCGGGTCAGATCGCCACAGTTATGAAGGGCCGCTTTGTGGGTGATAGTGGTCGGAAACTTAAAGCAAAAGCGAAAGTCGTCGTGGGTCTGGGCGCGCCAGCGCTGGACAATTTCAGGGCTGGGGACCGCGTAAAGCGTAGTATCGCCCTCTACGCAGTTAAAATAGCGGGCGTAATCGGCAAGTGAACGGATGCCAAACCCCTGACGCACCCATTCCGGGTGCGTCCATTGAGGGAGACCGATATAGAGCACGATGGCTTAGAGCGCGGCCAGGATCTGGTCGCAGCTGCGTACCCTGGCGATACGCGGGAAAATATGCGTCATGCTGCCCTGGTGCTGTTCGCTGCTGGCGGCGCTGCAAGCGTCTTCAACGATAATCAGGCCAAAGCCCAGTTCCCAGGCATTGCGGGCGGTGGATTCCACGCCGATATTGGTAGAAATACCGCACAGGACAATATTTTCTATGCCGCGACGGCGTAGCTGCATTTCCAGCGCGGTGCCGTAAAACGCGCCCCACTGGCGTTTAGTGATTTCGATATCGCTGTCGCGTTTACCGAGTGCTACCGGATAGTGCCACCATTCGGCAGGCAGGGCATGAGCCGGGACCGGCATATCAACCGGCTGTTTAAGCGCTTCGGCAAAGTCTTTCGACCATCCCACGCGTACCATCACGACCGGCGCGCCTTTAGCGCGAAAGTGGTCAGCCATGCGCGCGGCGCGGGCAACGACGTCTTCGGCACTGTGCGGGCCACCCGCGTATGGCAGAATGCCTTCCTGAAGATCGATAATTACGAGTGCGGTGGTTTTTGGGTCTAGTTGCAGCATGGGGTTTCTCCAAAACAAAGAGCGTTATGCCAATACCTTACGGGGTTGCCGGGCGCTCGTCGCGCTGAAATTTTGTTAGTTTTTGTTAAGTCTGGCACCCGGGCGGCCAGCAAACGTGCGTCTGAACCGCTTCGGACTTATCGTGAAGGCGTTTTTCCAGTATAATAGCCCCCTTTTTTATCCAGTAACGAATCAGACAATAGCTGCATCCGCGGTGCCTGAATGTCAGGCAGCGAGTAGCCTGTGGCTTAAGTAAGGGATATCTCATGCGTACAGAATATTGTGGGCTGCTAAACCAGTCTCACGTCGGGCAGCAAGTGACTCTCTGCGGTTGGGTTAACCGTCGCCGTGACCTCGGCAGCCTTATCTTTATCGATATGCGCGATAGAGAAGGGATTGTGCAGGTATTTTTTGACCCGGATAAGGCCGATGCCTTTAAGCTAGCCTCTGAGCTGCGTAATGAATTTTGCATCCAGCTGACCGGTACCGTGCGTGCGCGTGATGAGAAAAACATCAATCGCGATATGGCCACCGGTGAAGTTGAAGTATTTGCAACCGACCTGACCATCATCAACCGTTCCGATGTGCTGCCGCTGGACTCCAACCACGTCAACACCGAAGAAGCGCGCCTGAAATATCG
This sequence comes from Salmonella enterica subsp. enterica serovar Choleraesuis, assembly GCA_022846635.1. Lineage (GTDB taxonomy): Bacteria > Pseudomonadota > Gammaproteobacteria > Enterobacterales > Enterobacteriaceae. The sequence continues at coordinate 1,613,777 of AP025685.1, forward strand.
CTACCTCGACCTGCGTCGCCCGGAAATGGCCCAGCGCCTGAAAACCCGTGCCCGCATTACCAGCTTTGTGCGTCGTTTCATGGATAGCCACGGCTTCCTGGATATCGAAACCCCAATGCTGACCAAAGCAACGCCGGAAGGTGCCCGCGACTACCTGGTTCCATCCCGGGTACATAAAGGTAAATTCTACGCGCTGCCGCAATCTCCACAGCTGTTCAAACAGCTGCTGATGATGTCTGGTTTTGACCGTTACTATCAGATTGTTAAATGCTTCCGTGACGAAGATTTGCGTGCTGACCGTCAGCCAGAATTCACCCAGATCGATGTGGAAACTTCATTCATGACCGCGCCTCAGGTGCGTGAAGTGATGGAGAAACTGGTTCGTGAGCTGTGGCAGGATATCGTTCAGGTTGATCTCGGTGATTTCCCGGTAATGACTTTTGCCGAAGCCGACCGCCGTTATGGTTCCGATAAGCCAGATCTGCGTAACCCAATGGAGCTGGTTGACGTTGCCGACCTGCTTAAAGCCGTTGAGTTTAAAGTGTTCGCAGGCCCTGCAAATGACCCGAAAGGCCGCGTTGCCGCACTGCGCGTACCGGGTGGCGCACAGCTGAGCCGTAAACACATTGATGACTATGCCAAGTTTGTAGAAATCTACGGAGCCAAAGGTCTGGCGTGGATGAAAGTCACCCAGCGCGATGCCGGTATTGAAGGCGTCACCAGCCCGGTAGCTAAGTTCCTGACCGCAGATATTGTGGAAGCAATCCTGGCACGCACTGGCGCTGCCGATGGCGACCTGATCTTCTTCGGCGCTGACAACAAGCGCGTTGTGTCCGATGCAATGGGCGCTCTGCGTCTGAAAGTGGGTAAAGACCTCAATATCACGGACGAAAAAGCCTGGGCTCCGCTGTGGGTTGTTGACTTCCCAATGTTCGAAGACGACGGTGAAGGCGGCCTTACCGCAATGCACCATCCGTTTACCTCTCCGCGCGATATGAGTGCGGCAGAGCTGGCGGCCGGTCCGGAAGACGCTATCGCTAATGCCTACGATATGGTCATCAACGGCTATGAAGTAGGCGGTGGCTCGGTACGTATTCACAGCGGCGAAATGCAGCAGACCGTATTCCGCATCCTGGGTATTAATGAACAGGAACAGCGTGAGAAATTCGGCTTCCTGCTGGACGCTCTGAAATACGGTACTCCGCCGCACGCCGGTCTGGCCTTTGGCCTTGACCGTCTGGTAATGCTGCTGACCGGAACCGATAACATCCGTGATGTTATTGCCTTCCCTAAAACTACCGCAGCGGCCGACCTGATGACCGAAGCGCCAAGCTTCGCTAATCCGGTTTCACTGGGTGAGCTGAGTATCGCCGTTGTGGCGAAAAAAGAGCAAAACCAGGGTAATCCGGAGAGTAACTAACATGGCCTGGAAGCGACCGGTTTCGGTGCTGGTGGTGATATACGCCGCCGACACCGGGCGGGTGCTGATGCTTCAGCGCCGCGATGATCCTTCATTCTGGCAGTCGGTGACCGGCAGCATAGAAGAGGGTGAAACCGCGGCGCAGGCAGCGCACCGCGAGGTGCTGGAAGAAGTGGACATCGACATTAACGCGCAAGGGTTAACGTTGCTGGACTGCCAGCGCCGGGTCGAGTTTGAAATTTTTGCTCATCTGCGCCATCGCTATGCGCCGGGCACGATGAGCAATACTGAGTATTGGTTCTGTCTCGCTTTGCCGGAAGAATGCCCGGTTGTCATTAGCGAACATCTGGCCTGGCGTTGGATGGATGCTGCCGACGCCGCGCATCTTACCTGCTCATGGAGCAACCGGCAGGCGATAGAGGAATTTGTAATTGATTCCGCCTGAGAAGGCGCATTGGGAGAATTATTTATGGCAGGTCATAGTAAATGGGCCAACACGCGGCACCGTAAAGCAGCGCAGGATTCCAAACGCGGGAAAATTTTCACTAAAATCATTCGCGAACTGGTCACTGCGGCCCGTCTGGGCGGCGGAGATGCCGGTTCTAACCCGCGTCTGCGTGCGGCAATCGATAAAGCATTGTCCAACAATATGACCCGCGATACGCTGAATCGTGCCATTGCTCGCGGTGTGGGTGGTGATGAAGACACGAACATGGAAACCATCATTTATGAAGGTTACGGCCCCGGTGGTTCTGCGGTAATGATTGAATGCCTGAGCGACAACCGTAACCGTACCGTAGCTGATGTGCGCCATGCCTTCACCAAATGCGGCGGTAACCTGGGTACCGATGGTTCCGTTGCTTATCTGTTCAGCAAAAAAGGGGTTATCTCCTATGCTGCTGGCATCGATGAAGACACCATTATGGAAGCGGCGCTGGAAGCCGGTGCTGAAGATGTCGTCTCCTATGACGATGGCGCGGTGGACGTGTTTACCGCCTGGGAAGAGTTCGGCAAGGTTAAGGATGCGCTGGATGCAGCGGGCCTGGTAGCAGAAAGCGCCGAAGTCTCCATGATCCCATCCACTAAAGCCGAACTGGATGCCGATACCGCACCGAAAATGATGCGTCTTATCGACATGCTGGAAGACTGCGACGATGTGCAGGAAGTTTACCATAACGCAGAAATCTCCGACGAGATTGCGGCGACTCTGGAATGATTTCCCACCTAAAGGCGTTCGGGAGTGAACTCCGCTAATGGCTATTATCTTAGGCATTGACCCGGGGTCGCGGATTACCGGTTATGGCGTAATCCGCCAGGTTGGACGCCAGCTCAGCTACCTGGGAAGCGGATGTATCCGCACTCAGGTGGCCGATCTTCCTTCGCGATTAAAGCTTATCTACGCCGGGGTGAGTGAAATCATCACTCAGTTCCAGCCCGATTATTTCGCGATTGAGCAGGTCTTTATGGCTAAAAACGCCGATTCTGCGCTCAAGCTTGGCCAGGCGCGTGGCGCGGCGATTGTGGCGGCGGTGAACCAGGATTTACCGGTATTTGAATATGCGGCCCGTCAGGTAAAGCAGACGGTTGTCGGCATCGGCAGCGCCGAGAAAAGCCAGGTACAGCACATGGTGCGCACGCTGCTTAAATTACCGGCTAATCCCCAGGCGGATGCGGCGGATGCGCTGGCTATTGCCATCACTCATTGCCACATCAGCCAGAATGCGCTCCAGATAAGCGATGCGCGAATGCAGCTAACCCGCGGAAGATTACGTAATTAAGGCTGGATGTACATCCAGCCTTTTTTATATGATAGGCGCGGGCCGCGTTTAGGCTATTTGTTGCCGCTTCAGGTGCCCGCAATAGGGTAATCCTGAAGCATAACGGCAGACGGCGCGGCTACAGGCTATAAATAAATGCAGCCAGCAGGCTGCGGCCGGGACCCAAGGTATAACAGGAGCGCAATGTGATAGGCCGACTCAGAGGCATTATTCTGGAAAAACAACCCCCGCTGGTACTGCTGGAAACTGGTGGCGTAGGGTATGAAGTGCATATGCCGATGACCTGCTTCTATGAACTGCCGGAGCCTGGCAAAGAAGCGATAGTGTTTACCCACTTTGTGGTGCGTGAAGATGCACAGCTGTTGTATGGCTTCAGTAACAAGCAGGCCCGCACGTTGTTCCGTGAATTGATTAAAACCAACGGCGTGGGTCCTAAACTGGCGCTGGCTATTCTTTCCGGGATGTCTGCGCAGCAGTTCGTCAATGCCGTTGAACGCGAAGACTCCGCCTCGCTGGTAAAACTACCGGGTATCGGCAAGAAAACCGCCGAGCGCCTGGTGGTGGAAATGAAAGACCGCTTTAAAGGTCTGCATGGGGATCTGTTCACTCCGGCCAGTGACCTGGTGCTGACAGCACCGGCGGGCAGTGCGCTGCCGGATGATGATGCCGAGGCGGAAGCGGCGGCGGCGCTGGTGTCACTGGGTTATAAACCGCAGGAAGCCAGCCGCATGATAAGTAAAGTGGCGAAGAAGGGCGCAGATAGCGAAACTCTTATTCGTGATGCGCTGCGCGCGGCTTTGTGAGGTAAAAGATGATAGAAGCAGATCGCCTGGTTTCGCCCGACAATAACCCGTCATTTGATGAAGTGGCCGATCGCGCCATCCGTCCGAAGCTGCTGTCCGAATACGTGGGCCAGCCTCAGGTGCGCTCGCAAATGGAGATCTTCATCGAGGCTGCCCGGTTACGAGGCGAGGCGCTGGATCATCTGCTCATCTTTGGGCCTCCGGGGTTAGGTAAAACCACGCTGGCCAATATTGTCGCTAATGAGATGGGCGTGAATCTGCGCACAACCTCTGGCCCGGTGCTGGAAAAGGCGGGCGATCTGGCGGCGATGCTCACCAACCTTGAGCCAAATGACGTCCTGTTTATCGACGAAATTCACCGCCTTTCACCCGTAGTCGAAGAGGTGCTGTATCCGGCGATGGAAGACTATCAGCTGGATATTATGATTGGTGAAGGCCCGGCAGCGCGTTCGATTAAAATCGATCTGCCGCCGTTTACCCTGATTGGCGCGACCACTCGCGCCGGTTCGCTGACCTCGCCGTTGCGCGATCGTTTTGGCATTGTGCAACGCCTCGAGTTCTATCAGGTTGCCGATTTGCAACATATCGTCGGGCGCAGCGCCGGTTGTCTGGGTCTGGAGATGAGCGAAGAGGGGGCTCTGGAGGTTGCACGCCGGGCGCGCGGCACGCCGCGAATTGCTAACCGGCTGTTGCGTCGGGTGCGGGACTTTGCCGAGGTTCGCCACAACGGGGCTATCGATGGTGACATTGCGGCCCAGGCGCTGGATATGCTGAATGTTGATGCTGAAGGCTTCGACTTTATGGACAGAAAGCTACTGCTGGCGGTAATTGATAAATTTATGGGCGGCCCGGTAGGGCTGGACAATCTGGCGGCGGCTATTGGCGAAGAGCGTGAGACTATCGAGGACGTACTGGAGCCGTTTCTGATTCAACAAGGCTTCCTGCAACGAACTCCGCGCGGACGTATGGCTACGCCACGCGCCTGGCAGCATTTTGGAGTGGTGCCACCGGTTCAGCCGTAATAGGAATTGCCTGCGGAAGTATCTCTGAATACCCGGCAAAATTCCGTTGATTTGCGTTTTGAAGAATATGAGCCGTATATCACACGTGAACGGAAAAGGGGCTGCGCCAGCGGCCCCTTTTCGATCCTGGCAGTTAAGGTTAGTTGTCCGTGGGCAATGGCATGTCTGGGATATGGCAAAGTTCCGTTCACTTTTGTTTTGCAGAATATAACTCGTACACCACACGTGAACGAGTAAAGGGGCTGTGCCGACAGCCCCTTTACAATCCCAGCGGCCCCAGAAGAAACCGGTGCTTCGCACTGCGTTCACCTGCGTTCCGCGCTGACTGCGGCGTCGCGACTCGACATCCCTGTCTCTACGCGTTTCAGTCCGCCATCCGTGGCGGCCTGGCCTTGTCAGTCGGACTTCGGTTCACCAGTTTCCATGGGGGAATGGGCTTGCGCTGGCTGCCAGGAAGCGAACAGCAGCGATATTGCCGCTATAAAAAACATAATCTGAAGCGGAATTTCCCCGGCTGAAAATCGCCGACGCGTTTGTGGCTGGCCGGGAGCGCTCACAGGGATGTGAGCGCAGGGCGGGAGCTGCTGGGAGGCAGCATACCGCCCGCGCCCGAAAGGCAGCCGCAAGAAGCGGAAGGTACCGCGAAAGCGGCGATTTTATGGCCGGTCGCGGGGGGTGTTGGGGGGATGGCGATTCATCCCCCCAACGCGCTCTGGGTGCCGATATCCATATAAAAATAATGAACATGAAAGAGCGCAACCTGCATCGGCATTACATATGGATATCTGCTTGCGAGAGTTCATCTGAAATCAGGTGAAGGTTCCGTTCACTTGCGTTTAGCAGAATATAGCTCGTACACCACACGTGAACGGGTAAAGGGGCTGTACCGACGGCCCCTTTACAATCCCAGCGGCCCCAGACGAAACCGGTGCTTCGCACTGCGTTCACCTGCGTTCCGCGCTGACTGCGGCGTCGCGACTCGACATCCCTGTCTCTACGCGTTTCAATCCGCCATCCCTGGCGGCCTGGCCTGGTCAGTCGGACTTCGGCTCACCGGTTTCCATGGGGGAGCGGGCCTGCGCTGGTATTCAGGTAACGAACAGCAGCAATTCTGTGGCTGTAAAAAGTCATAATCTGAAGCGACATTCCCCCGGCTGAAAATCGCCGACGCGTTTGCGGCTGACCGGGAGCGGTCACAGGGATGTGAGCGCAGGACGGGAGCTGCATGGATATTGTGTACATATAAGAGCGCAACCAATACCGGAGCTACATATAGATATCTGCCAGCAGCAGCCTGTCTGGGATATGGCAAAGTTCCGTTCACTTGCGTTTAGCAGAATATAGCCCGTACACCACACGTGAACGGGTAAATGGGCTGTACCGACAGCCCCTTTACAATCCCAGCGGCCCCAGAAGAAACCGGTGCTTCGCACTGCGTTCACCTGCGTTCCGCGCTGACTGCGGCGTCGCGACTCGACATCCCTGTCTCTACGCGTTTCAGTCCGCCATCCCTGGCGGCCTGGCCTGGTCAGTCGGACTTCGGCTCACCGGTTTCCATGGGGGAGCGGGCCTGCGCTGGTATTCAGGTAACGAACAGCAGCAATTCTGTGGCTGTAAAAAGTCATAATCTGAAGCGACATTCCCCCGGCTGAAAATCGCCGACGCGTTTGTGGCTGGCCGGGAGCGCTCACAGGGATGTGAGCGCAGGGCGGGAGCTGCATGGAAAAAAATGCCGGGAGCATTTTTTAACGACGCTTGCGTCGGCCCCGCAGGGGCGAGTGTCAGGGATGAGACGAGTAAACAGCATACCGCCCGTGCCCGAAAGGCAGCCGCAAGAAGCGGAGGGAACTGCGCAGCAGCGATTTTGTGGCCGGTCGCCCGGGAGTGCAGAGGGCGGCGGCGACTGAGCCGCCCTTTGCGCGCTCTGGGTGCCATTCGCGATATGGATATTACGTATCAGAAAGAGCGCAACCAGCATCGGAGTGACATACAGAAATTGGCCAGCAGCAACAGGCAGCCGCAAGAAGCGGGAGGGGACTGCGCAGCAGCGATTTTGTGGCCGGTCGCCGGGGAGTGAAGAGGGCGGCGGTGATGGAGCCGCCCTTTGCGCGCTCTGGGTACCGTGATTAAGTCAGGCTTTCCACTTATAAGAGCGCAACCAATACCGGAGCTACATACAGATATCTGCCTGCGGGATCATCTATTAATACCCGGCGAAAGATCCCCACGCCCGGACAGCGCGGGGATAAAGCGGACTCAAACTATCGGCTTACGCAGCATACTCAAAATAAACAACGCAGCGGCAACCAGCACTACAGAAGGCCCCGCCGGCGTATCGTACCAGGCGGAGAAGGCGAGACCGCCGGTAACCGCCAGCATGCCAACGACAACCGCGATCCCTGCCATCTGCTCCGGTGTGCGGGAAAAACGGCGGGCGGTGGCTGCTGGGATGATAAGCAACGATGTAATAATCAGTGCGCCGACAAACTTCATCGCTACCCCGATGGTTAATGCCGTCACCAGCATAAGCAATAGCTTAACCCGCTGGATCTTCACACCGTCGACAAAAGCCAGATCGGCGCTGATGGTCATCGCCAACAGGCTGCGCCATTGCCAGCACAACAAAGCGACCACAACCACTACGCCAATGGCGATAGCTATCAGGTCTTCTGGAGACACGGCCAGCAGATCGCCAAACAGGTAAGCCATTAAGTCTACCCGCACGTTCGACATCAGACTTACGACCACCAGGCCTAGCGACAACGCGCTATGGGCCATAATCCCCAGCAACGTATCGACCGCTAACTGCGGGCGGCGTTCCAGCCAGACCAGGCCCAAAGCCAGTAACAGCGTAACGACGATAACTGCGTAAAAAGGTGAAACGTTAAATAGCAGGCCAAATGCCACCCCAAGCAGCGAGGCATGGGCAAGGGTATCGCCAAAATAGGACATCCGCCGCCAGACCACGAAAGACCCCAGCGGGCCGGCGGCACAGGCCAGCATCATCCCGGCCAGCCAGCCGGGAAGCAGTAATTCAATCATAATTGTCCCTTATCCGAACGCAGGTCTATACGCCCGCTAAATGCCTGATGACGGGCATGATGCCCATGATGATGGCGATAAAAACCTATCTGCTCAGCGCCCAGTGGGCCAAACATAGAGATAAATTCGGGATGAGAAGAGACAATCTCGGGCGTGCCGGAACAGCAGATATGGTGGTTCAGGCATAGCACTTCGTCGGTTTTAGCCATGACCAGGTGCAGGTCGTGTGAAACCATGAGCACGCCGCAATTAAGCTCATTGCGCAACTGGTTTATCAGGTCGTACAGCGCCATCTGGCCATTTACATCCACTCCCTGAGTGGGTTCATCCAGCACCAGTAATTGCGGGCGATTAAGCAAAGCGCGAGCGAGTAATACGCGCTGCATCTCGCCGCCGGAAAGCTTCTGTAAAGGGGCATCGATTAAATGACCTGCATGTACCCGCGCCAGGGCCGGAGCTACCTCTGCACGTTTTACGCCAGGTCTCATTCGCATAAAGTGGCTGACAGGCAGCGGCAGCGTACTGTCGAGCTGGAGTTTTTGCGGTACATACCCAATGCGCAAATTTTTCTCTCGCTTGATAGTTCCGCTGCTGGGTGCTACCAGCCCCAGGACTACCCGAACCAGGGTCGATTTCCCGGCACCATTTGGCCCGAGCAAAGTCAGAATTCTTCCTGCATGAAGGGAGAGCGAAATCTCCGACAGCACGCGGCGTTGGCCGAAAGCGACGGCCACATTTTCCAGAGTTACCAGTGAGGACATGTCATTTAAGGATTGCGGAAGTTGTTAAATGTTATAATATCACATTCCTCAGTGAGACAACCATCACCAATCAGGAATTGACGTATTATGTTACATTTAAAGACGTTTCTTTGCGCTATGTGCGCAACGGCACTGTGGGGCGGTGTAATGGCTCCGGCACAGTCAGCCGTTGTAACCTCCATAAAACCCTTGGGGTTTATCGCTTCAGCTATCGCCGATGGGGTCACTTCCACTGAGGTTTTACTGCCAGATGGTGCCTCAGAGCATGATTATGCACTACGTCCGTCAGATGTAAAACGCTTACAAAGCGCGGACTTAGTTGTATGGGTCGGACCTGAGATGGAAGCCTTCATGACGAAATCAGTTGCCCAACTTCCGGCGCAAAAATCCATGGCGCTTTCAGAACTGCCTGATGTGAAACCGCTGTTATTAAAAGGCGATGATGATGAGCACCATGATCACGGTCACGAAAACGATGGCGCGGCAAACCGTGACGCCGATCACCATCATGGGCAGTACAACCTTCACATCTGGTTATCCCCAGAGATAGCGCGGCTTTCAGCGGTTGCAATACATCAAAAATTAGTGGAAGTTATGCCGCAAAGTCGAACCAAATTAGACGCCAACCTGAAGCGTTTTGAGGCACAATTAGCCGCGACCGATAAACAGGTTGGTAACGAGCTGGCACCGCTCAAGGGAAAAGGGTATTTCGTATTTCATGACGCCTATGGCTACTACGAAAAACATTACGGACTTACCCCGCTTGGCCACTTTACCGTCAACCCCGAAATACAGCCTGGTGCGCAGCGTTTACATGAAATAAGAACAGAGCTGGTTGAGCAAAAAGCGACTTGCGTTTTTGCTGAGCCACAATTCAGGCCAGCGGTTATCGCGGCGGTGGCCCGAGGAACATCAGTGCGCTCCGGCACTCTGGATCCCCTCGGTATCGACGTGAAGCTCGGGAAAGACAGCTACATGCAGTTTATCACCGGGATGGCAAACCAATATTCAAGCTGCCTGAAGGGAGAATAACGAGGAACCGATTACGTGCAACAGATAGCCCGTTCTGTCGCCCTGGCATTTAACAACTTACCGCGGCCCCATCGAGTGATGTTGGGGTCGCTCACCGTTCTCACCCTCGCGGTTTCGGTCTGGCGTCCCTATATCTACCATCCGGACGCTGCGCCTATCGTCAGAACTATTCAGCTTGAACGCAACGAGATTCGCTCTCTGCTGCCGGAGGCCAGTGAGCCTATCGATCAGTCAGGCGCAGACGATCTCGACGATGCGCCGCCGCAGGATGAACTGGACGATAAGACTTCTGGTGAGGCTGGAGTTCATGAGTATGTTGTTTCTACCGGCGATACCTTAAGCAGCATTCTGAATCAGTATGGTATCGACATGAGCGATATCAGCCAGCTGGCGAATGTAGATAAAGACCTGCGTGGCATGAAAATTGGCCAACAGCTCTCCTGGACGCTGACCGCCGATGGTGATTTACAGCGTCTCACCTGGGAGATGTCGCGCCGCGAAACCCGCACCTACGATCGCGTGGGTAATGGTTTCAAAATGACGAAAGAAACCCAACAAGGCGACTGGACTAACAGCGTACTCAGTGGGCGCGTTAACGGCAGCTTTGTGGATAGCGCGCGGGCGGCAGGGCTGACCAGCACCGAAGTTAACGCTGTTATCAAATCGCTGCAATGGCAGATGGACTTCCGTAAGCTGCGCAAAGGCGATCAGTTCTCAGTGCTGATGTCTCGTGAAATGCTTGATGGTAAGCGTGAGCAGAGCGAGCTGGTTGGGGTGCGTTTACGTACCGGCGGTAAAGATTATTACGCTATCCGTGCCGAAGACGGTAAGTTCTATGACCGCAGCGGTTCCGGCCTGGCGAAAGGGTTCCTGCGTTTCCCGACCAACCGCCAGTTCCGCGTGTCGTCTAACTTCAATCCGCGTCGCGTTAACCCGGTTACCGGGCGCGTTGCGCCGCACCGCGGCGTTGATTTCGCGGTGCCTCAGGGTACTCCGGTGCTTTCAGTTGGTGATGGTGAAGTGGTTACCGCCAAGCGCAGCGGCGCTGCGGGGTACTATGTGGCGGTACGTCACGGTCGTACATACACCACGCGCTACATGCACTTAAAACGTATTCTGGTTAAGCCGGGTCAGAAAGTTAAGCGTGGTGAGCGTATCGCGCTTTCCGGAAATACCGGGCGTTCTACCGGTCCGCATCTGCACTATGAAGTATGGATTAACCAGCAGGCGGTTAACCCACTGACGGCTAAACTGCCGCGCACCGAAGGCCTGAGTGGCTCGGATCGCAGCGATTATCTGGCCCAGGTAAAACAGGTAGTACCTCAGTTAACCTTTAACTGATTACCGGGCTAATCTAAGGCCGGCGCTTATCGCGCCGGCTTTTTATTTTGTGCATGAATCTTTACACCGCTAGAATAGCTTCAAACAGCGTTTTATATATCAGGGCCTGATCCCGAGAATGAGCATGGAAACAGAGAAAAAATCCGCGGTAGAGTTTATCCCGAAATTTAAATCTTCCTTTTTAAAGCCCAAATATTGGGGCACCTGGCTGGGACTTATTTCGTTTGCTTCTGTGGCTATGCTGCCACCTGCGGTACGCGATCCAATCCTTGGTTCGCTCGGCCGTCTGGCGGGGAAATTTGCCAAGACCGCCCGCCGACGGGCGCGTATTAACCTGGAATATTGCTTCCCTGAATGGACCGATGAACATCGCCAGCAGGTGCTGGACCAGATGTACACCACCGCGCCGCAGTCGATGGCGCTGATGGCTGAGCTGGTGTTACGTTCCCCAGAGCGGGTATTGAAGCGCGTGACCTGGCACAATAAGGAAATTATCGACCAGATGAAGGCGGACAACGAGCGCGTTATCTTCCTGGTGCCCCACGGCTGGGCGGTAGACGTGCCGGCGATGCTGATGGCGGCCAGCGGCCAGAAAATGGCGGCGATGTTCCATAATCAGGACAATGAAGTATTCGACTATGTATGGAACCTGGCCCGTCGCCACTTTGGCGGACGGATGCATGCCCGTGATGACGGCATTAAACCATTTATCAGTTCGGTGCGTCAGGGTTATTGGGGCTACACGCTGCCGGACCAGGACCACGGTGCAGAACACAGTGAGTTTGTTGATTTCTTTGCCACCTATAAAGCGACTCTGCCTGCAATCGGGCGCCTGATGAAGCTGTGCCGGGCGCGCGTTGTGCCGCTGTTTCCGGTTTATAACGGTAAGACTCATCGTCTGGATATCTATATCCATCCGCCAATGGATGACCTGCGTGAGGCCGATGATAAAACCATCGCTCGTCGCATGAATGAAGAGGTTGAGCTGTTTGTCACGCCGCATCCGGAGCAATACACCTGGATTCTTAAGCTGCTCAAAACCCGTCGTTATGGGGATATTAAGCCTTACAAACCGCATGAGCGGTTTGGTATCGACTAACACTTGCTATAAGTGATCTCAGTTTTTGCCGCATAAAAAGCCCGCATCAGATGCGGGCTTTTCGTTTTACCAGCCGGATAATCGAGCCATGATGCAATGTGCAAAGCGGCCCGGCGATAGCGAAATTACTCTACGGTCATGGTGCGCACGGTATTGGTGCTGCCTACGGTACCCATGGCGTCGCCCTGAGTCACGATAACCAGGTCACCTGACAGCAGGTAGCCTTTATCGCGCAGCAGATTAACTGCGGCGGTGGCAGCAACTACCCCATCGGTCTGTGGGTCGAAGAATACCGGAGTAACGCCGCGATACAGCGCCGTCAGGTTCAGCGTGCGCTCGTGGCGGGACAGAGAGAAGATAGGCAGGCCGGAGCTGATACGTGAGGTCATCAGCGCGGTACGGCCGGACTCTGTCAGAGAAATAATCGCCGTGACGCCCTTGGTATGGTTAGCCGCATACATAGCGGACATCGCGATGGCTTCTTCTACGTTGTCGAATTCAACGTCCAGGCGGTGTTTTGAAACGTTGATGCTTGGGATCTTCTCAGCACCCAGGCATACCCGTGCCATAGCGGCTACGGTTTCCGCCGGATACTGACCAGCGGCAGTTTCTGCCGACAACATAACGGCATCAGTACCATCCAGCACGGCGTTTGCCACGTCCATAACTTCGGCACGGGTCGGCATTGGGTTGGTAATCATGGATTCCATCATCTGGGTGGCGGTAATTACCGCGCGGTTTAGACGACGGGCACGACGAATTAGGGCTTTCTGAATACCCACCAGTTCCGGATCGCCAATCTCTACACCGAGGTCGCCACGCGCGACCATCACCACGTCGGAAGCGAGGATAATGTCATCCATTGCTTCTTCGCTGCATACCGCTTCGGCACGTTCAACTTTGGCGACGATTTTTGCATCGCATCCGGCTTCACGAGCCAGGCGGCGTGCGTAATGCAGGTCTTCGCCGCAGCGCGGGAAGGACACTGCAAGGTAATCCACGCCAATCAGCGCAGCGGTGACGATATCGGCTTTATCTTTATCGGTCAGCGCTTCAGCGGACAGGCCACCGCCCAGTTTATTAATCCCTTTATTGTTTGACAGCGGGCCGCCAACGGTCACTTCGGTGAATACCTTCATGCCCTGAACCTCCAGTACCTTCAACTGCACACGGCCGTCGTCCAGCAGCAGGATATCGCCTGGCACTACGTCAGCAGGCAAGCCTTTATAGTCGATACCGACGGCATCTTTATCGCCTTCGCCGCGACCGAGGTTCGCGTCGAGCAGGAATTTATCGCCAACACTTAGGAATACTTTGCCTTCTTTAAAGGTGGAGACGCGGATTTTCGGCCCCTGAAGATCGCCCAGAATTGCCACGTGGCGGCCCAGACGGGCGGCGATTTCGCGCACTTTATCGGCGCGTAGTTTGTGGTCTTCTGCCGTTCCGTGAGAAAAGTTCATACGAACCACGTTGGCTCCGGCGGCGATCACTTTTTCCAGATTATTATCGCGGTCGGTTGCCGGCCCAAGGGTGGTGACGATCTTAGTTCTGCGTAGCCGTCTGGTCATGTCATTCTCCATTGATAAAACTTGTGGTGTTGCGTGAACATAAAAAGGCTAACCGGGCACTGCGGGGTGCAGCGGGGGCCAGCCGAAGAAACTCATCAATATCCGGAGCCTTCGGAGTGCTCGCTTTTGTCGTAGCGCGAATCGCGCAGGGCGTCTTTTACCCGCCTGAGGTTATCGCGGAATTTCTCACCGCGCCGTAGGGTGAATCCGGTAGCCAGCACATCGATGACAGTAAGCTGTGCCAGCCGCGACACCATTGGCATATATAAGTCGGTGTCCTCAGGAACATCTACCAACAGTGCCAGCGAAGCTTTCTCTGCCAGGGGGCTATTGTGGGTAGTAATGGCAATTACCATTGCGTCATTGTCGCGTGCCATCTGAGCGAGTTCAACCAATTGTCGGGTCCGCCCGGTGTGGGAGATAAGAACCACAACATCATCATGGTTGCTATTCATACAGCTCATACGTTGCACGATAACATCATCAGAGTAGATAACCGGCACGTTAAAGCGAAAAAACTTATTCATGGCGTCATGAGCCACGGCTGCGGATGCGCCGAGACCAAAGAAAGAGATCTTTTTCGCCTGAGTCAGTAAATCCACGGCCCGATTCACTGCCTGGCGGTCAAGGTTGCGCTGAACGCTACCAAGCCCGGCCAGCGCGGTTTCGAATATTTTACTGGTATAGGTTTCTACGCCATCGTGTTGCTCGATATTACGGCTAACATACGGCGTACCGCTTACGATGCTTTGAGCGAGTTGCAGTTTAAAATCGGGGAAACCGCGGGTTCCCATATGGCGGCAGAAACGGTTTACGGTAGGTTCACTGACGCCTGCAAGGGTGGCCAGCGCGGCAATACTTGAATGGATGGCGTGCTGCGGGGCCGCCATGATCGTTTCGGCGACTTTGCGTTCAGACTTGCTCAATTGTTCAAGCTGTGAGCGAATTTTTTCCAGCATATTCATGATGACGGGCAACTCACTATTTGTTGCGATTTCTTAAAACAGAAGGAATCGCGATTAGGCGCTGTCCAGAATATACTCTTGTGATACGACCAATGGGCGTAAGAAGTTGTTGTTTTTTTTCATAGCTTGATCAAAGTCGGGTTTTAACCGTAGGTAACGGGCTATGGCACGGTGCACGGTTCCGGCCTATAAGATGCCCGGTTTTTCGCCCTGAGTGCGGAGAGTGAAATAACATGGCACGGCTGGCAATTTCGTTACGTGACTAAAACAAGTACATTGGGCTGTAAGAATATTACGATCATGACTGGTCATGTTGTGCCGGTCGGACGAAACGAGGAGATAAACATGGCGGTTAATCAAATGCCTCAGGCCTGTGACCTGGTAATTTTCGGGGCTAAAGGTGACCTGGCGCGTCGTAAGCTGTTGCCATCTTTGTATCAGTTGGAAAAAGCGGGCCAGATCAATCCTGAGACCCGTATTATCGGCGTTGGTCGTGCGGACTGGGATAAGGCGGAGTACACCAAAGTTATCCGCGAAGCGCTCGAAACCTTTATGAAGGAGAAGATTGACGAAACGCTGTGGGAAAAACTAAGCGCTCGCCTCGACTTCTGCAACCTGGATGTCAATGATGTGAAGGGTTTTACCCGCCTGGGTAAGATGCTCGATCAGAAAAATCGCGTCACCATTAACTACTTCGCGATGCCGCCGGGCACCTTTGGCGCTATCTGCAAAGGTCTGGGCGCGGCAAAACTGAATGCTCAGCCGGCTCGCGTTGTGATGGAAAAACCGCTAGGACGTTCTCTTGAAACCTCACGTGAAATTAACGACCAGGTTGGCGAGTTCTTTAATGAAGACCAGGTTTATCGCATCGACCACTATTTAGGGAAAGAGACCGTACTGAACCTTCTGGCGCTGCGCTTTGCCAACTCTCTGTTTGTGAACAACTGGGATAAGCGCACTATCGACCACGTTGAAATCACCGTGGCGGAAGAGGTGGGGATCGAAGGCCGCTGGGGTTACTTCGACCAGGCCGGGCAGATGCGCGACATGGTGCAGAACCACCTGCTGCAAATTCTGTGCATGATTGCCATGTCACCTCCGGCAGATTTGACGGCTGACCATATTCGCGACGAAAAAGTGAAGGTACTTAAGTCCCTGCGCCGTATTGACCGTTCAAATGTGCGTGAAAAAACTGTGCGTGGGCAGTACACCGCAGGTTTCGTCCAGGGCACCAAAGTACCGGGCTATCTGGAAGAAGAGGGCGCGAACAAAGGAAGCTGCACCGAAACTTTCGTTTCTATCCGCGTTGATATCGACAACTGGCGCTGGGCTGGCGTTCCATTCTACCTGCGTACCGGTAAACGCCTGCCAAGTAAATGTTCCGAAGTGGTGGTGTATTTTAAAAACCCGGCCCTGAATCTGTTTAAAGATTCGTGGCAGGAGCTACCGCAGAACAAGCTGACCATTCGTCTGCAGCCAGATGAAGGGGTGGATATCCAGATCCTGAACAAAGTTCCGGGCCTTGAGCATAAACACAACCTGCAAACCACTAAACTGGATCTGAGCTATTCCGAAACCTTCAATCAGACTCATCTGGCGGATGCCTATGAGCGACTGCTGCTGGAAACTATGCGCGGCATTCAGGCTCTGTTTGTGCGTCGTGATGAAGTTGAAGAAGCGTGGAAATGGGTAGATGGCATTACTCAGGCGTGGGAAGCAGATAATGACGCACCAAAACCTTATCAGGCAGGAACATGGGGGCCGGTGGCTTCCGTTGCTATGATTACCCGTGACGGGCGCTCCTGGAACGAGTTTGAGTAGATCTTAGCCGTCATGTGACCGGTGTCTATTTTACCGGTAACATGATCTGGCTCAGTAGTGGTAAAATTTTTTTAATTTAAAAGCCCCGGCTGGATGTACCAGCGGGGCTTTTTTAATTACACTAGCTGTAACGTTTTAGCTCCTGGAGCGCGGCAATCCAAGGTTAGTCGAAAAAAATCGCTATCCAAAGGCTATGCCGGCCAACTGCCGATGGCAGACCTGAGATGAGGATATTGTATGAACCCGACATTGTTACGCGTAACAAATCGCATTATTGAACGCTCCCGTTCAACCCGCGAAGCCTATCTGGCTCGCATCGAAGAAGCCAAAAGCAATACCGTGCACCGTTCAGAGCTTGCCTGCGGCAACCTGGCCCACGGTTTCGCGGCTTGCCAGCCGGATGATAAAGCTTCGCTGAAGAGCATGTTGCGTAACAATATCGCGATCATTACTGCCTACAACGACATGCTTTCGGCTCACCAGCCGTATGAGCACTATCCGGACGTTATCCGCAAAGCGCTGCACTCCGTTAATGCGGTAGGTCAGGTTGCAGGCGGCGTACCGGCAATGTGTGACGGCGTGACCCAGGGCCAGGATGGGATGGAACTCTCCCTGCTGAGCCGTGAAGTCATCGCGATGTCTTCTGCTATTGGTCTGTCCCACAATATGTTTGATGGCGCGCTGTTCCTTGGCGTGTGCGACAAAATCGTCCCTGGGCTGGTTATGTCTGCGCTGTCATTTGGCCATCTGCCTGCGGTATTCGTCCCATCAGGCCCGATGGCTAGCGGCTTGCCAAACAAAGAAAAAGTTCGCGTTCGTCAGCTGTTTGCCGAAGGTAAAGTTGGCCGCGATGCGCTGCTGGAAG
This sequence comes from Salmonella enterica subsp. enterica serovar Choleraesuis, assembly GCA_022846635.1. Classification (GTDB taxonomy): domain Bacteria; phylum Pseudomonadota; class Gammaproteobacteria; order Enterobacterales; family Enterobacteriaceae. The sequence continues at coordinate 1,631,294 of AP025685.1, forward strand.
CTGAGTCTGCTTCTTACCATGCGCCAGGTACCTGTACTTTCTACGGCACTGCAAACACTAACCAGATGGTTATTGAATTCATGGGTATGCAGCTGCCAGGTTCTTCTTTCATCCATCCGGATGCACCGCTGCGTGCTGAACTGACTGCCGCCGCCGCTCGCCAGGTGACTCGCCTGACCGGTAACGGCAACGATTGGATGCCGTTTGGTAAAATGGTTGATGAGAAAGTTGTGGTTAACGGCATCGTTTCTCTTCTGGCGACCGGTGGTTCTACTAACCACACCATGCATCTGGTGGCGATGGCTCGTGCTGCCGGCATCATCATCAACTGGGATGACTTCTCTGAAATCTCTGAAGTTGTGCCACTGATGTGCAAACTGTATCCAAACGGCCCGGCTGATATTAACTACTTCCAGGCGGCGGGTGGCGTGCCGGTTCTGATGAGCGAACTGCTGAAAGGCGGCCTGCTGCACGAAGACGTAAACACCGTGGCTGGCTTCGGTCTGAAACGTTACCTGCAAGAGCCATGGCTGAATGATGGCAAACTGGACTGGCGTGAAGGCCCGGTTAAATCTCTGGACCCAGAGGTTCTGGCCAGCATTGAAGCTCCGTTCTCCAAACACGGCGGTACTAAAGTACTTAGCGGTAACCTTGGCCGCTCGGTAATGAAAACTTCTGCGGTACCGGTTGAAAACCAGGTTATCGAGGCTCCGGCCGTTGTTTTCGAAAGCCAGCACGACGTAGTTCCTGCGTTTGAAGCCGGTAAACTGGACCGCGATTGCGTTGTTGTTGTTCGCTTCCAGGGCCCTAAAGCTAACGGTATGCCGGAATTACATAAACTGATGCCACCGCTTGGTGTATTATTGGACCGCGGTTTCAAAGTTGCTCTGGTCACCGATGGCCGTCTGTCTGGCGCATCAGGTAAAGTGCCTTCCGCTATCCACGTCACCCCGGAAGCCTATGACGGCGGTCTGCTGGCTAAAGTCCATGACGGGGATATGATCCGTGTGAACGGCCAGACTGGTGAACTGACTCTGCTGGTTGACGAAAGCGAACTGGCTGCGCGTGAACCCCTGCGTCCAGACTTGAGCGCCCAGCGCATCGGTACCGGCCGCGAACTGTTTGGCGCACTGCGCGAGAAATTCTCCGGTGCTGAACAGGGCGCAACCTGCATTATTTTTTGATTAGCCCTTGGGTTAACGGTTTCACCTCCAAGAGAGAGACTATTTACAATGAAAAACTGGAAAGTTAGTGCCGAACAGATCCTGAAAACCGGCCCGGTAGTGCCTGTTATCGTCGTGAACAAAATTGAACACGCGGTACCTATGGCTAAAGCACTGGTTGCTGGCGGCGTTCGCGTTCTGGAAGTAACTCTGCGTACCGAGTGCGCAATGGAAGCCATTCGCCTGATCGCTAAAGAAGTTCCTGACGCTATCGTGGGTGCCGGTACCGTAACTAACCCACAGCAGCTGAAAGAAGTGACTGAAGCGGGCGCTCAGTTCGCTATCAGCCCTGGGCTGACCGACGAGCTGCTGAAAGCCGCAACTGCCGGTACTATCCCGCTTATCCCGGGTATCAGCACCGTTTCTGAACTGATGCTGGGTATGTCTCACGGTCTGAAAGAATTTAAATTCTTCCCGGCTGAAGCTAACGGCGGCGTGAAAGCTCTGCAGGCCATTGCTGGTCCATTCGCTCACATCCGTTTCTGCCCAACTGGCGGCATCTCTCCGGCTAACTACCGTGACTACCTGGCACTGAAAAGCGTTCTGTGCATCGGTGGTTCCTGGCTGGTTCCAGCCGACGCGCTGGAAAGCGGTGATTACGATCGCATCACTCGCCTGGCGCGTGAAGCTGTTGAAGGCGCTAAATAATAGCGTCTTACTAAAAAGCCCCCAAATGGGGGCTTTTTTTTGCCTGCAATTTATAAAACCGATTACTCGCCGGCAAAGACGTTTACGCTGGCGGCGGCGTCTACCGCGAGTTTGACCGCATCCCGGATACTGTCAGCGCTGGCCAGTACTACCCCTAGACGGCGGCTGCCATCAATCACAGGCTTAGCAAACAGGCGCAGCTGTAACCCGGCGCCCACGGCACCATTAAGCCCGTCAAACATAATATTTTGGCTGGTGAGCTGTGGCAGGATAACGGCGGAAGCCGCAGGCCCGTACTGGCGAATTGCGCCGACCGGAAGCCCTAAAAAGGCGCGCACATGCAGGGCGAATTCGGAGAGATCCTGCGAGATAAGTGTCACCAGGCCAGTGTCGTGCGGGCGCGGTGAAACTTCGCTGAAGATAACCTCATCACCGCGCACAAATAGCTCGACGCCAAACAGCCCAAAACCTCCCAACGCAGTGACAACTTCTTTGGCGATTCTCTGACTGGCGGCCAGAGCCTGTTCGCTCATTTGCTGAGGCTGCCAGGACTCACGATAATCACCATCCTGCTGCCGGTGGCCTATCGGCGCGCAGAAGTGAATTCCGTCCACCGCGCTAACGGTAAGCAGCGTTATCTCGTAATCAAAATCAACCAGCCCTTCAACAATGACTTTTCCCGCCCCCGCGCGACCACCTTCTTGTGCATAGCGCCAGGCGGCATCCAACTGATCTGCCTTCCGAACCAGCGTCTGTCCTTTACCGGAGGAGCTCATTACCGGCTTTATCAGGCAGGGCAGGGAGATTTCGCTAATTGCAGCATCCAGCTGTTCGCGGGTGGCGGCGAAGCGGTAAGGAGAGGTAGGTAATGCCAGCGTTTCCGCCGCCAGGCGGCGGATAGCCTCCCGGTTCATGGTAATTTGCGCCGCCCGGGCGGTAGGAACAACCTTCTGCCCGGCTTGCTCCAGCTCTACCAGCGTAGCGGTGGCGATGGCTTCAATCTCCGGGACGATATAATCCGGGCGTTCTTCTGCAACCAGCCGGGCCAGCGCTTCACCATCGAGCATATCGATAACGTGATAGCGATGGGCCACCTGCATAGCCGGAGCGTTAGGGTAACGATCGACGGCGATAACCTCCAGACCAAGGCGCTGGCATTCGATAGCCACTTCTTTGCCAAGCTCACCTGAGCCGAGCAACATTACGCGAGTGGCCGTAGGGCTAAGAGCGGTTCCCAGGGATAACATCTGCACATTTCCTCCACGGTAAAAGACCGGCGCAGTATATACGAAAACGTTTGCGTTAGGAGGGTTTTTGTCACTTGAGCTAAAACCGTATTTTTGATATACTGTATATAAACACAGTAAAATAAGAGGCCCTACAATGGCGGTTGAAGTTAAATATGTCGTTGTTCGAAACGGTGAGGAAAAAATGTCTTTTGCCAGTAAGAAAGATGCGGATGCCTACGACAAAATGCTCGATCTGGCCGAGTCCCTGACGGACTGGCTGGGACAAAGCCCGGTTGCGCTTGAAGATGCCGCACGTGAAGAGCTGGCATTATGGCTGGCAGGGCAAAAAGACGAGCTGAACACCCTGCTGCGCACCGGTAAACTTCCTGACGCCGAGGAAGCGCCTTCCGCTCCGGCAAAAAAATCGGCCAAAATGAAAGCCGTTGCGGATGACCAGTCGAAACAGGCGGCTTGATTACTGAGTGAAGCCTCACTACGGCCACCTGATGGTGGCCGTATTCATTTGGACGGAGGCTTTATCTGCTTCGTCGCTTTGAGCGGCCTGTCTGCTATATCTGTAGCCGTTGTTTGCCCCAACCTTTCATCGTCAATGATTCGTTTCCCGCTCTGCTGCGCAACGCACCGTCATATTCATATCGATGATAAAAGCAGTAACCTCTATATCCTTTGCGCATCTTTTGCCTTCCCGACACAATTTGACGTTCAGTCGCTTACGCTCAAAGTCCGATCCTCAATGCGTGAGAGAAAACGATGAGTTCCTGGCTGAATCAATTGCAGGGCCTGTTAACCAAAAACTTGCCTGGTAACGCCGAGACTGGCGGAAAGTCTGGTGGCCTGTCCGATATGCTGGTGCCCGGTGCGCTTGGCGGGCTGGCGGGATTACTGGTAGCCAGTAAATCATCGCGCAAGATGCTGGCAAAGTATGGCACCGGCGCTTTACTGGTCGGCGGTGGCGCTGTGGCCGGGAGCGTACTGTGGAATAAATACCGCAACCGGATGCCATCGGCCCGGCAGCCGATACCCGCTGAGTCTGCCGCACCCGCGGTTCAACCCGCCTGCGAACCGGCTACCGATCCACGAACCGAACGTTTAATTACTGCGCTGGTATTTGCCGCACGCAGCGACGGACATATTGATGATCGGGAGCAGGCGAATATTGAGCAACAGTTGCAGCATGCGGGGCTGGAGCCACAGGGTCAGGCGCTAATTGCTAAAGCCCTTAACCAACAACTGGACCCACAGCGTCTTGCGGCCAGCGTCAGCGGTGAGGAAGAGGCGTTGCAACTTTACTTTGTTAGCTGCGCCGCTATCGACATCGATCACTTTATGGAGCGTTCATACCTTGATGCCTTGGGTGAGGCGCTTGGGCTGCCGCTCGATGTACGCCAGGCCATTGAGCTTGATCTTAAATCACAAAAGCAAACGCTGGCTGAATAACCGCTTATCTGCTCCGGCTGGACTTTTACTTGCTTCGCTGGCCATTTTGGCCGACCTTAGCAGGACAATTTCCGCCGGAGTTTTCTTTTATGCCCCCTGTAGCACCGAAAAAACCGCAGGCTCTGACTAGCCATAATGATACCCGCCAGGATCCCTGGTACTGGCTGCGCGATGATGAACGCAGTAATCCGGAAGTGCTCGACTATTTACGCCAGGAAAATGACTGGGCAGAACGTGCCATGGCGGCAAACGCCGGTCTGCGGAATACGGTATTGCAGGAACTTATCGGGCGTATCCCACCTCAGGATGATTCCGTACCTTATATCAGCAACGGCTGGCGCTATCGCCAACGCTATGCAGAGGGAAAAGAATATCCTATCTATCAGCGCCAGGCCCTGGAGGCTGATGAGAATGACTGGCAGGTTCTGCTGGATGGCAATGAACAGGCAGAAGGCCACGAATGGTATGCCACCGGGCGTCTGGCCGTATCGCCGGATAATCAGCTGCTGGCCGTGGCGGAAGACTTTGTATCGCGCCGTCAGTATCAATTACGAGTGCGTGACCTGCAAACCGGACATTGGCTGGATGAGCTGCTGGAAAATGTCGAGCCGGATGTTGAGTGGGCGGCAGATAGCCGTGGCTTCTGGTATCTGCGGAAAAATCCGCAAACGTTGCAACCATGGCAAGTATGGTTCCACCAATTGGGGCAGCCGGTCAGCTGCGACAGACTGGTCTGGCAGGAAGATGACTGTCTGTTTTATATCGGGCTGTATAAAACCAGTTCCCGACGCTACGTCGGTATTGCCCTCAATAGCAGTACCACCAGCGAAACGCGACTGCTGGATGCGGAGAACCCGGAGCTTGAAGCGCGTTGCCTGATCCCTCGCCGTAAAGATCATGAATACGATGTTGATCACCTTGGTGAAGCGTTTATTGTGCGCTCCAATCGGGAAGGTAAAACCTTTGGGTTGTATCAAGCGATTGAACCAGATGATGAAACCACCTGGCTGACGCTGGTGGCGGTGCGCGATGCGGTTATGCTGGAAGACTTCACTTTATTTAATCGCTGGCTGGTACTGGCCGAGCGTGAACGTGGGGTGACGCGTCTGCGTTATATCGAGAGGACATCAGGGCAGGAAAAACGGGTTGAGTTTAGCGACCCGGCGTATGTGACCTGGGTTGGCGTGAATCGTCAGCCGGAAAGCGACTGGCTGCGCTATGGCTACTCTTCGCTAACTACGCCGACAACGGTCTATGAGCTGAATATGGCCAGCGGCGAGCGGCGCATGTTAAAGCAAACGCCGGTAGCGGGTTTTGAGGACGGCGCATACCAGAGCGAACGATTATGGATTGCCGCGGATGATGGCGTCGAAGTGCCGGTATCGCTGGTATATCGCCGCGATAGTTTTGTTTCGAGCCGTAATCCGCTGCTGGTATATGGCTATGGCAGCTATGGAGTCAGTATTGACGCCGGATTTGATGCCGAGCGGCTAAGCCTGCTGGACCGGGGTTTTGTATTTGCAATTGCTCACGTGCGCGGCGGCGGCGAGCTTGGCCAGCAGTGGTATGAAGATGGGAAATTCCTACACAAAACCCGCAGCTTTACCGATTATCTGGCGGTATGTCGTGCCTTGCTTGAGCGCGGCTACGGCGACCCGCAGCGCCTTTATGGCATGGGCGGAAGTGCCGGCGGTTTACTCATGGGAGCGGCGATTAATATGGCTCCCGATCTATTTCATGGCGTGGTGGCTCAGGTGCCGTTTGTGGATGTGCTCACTACGATGCTCGATGAGTCTATCCCGCTAACGACCGGTGAGTTTGAAGAATGGGGTAACCCGCAGGATCCGGTTTACTATGAATATATCAAAGGCTACAGCCCCTATGACAATGTTAGCGCCCAGAACTACCCCCATCTGCTAGTTACCAGTGGTCTGCATGACTCTCAGGTGCAGTACTGGGAACCGGCCAAATGGGTGGCAAAATTGCGGGAATATAAAACTGACAATAATCAGCTATTGCTCATGACCGACATGGCAGCCGGTCACGGAGGCAAATCCGGGCGCTTTAAAGCCTGTGAAGACAGCGCGCTGGAGTTTACCTTTCTGATAGCGCTGGCCGAAGGGGCCGTAAATTAAGGCTCAAGGTAATGGCGTAGCGTCAGCCGCAGCTCCGGCGTCAAATTTTTGACGCTGGTTAGCATCCAGTGCAAATAACGCGGATCTTTGCTGGCAATTTCCGCCACCGGCAGTCCGCGATATTTACCAAATGGCAGAGTCGCCACCAACCCAGGGCGGCCGGTTACGTCCAGCATTTCCGGCGGCGTCCAGCCAGAAACGTCCATAATGTGCAACAGCAGCGCGGCGGTAATGTAACAGTCATACAGCGCCCGGTGATGGTGTAAATCGGCAGGTGGGGTGACGTTAAGTTTGAGTGATTTATACAGGCCCATGTTGCTGTATTTAATACCAGGCCACAGGCGGCGAGCCAGTTTCATGGTGCAAATCCACTCCCCGCCCATTTCTGGCAGCATGCGCCTATCAAAACTCGCATTGTGAGCTACATACCACGGGTTGCCGCTATATCGTGTAACAACCTCTTCCAGCGGCGGTTTGTTTGCCACCATCTGTTCGGTAATTTTATGAATAGCCATCGCCTGAGGAGATATAGGCCGGTCTGGCCGCACCAGGTCGCTCATTGGGTTGACTATCTGACCATTCAGAATATCAACCGAGGCTATCTCAACGACGCCTCCCTGCAACCCGCAGGTTTCGGTATCGATTACGCGCAGCATAACGCTTGCTCCGACGGAAAAACCCCTAGCGTAATGGAACGACTTCGCCTTGCCAACCCTCATTCCGTCGTCGCCCGATAACCAGCAGCTCGCCTTCATCCCCACGCATCACAAGTTGCCCATGCTCATCCCAGCAGGAGCTTCGGCCAACAGGACGGTTGTTACCACTTGAGGCGGTATGGTTAGCCATAAGGACGGCCATATTGTATTTTCGCGCCCAGGCTTGTAACCAATGACTGGCGAGCGGCCATTTAAGTTCACTGGTTACCAGCCCAGAGGCGTGGAGATCTGCGCCGTATGATGCTTCGTGGCTGGGGAAATACTCGCTATCGTGAGTACTGTCGAAATCTAACGAAAAACGCTGTCCCTTATGACCCGCAATCGGCAGGCCAGGTTGAGCATAACCGCCAGGGTTGTGAGTGCGGGAACATTGCAACCGCCCGCCGTCCGGCATGAAACAAACGGCTCCACTGGAGATTTTTAGCCCATCGGCCTGAGCAATCGGCAGGCCGGCAACAATTGTCATTTCATGGCGCTGCGCCGCTAGTTGTAGCGGTATCAGGCTTAAGGGATTTTGCGGGGTAGGGCGATAGTCTTCGCCAGGCAGGCCGGTGAGTGAATATTCCGGAAAAACCAGGAGCTCGACGCCATTGAGCGCGGCGCATTCCACAAAGCGTAAATGGTTTTCAATATTATGATGAACATTATCAGGTACGCTTGCCACCTGTGCGGCGGCAATATTCCAGTGCCTCATAGCATTATCCTTATGCAATCCAGCCTCGGTGAGTAAATCTATACTTCGGTGGCAGAGGTGGGCAACCGCCCATCGCGGGCAGTTTAGCAGCAAAAGTGTAAGGCTATGTCATGGAAAGACAGCGTTATTTAGATTTTGGTTCGTAGGGCAGGCGCGACAAGTTCACGGATGCCAGGCGGTGGGCTACCAGCCGTTCGCGAAACCACCCTCGCAGAGCCTCAGGCTGCTCGCGCTCAACGGCTTCGGCAATGACCGGCATGTTATAGCGCTCTTTAAAGGCAACGCCCGCTGCGGCCAGATCAACGTTAACTTTATCCATCTCATCCTGCGGTAACAGGGCCAGATTAATACTCATAAATTTCCTCCGGTTTGCGGCGATGAAATTACTGTTTCCGACACAGAATAACAAGCCTTTTACGGGTGATGAGCAGCGGATGACTCGACTTAAATCACAGCTATCTATATTCTGGCGGGCCACTATTTACGCAAAAGGAATGAATTATGGCAGGAAAGCGCCACGGTCTGGCTGCAATGGCTCTTGCACTGGCTGCAATTTTTACATCTCCGGCGGCTTTAGCACATGCACATTTGCAACAGCAGATCCCCGCAGCTGACTCCGTAAATAACGAAGGCGTAAGCGTACTAAAACTGACTTTCTCTGAGCAGATAGAGCCAACTTTAAGCTCGGTATCGGTCATTGATGCCAGCGGCAATGTAGTGACCTCTCACCAGGCTAAACGCTCCCCCGATACGACTCGCCAGCTTCTGGTGTTATTCGACGATCCGCTAAAATCTGGTCAATATCAGGTGGAATGGCAAGTTGTATCAGTTGATAGCCATAAAACTCAGGGTAACTATAGCTTTAGCGTGAAATAACATGCTGCTGGAATTCAGCTGGATAAGCCTGCGCGCCGGGCATTTTCTGGCGCTGATGTTGAGTGCAGGAATGGCCGCCTCTACGCAACTCGCACCAGCAGAGCTGCGTCAGAGACTTGGCCGGGCGCTAAGCCGAACCGGGCGAGGCTTGTTATGGATTAATGCCATTACCGTTACGCTGCTATTTGGTGCGCAGTGCGGCATGATGGGCAACGGCTGGATTGATGTTATTAATCCGGCGTTATGGAAAATTGTCTCTGGTACCCGCTTTGGCCTGCTGGGATTGGTGCAGATTATCCTGGCGTGGCTGACTTTATTCCTTGCCTGTCGATCGCCGCTGGGTTGCAAAGCCTTAGCGCTGGGCGCTTTTCAGCTGGTACTGATAGCGGGAACCGGACATAGCGCAATGAACTCCGGTCTGTCTGGGGCAGGTCAGCAATTAGCTCAGTCCTTACATTTGCTGGCGGCAGCAGGATGGAGCGGTGGTTTGGTGATATTTCTATATTGCCTGCGGCTGGTACGCGATGCGCAGTGGCGCGAACAGTCTATCCAGACCATGATGCGCTGCTCGCGCTACGGGCATTTGGCGGTAGTGTTGGTTGTGGCCGGTGGTATGTTCAATGGATGGTTGATTCTCGGATGGCCATTGCCCTGGAGTAGTCACTATCTATGGCTGCTGGGGATAAAAATCGCGTTGGTGATATTTATGGTGGCGCTGGCGATATATAACCGATATAGATTAGTGCCGCAATTACGTCATGACGATGGGCAGGTCTGGCGACGTTTTGTTCGTACAACTCAGGCAGAGCTGGTTGTGTCCGTCATCGTTATTCTGCTGGTTAGTCTGTTTGCAACCTGGGAACCTTTTTAGCCAAGGAATAAAATGCCAAATATGAAGAAGTTTGTTTTAAGCCTTATCCTGCTTGGAGCCAGCGGTGCTGCGCTGGCGGCGCCTCAGTTAGTCACTTTAAGTCAGTTTGAAGTGGGTAAGGCCCAGTGGCCATTTACTCGTGAAGAAGTCATGCTGACCTGCCGGCCTGGACAGGCCCTTTACGTGATTAATCCCAGTACTTTGATGCAATATCCGCTTAATGAGACCGCGCTAAAGCAGGTTATTTCCAGTGGAGCTAAGGCTCAGACTGTCGATGTTATCCTGGCTGAAGACCCGGAGAAGCCTGGGCAGAAAAAAAGCCTGGACCCGATAATCAAACGGGCAGAAGCGCTGTGCGGGAATTAACCATAGGATAAATCAGCAAAATAAAAAAGCGCGTCTGGCAAATGGCCCGACGCGCTATGGAATTTTTTTCACTTTATAAAATTTTTTTTGGCAAAAAGTCCTCAGGACTGGAAAAGCGTCGAAGCTCATCTATCCTTTAAAGGGCAGGGCAACCAAGCCTGCATAAATGCCAACTTTTAGCGCACGGCTCTCTCCCAAGAGCCATTTCCCTGGACCGAATATAGGAATCGTATTCGGTCTTTTTTTATCTATCAAACTGCGAAGGGATATTCAACAGCATCCGCCAAATCCCCAAAACAACTCGAAATCATGCTTTCTGGGTCAAACCATAACATACTCAGAGCCACGGCTGTCCAGCTATTTTTTCGACATTGTTAAATTTTTGTGTCCTGAAAACGGTGGCGAACAATCATCTCGCCGGACGCTTAGTGGTATGTGATTGATCCTGCGAAGTCAGAGCTTTGTTTTTTGCAGTTGTACTGCGCTTAAAAGGGTTAATCTTTTTCTGGAATGTATTCTTTCTTCAGGCTCTGATATCGCTCGCGTTGCTCTGGCGTAAGGATTTGAGCTTTAATCGCAGTGAGTAGCCGCTCATACTTTGCGTTCTTTTCTAACTCGTCACGAAACCGATAGTAAGCGGCGGGAGAGATGCTATTAAAGTAGAGGTTTTCGGCTGTTACATAAGCTCTGTCCTCGGCTTCATTAAGCTTATCTATCGCCTCGCGATAGCAAAAATGCTCCCTGTCCTGCGGGATTGAGAGGTCCTCAACTAACATCAGTCTGGTAATCATATCGTGGGCAAGTTTTCGCTTCTGCGCTTCGCATTGTTTCGTCATGTAATGTCGGGTTGCGAAAAAGACAATCACCGCAACGATGATCATGGCTGTAGACATACTTCCTCCAAAGAACAAGCCGCGAAAATAGCATGGGTAAAATTATTACACTTTGCGTTACATCACTGTCACGTAGCGATTCGATATAGGCTTACAGGTAAGAGGCTACAGCGCATGTTAGATTAAAGCTGGTTGGTCACCAGTGCGACTCAATCTCCAGCCAGAACGTATTTTGGTGTGTTTGTCGTATCAGTCTGTTTCCCTGCGCCGTATGTAGATAACCCTTATTTTATTAGTGATTAATCTCTGTGAGTATCTAAAGAGGGATAAATAATTTCCTGCTTGATTATTACTGATGATGTTCTATCTTCTGTGAAGAATATATTAGCTTGAATTGTTTTGGTTGTTTATGTTTCTACCATTAAAAATGGTCATTCTCAAAATATAGTGAATTTTTTAGGTGGTTTTAATTATCGTTAATGAATCGTTTGGAGAGTTAATAATGAACCTGCTGTTAGTATCCTTGCCTGTAGTGGCGTAAAAAATATAACGACCCACAACCTTTGTTGCGAAAGCAAAGATGATGGCCGGTCTGAAATTGTATGGATTGTAAAATTAAGGATATGAAACTTGCGTAAACTCTCGCTCGCTATTTCTATTGCACTGATGGTTCCCGGCACCTCAAGCTATGCCGTGGATGAACATATTGTCCGGAATGCCAAGGGTGTTCCGGTATTTCAGGTGCGGTTTTTTGATACTGACAGCGGCCCTTTCATTGAAGGTGAAGATTCAGCGTTGGAATCAGCGTGGAATATGAATCAGCAGCAAAAGAGTAAAGTACTGGATGCGATAAGTTATTGGGCTAATGTAATCACACCCGTAGCGGGTAGCCTGCCGGCAATTATTAATGTTGGAACTTTTGATGATGAAAATGCCGCAGGGGTAAGTGGCAACGTATCGGATGCAAGCTATAGCCAGACTAAGTTACAGGCCGTCTTGACCGGAAAAGATCCCGGTGAGCCTGAGTTTGGCTCTCACGCTCAGTTTATTCTTGGCAAACTTAATTTTTCTGAACAGCCTGCGGCTCCTTCTCAGTTACCTCCTCCCGGAGGTACAGATCTCACCGGCGTTGCTATTCATGAACTGGCACATGGCCTGGGTATTTCCAGTACCGCGAGCGATAAGATGGGGGAGGATTCGGCAACGCCATACTTTGATCAAACCTCTGGTAGCTGGTCGCAGCATATGCGCGATGATAACGGTAACCCGGCACGACCAGGCCAGGTCATCATATGCTCGGGGTGTAACAATGCTTACGACCCGCAAGGGTTTGATGTGCGCCAAAACAGCCCTTATTTTGTCGGGAAAAATGTTAGTGAAGTACTAAGAGGCGCTATGCCCGGCATCCCTCTGAAAATTGTCTCCGAAGATGGTGAAGTTGATGATGATTACATGAGTCATTCAGAGCTGAAAAATAGCCTGATGAGCCATCAGGATTATCGGAACTACACTACGTTTATGGAGGCTGAGTTAGCGTTATTACAGGACATGGGATATCAGATAGATAGAAGGAACTATTTTGGCTTTTCTCTCTATAATGATGGGCAGTCAATTATTAATGAGCATGAATACTTTCAGCGCAATCAAAACGGCACGGGATATATTAAAGGTCAATACAATACGACCCCGCTCGGATTAGGCTTACATATTTACGGCAGCGATAATCGGGTCTTTCAAAAAGGTGACATATTAACGCGTGGGGCCGGCGCTGCGGGTATCAGAGTCGATGGTGAAAATAACACGCTCAGCGTAGAGCATGGTACATCTATTCATGCTGATGGTGTAAACGGTCGCGGGGTGATGTTTAGCTATGGCAAAGATCATAATTTTATCCAGCGTGGTGATATTCAAGCCATGGGCGAGAATGGTATTGCCGCAAGCTTCGACTTTGGTAATAACCTGCTGGGCAATGATAGTGACTATCGCGGTTCATATATTCACGAAGTAGGTGGTGAAAAGGGCGAGTCATTATCAGAGCTGGACGGTGCGTTGGTCAATAATATCGATATCAGCGGCCGGTTGGCCGGCAGATCTGCTGCAATTTATATTTCACCTAATGCACTGGTTAATAATATTAATATCCTCAACGGTGCGCAGCTTGAAGGAGATATTTATTCTGGCTATGCGCAACAGGATGAAGATGGCAATGCGCGCCTGACAACGCTGACATTTGGCCGCCGGTCGGACACCGAGGGCCGGGCGACCGAACAGACCGATCCTGATTTTCGGCTCCGTTATGATGGCAATATCGAAGGCCTTGAAAGCCTGGCCGTGCGTGCTGAAGGCGGCATCACTTCGCTGAATGGTCGCCACCAAATTTACAGTATGAACATTTTGCAGCAGGCTGTTGTTACCGGTGACAGTGAGTTCCGGCTTAACCCGGCGGGTCAGTTTGTGAATGATGGCGTGCTCTCTCCCGGCAATGGATTGGGACAGATGACAATTAAAGGGGACTACCGGCAGAGCGAAGAAGGGCAGTTATTACTCCAGTTAGATGGCCACGGGGGGCACGATTCATTGACCGTTCAGGGCCATGCAGAACTTGACGGTAATCTGACTTTTGTCGCAGTCAAAGATTGGTACGCTCCAGACTGGTCAACAATAACCGATAACTGGGTACAAACAGATTTACGCACCGGTGATTTTAGTAAGATATCCGGTCTGACAAACTCTCCAACGTTGGAGCTGGCTGTAGCTCCAGGCCCGAATGGCAGCTATCAGCTTAGTGCGCATCGGGCTGCAGATGCCTATAGCCGTTACGGGCTAAACGGCAACGGGCGAAAAGTTGGGCAGGCGCTGGATACTATGGTTAAAAATGCCGGGCCTGATTTGCAGTCTGTGTACCGTGCGCTGGACTTTTCGGCGGCTAATGGCGCTACCGTTTCCCATGCTCTGGCCCAGTTATCTCCGGCCGCTTACAGCGCCATGTTTGCCAGCTCATTAAACCGCGAACATCAGATTAGCGATACCCTCAACGGCGTAAGCTTATCATCCCAATTTGAGGGTTTTGCTAATGGTGAATGGCGCGGTTTTGCCCAGCCGTTTGGCGGTGGATTTTGGCAGCAACGGCAGGGTAATCAGATTGGCTATCGTGCCTCTGGCTATGGCGTTATCGTCGGGGCGGAGAGACCAATATCAGACGATAACTACTGGGTTGCTGGTTTTCACGGTGTGATTAGCAGCCAATCGGTCAACGTTAAGTCGCCTGAGGATGGGAGGGGTAAAACTAACGCTTTTGGCCTGGGGGTTCAGGCACGGTATCAGCAGGCGGCGAATTCCGGCGGCTATTTATTTGGGCAGGCCCGGCTGGGCACAGAGAATGGTCGAATGGAACGGCGCATACAGGTAGATGATTATTCCGCACGCAATCACGCTGAATGGCATGGATTCAATGGCTCAGCCTCGGCGGCCGGCGGCTATCGTTGGGCTATAGGTGATTCTCTGAACGTTGGGCCGCTGGCGGCGCTGGATTATGTACAGCTAGCTCGTCCGGACATTACAGAAAGAGGCCACAGTGCAACCCGGCTAAAACTAGGCTCGAAAGATATACACTCCCTGCGTTCAAGGCTAGGGGTGAACGGTGAATGGTTGTTGCAAAACAATCTGACTGCCAGCATGCAGCTGAGCTGGGATCGAGAGTTAAGAGATATGGGGCTGCGGCAATCCGCCAGATTTACCGGAGATAAAAATACGCGCTTCACCAGTAGCAATACTATTGCCGGGCGTAATTCTCTGGGCATTCAGGGAGGAGCGAGCTACGCCCTGAGCAAAAATGCTGAGCTGGGCGTTTCGATTGCCAGCGATATTTTCCGCTCGGGCTATTATTCGTTGACGGGTAACGTTTCGGCAACCTGGCGCTTCTAATGTTTTAAAATGGCAAGCAGAGGTTTTTTCTGGTTGCTGCTCTATCAAACCGCCTCACCTAATTTGAGGCGGTTTTGCTAAAAATCCGAACCCGCTTTGATTTTAAAAAAAGGAGTGTTCTTACTCCCAGGAATACTCTTCATCGCCGATGCTGCGAGCAGTTCTAGGGGCCACATTAACAGAAGAGTAAGCCATACTGGTCGCCTGAGCAGGTGCAAAACGCCAGTAAAGCGCCGCAAAGAGATTCAGACTGTAGCCGAGCAGCTCCACGCCTTCTTCAATACTGGCTTTTACCTGGTAGGCATAGCCATCGGTAAGCACATTTTTCCATAAAGCCGACATTCCAAACAGACGGGAAAACACCAGCACGCAAACCAGTCCACTCATCAAATAACCAAAACCTGGATGGCGGATAAGTGCTACCAGCCCCGGGGCAATGGTGGTGCGATGACGCCATGCATAAGCCAGAGTGATTACCGTTGCCGATAAGGCGAACCACAGCCAGGCCCCGTGGCGGATGAAGTCAAAAAAGTAATCCAGCTCCCGTATCAGCAAGACAAGATAGAAGCCACCGGCCAGCATCAAACCCGCTCTCCACTGAGTATTGCGCAGAGCGCTGGTGATAAATATTGCAGCGGTTATGAGCAGAAATAGCTCTTGCGTCAGTTCGGTGAGCGACCACTCTTTAACGCCATTTGCGAGCCAGAGAGTGTCAATGTAGATAAGCGCCGGAGCTAAAGCCCCAAAAACGGATATGGCAAAAAAAAGACCAATTTGCTTCAAAATTATACGACCAGGCATTAACTTGCTCCTTGCGGTTTATTGCTGTCCCTAGAGTACTGTCCAGACGAAAATGGGTATTTGCAGATTTTGCTTAATGAAACATTAATATTACATATTAAGCATATAATTTTATTTGTGTTTACTATTCTGGTCATTTAATCGAGTCTGATGGGCCTGATATGGATTGAACATCTGACATATTGAGTGAAGACGGGTTATATTTTTTGAGGTCATCTGCGGCCATTATGAAGATATTTTAGGCAGGCTAGTGATTAACGGTTAATTTGTAGCATTGGCAAAAGCGAGAGTTTGGAAATGAATAGTGCAGCACCTGATTTGATAACCGATCGTTTGTATCTGCGCCATTTTAGTGCTGATGATTATCCCGCACTGGTCGCCTGCTGGCAGGACCCGGGCGTGGTGCGTTTCATTGGCGGGCAGCCGCAAAATGCGGAGATGACCTGGGGCCGTTTATTGCGCTATCTGGGCCACTGGATGATGGAGGGATATGGCTACTGGGCGGTGTTTGATAAAGCCAGCGATAGTTTTGTTGGTGCCGTGGGTTTGCAAAGCATGCGCCGTGAAGTGGATCCACCGCTGTTGCTGCCTGAAGCGGGCTGGACAATATTGCCGGAGTGGCAGGGCAGAGGCTATGCCCGTGAAGCGATGACGGCGGTGATTGAGTGGGCTTCACTGCATTTACCCGGTGCGCTTTGCTGCATAATCAATGCCGAAAATGCGCCATCAATAGCGCTGGCAAGGCGACTGGGATTCAAAGACGGCGAACCTCGTCAGTATAACGGCCACGCTGTGGCGTATTTTGAGCGCCCCTGATAGCTGCGCTCGATTATTCTGAACGGTAGCGGTGGGCTGGCTGCCAGTAACTATCAATAAAATTCTCAATCGGATAGCAACCACCGTTGCGAATACGCTGGGAGTCCATGGCTCGCAGGCACTGGGGTTCGTTATTGTAGACGTCGATAACCAGATCGTCGCAGCCACCATCCAGATAGCAAACAAATAACACCAAAGCGAACATATCGCACTCGAATCAAAGGAATGAGTGATTCAGTTTAGGTGATTGCGAGCAGGGGTAAAGGAATAAAATAACCCGTCTGTGCGACGGGTTCTTTGGCAATCATGCAAAGCGCATGACCCAGGCGTGGGACTGTTTATCGTAGTGCTTACGGAATAGGACGGATTTTTTACCATTAAGTAGTGCCGGAATGCTGGTTTCAGCGTCCCAGGCATCGAGCTGCATACAGAGGTCAGGATCGGACTCACAAGGAATACGTAACGTTCGCTCGCCATCGGAGCTTTCGGTACTCAGTTCCGCATCGTCGATTTCAAAAGCGCCGATGCGCAGGCTAGTCTTCGTCATAATGCTCTCCAGAGATTGGTGGTCATTAATGGTGGTATGACCAGTAAGGTCATAATTTCAGACTAGCCAATTGCGCACGTAATGCCAATAGCCTGGCGTTTATTTTTTATTCAAATTAAGTTCCGCTGGTAAACAGACGACCATCGCGCACTAAATCACGCGGATAGCTGTTTTTAAGCCGTAACCCCACTTTTCGGGCCAGCCCCAGCGGCTGATGCTGGAAAGTAACAATCACATTGTCATGCGGAATTTCAGCATCAGGATAGATATCCTGGCCTCGATACCAGGCCTGAGCCTGTTCGCCGTTAAGCTCGAATGCGAAGGGGTTGTCACTTCCGGCCAGGGCTATGATTGCCTCATGCTGCCAGCGATATCCTTTATTGTGAGTTTCCGCCAGCCGAATGCCGAGACGCGAAAATCGTACCCGACCAATCAGTGGCACTATCTGCTGTGGGAATAGCCACAGCTCTTTATCGCGCTGCCACAGGGTGAGCGAATCATTCCATTGCAGGCCTACCGTTTGAGCAGCGCTGATAACTTGCTGCGCCGCTTTACCGTTCAGTGGTGCGAATGGAAACTGGCCCACTTTAAATTTTGGTGCCGGCAGCGGCGGTACCGAACCAGTTTTTCGCAGTCGGGCAACGAAGAAGCCTTCGCAATCGAAAATTTGAGGGAATACGTGCAGGTAGCCTTCAGGAGTCGCCGCACGATCAGCGCCTGGGAACAGATTATCCAGCGGCTCAACGGATACCGCATCAGGATAGCGGGCCAGCAGCCAGGCCAGCGTTTGCTGATTCTCTTCTTCATTAAGGGTACAGGTGGAGTAAACCAGTACACCGTCCGGGCGAAGCGCATGAAACGCGCTGTCGATAAGCTCTCGCTGAGTGGCGGCGATTTCTGCATTGCTTTCTGGCGACCAGTTACGCAGCGCATCCGGGTCTTTTCGAACTACGCCTTCGCCGGAGCAGGGGGCATCCAGTAAAATAGCATCGAAACTTTCCGGCAGCGCGCCGCCGAAAACCCGACCATCAAAATGCGTCAGTGCCACATTGTGGATCCCACAGCGGCTAATATTGGCATGCAGCACTTTGACGCGGCTGGCGGAATATTCATTTGCCAGAATAGCGCCCTGATTATTCATTCGGGCAGCAATTTGCGTGGTTTTTGAGCCTGGCGCGGCGGCGACATCCATCACTCGCTGCGGCTGAGTATCACCAGCAAATAGGGCGGTCACAGGTAGCATGGAGCTGGCTTCCTGGATGTAGAACAAGCCGCTTAAATGTTCGGCAGTACTGCCCAGCGGTACTTCAGTATCATCGTAATCAATCCAGAACCCTTCCTGACACCACGGCACGGGCGTTAGCTTCCAGCCATAAGGGGCGACTAATGCCAAAAAATCTTCGACGCTAATTTTAAGGGTATTTACCCGCAGGCTGCGGCGCAGTGGACGCTGGCAGGCGGCGATGAAGTCATCCATCGATAACCGGGCAGGCATCGCCGCACGGATAACCTCAAGAAACTGTTCGGGAAGAAAGGCGTTAGGGTTCTGAGCCACCGAAGTAAACCTTGTGCTGATTAGAAGAAAAGAGAGGGGCGGCAGTGTAGCACAAACGCGGCGCGGCCACAGTGTGCCATCAGCGGTAATGTATGGCGTTGGAGAACCAGCCAGGTTTAGACGTAAAAAAGGGCCGAGAGGCCCTTTGGGTAATAGTTTTGGATAGCCCCGAACCTGTCGGGGCGTTCGCATTAATGAGGCAGCGCGGTACCCCACTGACGCCAGTCCTTCGGCTCATTGTCCAGCAACAGGAAATGTTTGCCGGACTGAGCTTTCGGTGCCAGCGGCGTGCTTGGTGGCGTCGCAAACTGGATACCGCCGCGAATAAACTGGTTAAAGGTACCGGTTTTAACAACGCCGCCCACCAGACCAAAGTCCAGGGTATAACCCGAGGCCTGCCAGAACACGCTATTTGTCCGCACCAGATCCTGATAACGCTTACTGATCCGCAGCCATACCATCACCCGGTCGCCCAGCGTACCCAGGCGTAGCCCGGTCACAGTACCGACCTCCATACCGCGGAACAGTACCGGAGTACCGATATCCATGGAGCCAGCATCCGGCACCTCTACCACAATGCTCAGGCCATCGAGATAGCGTGAATCGGTGATAGTGGCATCCTGGAGTTCGAAGTCGCGACGTTCCGGGCCGTGACCAGGTTCGACGTTAATGTATGGCTGTAAAATAGTGTCGAGATGCTCAACGCCCGCAGCTGAAATTTGCGGAGTGATAACCGAGAAGCGGGTACCGGCGCGGGCAAAAGTAGAAACATACTCTGGATAGAGCACCGCTTTAGCCTGCACTTCGTTCTTACTGGTAATCAGCGCCATTGATTCGACCTGGCCGATATCGATACCGAGGTAACGTATTGGCATACCGGCTGCCAGTTTCCCGGCATCAAAGGCATGGATAGTAATCTGGCTACCGACCGCGCGGGCTGCAGTTTCTGATGGATACAGAATGCGTTTTTGGTCAGGTTTGATATTAATTCCTGCGCCAGTGAGGTTATCAAAACTGATTGCTCCGCGCAGTGCGCGGGACAGCGGAGAGGCTTGCACTGTCAAACCAGCGCCATTGAGCTGCACGCGCGCGCCGCCTTCGGCCCAGAAAACGGTATCCGACGTTAGCAGGTGACGATATTCCGGCTTGATATGCACCGCAATACTAAAAGCGTTGGCCTGAGGGGTGACGCTAATGATTTCACCTACCTGGAACTTGCGATAAAGCACTACCGAACCAGCCTGAATGTCAGGCAGGCTTTTAGCCGTGAGAGTTAACGTGGTTGTGGGGAGCTCGCTGGTGCTGTTTTCCAGCGCCTTGTCCAGGTTGGAATAGAGCGGATAGCTGGCCTTCATGGCACCGCTGTTACCAGGCAGTACCCGGATCCCACCATTGAGCCACTCCTGGGTGCTGGCTCCCAGCACTTCAATTCCATCAAGGCCCATTTTGACGTCGACCCGGCTATTCACCACAAACTTACTATCACCGTGAATCAATTCGCGATACTGCGGATCGATAGCTACAGCGAAAGTGACTCCGTCTTTATTTAGTTTGCGCTCCATAACCTGCCCAACCTTAATACCGTGTAAAACCAAAGGCTGACCGGCATCGATGCCATAGCTTTCATTGGCTTTCAGGCTTAACGTCAGAACGTTCGGCTGCTGCAGTGGTGCTTTATCTGGAGAGATTACGGTAAAACTATCCCGGGGTTCACCATCGCCTGGAACCAATTCAAAAGTACTGCCCGATAGCACGCTGCTGAGATTCATATTATTCAACGACAAGCGGGGCGGGCGCAGCTCTATACGGGTATTGTCGCGGAAGTAGTTAACTACGCTCGGATCTACCGTCAATACGCCGGTAACCGAGCTGTCTCCATTCAGATCAAGCTGAGTTAAAGTGCCCACTTCCAGGCCCTGATACATCAGGCGGGTGGAGTTAGCCTTGAGGCCATCGCCACTCGGCAGACTGAGCTTAATCAGCACGCCGCGCTGACTCTGGGCGAGGCTTGGATAGAGATTAAACGCATCGTTTTGCGCAGCAGGAGCGGAGTCCGCCGGGGAGTCAAAAGCAATCGCGCCATTAACCAGCGCCGAAAGGCTTTCCAGTTGCACATTCGCGCCGCTCAGCCCGACATCGGCTTTCACGCCGGATACGTTCCAGAACCGGCTGCCTTTCTTCACGAGCTGAGTGAAACGCCGTTCGATAAGCAGATCGACAGTTACGCCTGGTTTATCGGTATTGATGGTGTAGTCATAAACTTTACCTACCGGAATTTTGCGGAAATAGACCAGCGAGCCGTTGTTTAATGAGCCGAGATCCGGTGCATGAAGTTGCACCATCAGTTCGCCATTATTGATGCGGTATTTCGGCTGAGTATCGAGAGCAGTAAATTTGTTCTGCGGCTCGCCTTTACCGGGCATCATGCCAATATAGTTACCACCCACCAGCGCATCCAGTCCTGAAACCCCTGCCAGCGAGGCTTTAGGCGTAACCAGCCAGAACTGGGTTTCTTTGCGCAGCGCGTCTTTCATATCGCGTTTAATGCTGGCGGTGACTTCAATGCGGTTTAGGTCGTCACTGAGCTGGATGGTTTGCACTGTCCCAACGTCGACGCCCTGATAGCGAATAGGCGTTCGCCCGGCGACGATGCCATCTGCCGTCGTAAAATTAATAGTGATGGTAGAACCGCGATCCTGATAATTACTCCAGATAAGCCACAAAGCGATAAGCAATGCGACAATTGGCAGTAACCAGAAAGGAGAAAAGCGGCGCTTGGTTTTTATTTTGGCTTCAGTCACTGAAACTGGCGTCTGACTCATGTGCATCCCAAAGTAAGCGGCTATCCAGCCATTCAACGGCAATAATGGTTAAAATAACGGCCGATCCAAAAAAGACCGCCGCAGGCCCCATAGTAAAAGCGAGTAACTGGTCGCGATTAACCAGTGACATCATCAAAGAAATCACAAATAAATCAAGCATCGACCAGCGACCAATCCAGATAACGAATCGTAGCAGCCGGATACGTGTTTTGAGTCCCTGACGACATTTAAAGTGAATGCTAAACAGCAACGTTATCAGAACCAGAACTTTGGTAAAAGGCACCAGAATACTGGCAATGAACACGACGCCGGCCACGGCAATGTTACTATCGGCCAAAGAAATAATTCCTGACAGAATAGTATCTTCCTGGCGGGCACCATTGACGTAAAGAATAGAAATAGGCAGCAAATTTGCAGGCAGCAGAAATATTAGCGCCGCAATAAGAGCGGCCCAGGACTTCTGCACGCTCATTGGTCGTCGGGCATGAAGCGGTGAGTGGCAACGATGGCAGCGGCCAAATTTATCAGGCAGTCCGGTATATCGGCAGCCAAGACAGACCCGCAGGCGCTCATCGAAATTGCGGCTATAGCGCATCGGATAAAACCGCTCCCACAGCTCCTCAAGGTTAATGTGGATAAGCGTTAACAGACTAAGCACAGTCAGGGATATATAGGCCACTAACCCTATACCGGGAGAGAGCCACGCATAGTCTTTTACCTTAATACAGGCGACACAAATCCCCACCAGATAGATATCGAGCATCACCCATCGTTTCAATCGCTCAAGGATAAGCAACACCGGGCGTAGATTCATGCCAAAGATATTACCAAGCCATAGATAGAGCAGGGCTATTACTAACAAAATCGGTGCGGCAACCGAGCAAAACAGCACCATGGTTGCCGTGATGTAATCCCCTTGCTGAGTCATCTGCCACACGCCTTGCAGCAGATTGGCGTCTAGGCGCTGGCCCAGCATATAAAGCTGTAACAGGGGTTCGCTCCATGCAAAAGGCATTAACAGCAACATGGCTAATGCCATAGCGGCCAGGCGCGTTAATCCCCAATCACGGCCATAATGAACATGAGCCTGGCAACGCGGGCAAAATGCATCTTGAGTACATTTCACAACCGGTAGCAGAAAAAGGGTATCGCATTCCGGGCATCGCTGGTAACGTGAGCCTGGCAAAGTTTCGCCAATTGCATGAATTGCGAGCGGTTTATCGAGATATAGTCGCCGGATTTTCAGGGCCATAATAAGAGTCGCTGGGAACCGTAATTAAGCTGATAGTATCGCATCCTGTGATTCGCCTTGAGGCTAAGCGCATTTAATGCTTATTTTAATAGCTTGATTCAAAGTAAGACAAAAAAGCGAAAAGTAAATGAATACACAAGAACTCTACGCGGATTTGAACCGTGACTTTAATGCATTAATGAGCGGGGAGACTAGTTTTCTCGTCGTATTATCGAATACCAGCGCGCTGTTATTCGAACGTCTGGCGCAGGTGAACTGGGCAGGATTTTATTTACTGGAAGGTAATCAGCTGGTTCTGGGGCCATTTCAGGGCAAGCTCGCCTGCACCCGCATTCCGGTTGGCTCCGGAGTGTGTGGCACGGCGGTTTCTACAGCCGAAGTGCAGCGGGTTGCGGATGTTCATAGCTTTGATGGCCATATAGCCTGTGACGCTGCCAGCAATTCCGAAATTGTCCTGCCGCTGCAGATTAATGGTCGGATAATTGGCGTGCTTGACATCGACAGCCCGGAATACGATCGCTTCAGCGCCGCTGATGAACGGGGGTTACGTGAATTGGCCGCAAACCTGGAAACGGTTCTTGCCGCGACCGATTTTCAAAAATTCTTCACATCTCATGCATGATAAACAACGGTTAGCATAGCATTTGCCGATGGCGTCATTATAATGACGCCTGTTCATGCCTGCTGCTTGTTGGCAACCCCGTTGTAATCAGGAAATTTCATGGAAAATCAACCTAAGTTGAATAGCAGTAAAGAAGTAATCGCCTTTCTGGCGGAGCGTTTTCCTCAATGCTTCAGCGCTGAAGGCGAAGCACGCCCGCTGAAAATTGGCATTTTTCAGGATCTGGTGGCACGCGTCGAAGGAGAGATGAGCCTCAGTAAGACTCAGTTACGCTCTGCCTTACGTCTTTATACCTCCAGCTGGCGCTACCTGTACGGCATTAAAGCCGGCGCAACTCGTGTCGATCTGGACGGTAACCCTTGCGGTGAATTAGACCAGCAGCACGTCGATCACGCTCGCACTCAGTTAGAAGAAGCGCGCGCCCGTGTTGCGGCAGCCCGCGCCGCTCAACAGGCGAAAAAGCGTGAAGCCGCCGGGGAAAATGCTGAAAATGCAGAATCCCGTCCGCGTAAACCGCGCCCGGCATCCGCACCGCGTCGTAACGCTAAGCCAGAAGGCGCAGAGCGTAAACCACGCGCTAATAAAGCAGCGGCTAAACCGGTTCGCGAAGAGCGCCACACGCCGGTTACAGATATCACTGCGTTAAATGTCGGCCAGGCAATTAAAGTTAAAGCCGGTAATAACGCGGTAGACGCTACTGTCCAGGAAATCACCAAAGACGGTGTCCGGGTGCAGTTGACTTCTGGTATGTCGATGCTTGTACGAGCAGAACACCTGTTGTTCTGAAACGGAGGTCAACCAGGGCATGAACAAATTTTTTAAGCTGACGGCTGTCGCGGGCCTGTTATTAGTAATGGGCCAGGCTTTCGCCGCAGAAGATATTACCCGCGCCGATCAGATACCGGTATTGAAAGAGGAGCCGCAGCACGCGACCGTCAGTGAGCGCGTTACCTCTCGCTTCACTCGCTCCCATTACCGGCAGTTCGACCTGAACGCTGATTTCTCCGCGAAGATTTTTGACCGTTATCTCAACCTGCTCGATTACAGCCACAACGTGTTGCTGGCCAGTGATATTGCCAGTTTTGCCTCTAAAAAAGGCGAGCTCGGCGATGAGCTGCGTAGCGGGAAGCTGACGGTTTTCTACGATCTCTATAATCTGGCCCAAAAGCGTCGCTTTGAGCGTTATCAGTATGCGCTTAAGGTGCTAGAGCGGCCGATGGATTTTACCGGTAACGATAGTTATAACCTCGACCGCAGTAAGGCCCCATGGCCAACCAGCGATGCTGAACTGAACACTCTGTGGGACAGCAAAGTTAAGTTTGACGAGTTAAGTCTTAAACTCACCGGTAAAAATGAAAAAGAGATTCGTGAAACTCTTACCAAACGCTACAAATTCGCTATTCGTCGCCTGACGCAAAGCAATAGCGAAGATGTGTTCTCCCTGGCAATGACCGCTTTTGCCCGCGAGATCGATCCGCACACTAACTACCTATCACCGCGTAATACTGAGCAATTCAATACTGAAATGTCTCTGTCGCTGGAAGGGATTGGTGCGGTATTGCAAATGGATGACGATTATACCGTCATTAACTCGCTGGTGGCCGGTGGCCCAGCGGCCAAGAGTAAAGCTATCAGCGTCGGCGACAAAATTGTCGGCGTTGGGCAGCCCGGTAAACCAATGCAGGATGTGATTGGCTGGCGCCTGGATGATGTGGTATCGCTGATTAAAGGCCCTAAAGGCAGCAAAGTTCGTCTTGAAGTATTGCCAGCGGGTAAAGGCGCGAAAAACCGCATCATTACGCTGACCCGTGAACGTATCCGCCTGGAAGACCGCGCGGTGAAAATGTCGGTTAAAACCATTGGTAAAGAGAAAGTCGGCGTACTGGATATCCCTGGCTTCTATGTTGGCCTGACCGATGACGTTAAGGTTCAGCTTCAGAAGCTGGAAAAACAGAAAGTCAGCAGCGTGGTTATTGACCTGCGCGCCAATGGCGGCGGCGCTTTGACCGAAGCAGTATCGCTGTCTGGCCTGTTTATCCCAAGCGGTCCGGTCGTGCAGGTGCGTGATAACAACGGCAAAGTTCGTGAAGATAGCGATACCGATGGTATCGTCTATTACAAAGGGCCGCTGGTGGTGCTGGTTGACCGCTTTAGTGCCTCGGCTTCCGAAATTTTTGCCGCCGCGATGCAGGATTATGGCCGGGCGCTGATTGTCGGTGAGCCGACCTTTGGTAAAGGTACGGTGCAGCAGTATCGTTCGCTGAACCGCATTTACGATCAGATGCTGCGTCCTGAGTGGCCGGCGCTGGGTTCTGTGCAGTACACCATCCAGAAGTTCTACCGCATTAACGGCGGCAGTACTCAGCGTAAGGGTGTAACGCCAGACCTGCTGATGCCAACTGCCAATCAGGATACTGAAACCGGCGAGAAGTTTGAGGATAACGCGTTACCGTGGGATAGCATCAATGCTGCCACTTACGTGAAAGCCGACGATCTTCAGCCATTCGAACCGCAGCTGCAGAAACAGCATGATGAACGAATCGCCAAGGATCCGGAATTCCAGTACATCATGCAAGACATTGCTCATTTCAACGCGCTGAAAGCGAAGAAAGATATGATTTCTTTGAACTATGCTCAGCGTGAAAAAGAGAATGAGGAAGATGATGCACTGCGCCTGAAACGCGTTAACGATCGTTACGCTCGCGCGGGCAAACCTGCGATTAAGAAAATCGAAGATTTGCCAAAAGACTATCAGGAACCCGATCCTTACCTGGATGAAACGGCACATATCGCTCTCGACCTTGCTCATGCCGAGCAAAACCGTCCAGCAGAGCAGCCGGCACCGAGTAAGTAACATCAATCGGTATTGAAAAAGGCGCACAGAGGTGCGCCTTTTTTTTAGGCTGAGTGAGTCCCGGTCAGCTAAATGCTACAAAATGTAAAGTTGTGTCTTTTTAGACACCTAAAGACGCCTGGCCCTTTAAAAAACGGGGCGCTGACCCTACGATGTGGGTTATCGCACAGTGCGTTTTGTTAACTGAGGTAAATAAAAATTATGATGCGGATCGCGCTTTTCCTGCTGACTAACCTGGCGGTTATGTTGGTATTCGGGCTGGTGCTAAGCCTGACGGGAATACAGTCCAGCAGCGTTCAGGGGCTGATGATCATGGCGCTGCTGTTTGGTTTTGGTGGGTCGTTCGTCTCTTTGCTGATGTCAAAGTGGATGGCGCTGCGTTCGGTTGGCGGTGAAGTTATCGAGCAGCCGCGTAATGAGACTGAACGCTGGTTAGTAGAAACCGTACGCCGCCAGTCGCAGCAGGCAGGCATTGCCATGCCACAGGTCGCTATCTATCATGCGCCGGATATTAACGCTTTTGCTACCGGTGCCCGCCGGAATGCATCGTTGGTGGCGGTAAGCACCGGATTGCTGCAAAACATGAATCAGGATGAGGCCGAAGCGGTTATTGCCCATGAAATCAGCCATGTGGCAAATGGTGACATGGTGACCATGACCCTGATTCAGGGGATTGTGAACACCTTCGTCATCTTTATCTCGCGGATAATTGCCCAGGTGGCAGCCGGCTTTCTTGGCGGCAACCGGGATGAAGGCGAAGAGAGCAACGGCAACCCGCTTATCTACTTTGCTGTAGCTACAGTGCTGGAGCTGGTGTTTGGTATTCTGGCCAGCATTATCACGATGTGGTTCTCGCGTCATCGCGAGTTTTATGCCGATGCCGGCTCTGCCAAACTGGTTGGGCGTGAGAAGATGATTGCTGCATTGCAGCGGCTGAAAACCAGCTATGAGCCTCAGGAAGCTAGCAGCATGATGGCATTCTGTATCAATGGTAAATCTAAATCGCTCAGCGAGCTGTTTATGACTCACCCGCCGCTGGATAAGCGTATTGAAGCGCTGCGTAGCGGACAATATCTGAAATAACCTGTTCGACAATTAAAAAGCGCGCCTGGTGGCGCGCTTTTTTTTACTCAAATCAAAGGCTGGCGCGGGGCTGAGTGAGCCGCAGGCCGCTGACCAGGGCTGCCGTAATGGCAAAGGCCGCAGCCAGAAATAGCGAGAATTGAGTAGGGTGCTGATGCACCAGATTAAATATCAAGGCTACCAGTGCCGCGCCGCAGCTCTGCCCTAAAAGCCGTGCGGTACCCAGCATCCCGCTGGCCCCGCCACTGCGTCCGGCCGGAGCGCTGGAGATAATAGTATGATTATTGGGTGACTGAAACAGCCCAAAGCCAGCGCCACACAATGCCATTGGCAAGATGATGTTTAGCGTGGAAGGGTTTGCCGGGAGCAGTGCCAGCAATAACAGACCAATGCTGAAGGCCAGCAGGCCGGCGGCGCCCAGCAGACCTGCATGGAATCTTTCGATTAACCGACCGGCAAGAGGAGCGATAACCATGGTTGCCAGTGGCCATGGGGTTAATAGCAGGCCGGTTTCAACTTCGCTGCGTCCCAGCGCCTGCTGTAGATAAAAGGGCAGGGCGACCAGGGCCAGCATCTGGGCGGTAAACGAGCATACCGATGATGCAATTGAGAGCGAGAAAATAGGAATCCGTAGTAAATCTATTGGCAGCAAAGGCACCGGCAAACGGAGCTGACGCCGAACAAACAGCACGCCGACCACCACCAGTACGACAAACTGTGCGCCTACCAGCTCTAATGGCTGTCCCTGGGCATAGCCGCTTAGGGTACTAATGATTAATCCAAAGGTAAGCGCGTTCATTATCGCGCTCTGCCAGTCGAAGCGCGGATGGTTTTCACGCGGTAAATTATCTGGCAGGAAATGCCTCGCCAGTAGCCAGGCAACTATGCCAATCGGAACATTTATCAAAAACAGCCAGTGCCAGCTGGCGACAGCCAGAATGGCTGCAGCCACGGTCGGCCCGGCGGCGGCAGAGACGGCAACAATAAATGCATTAATCCCCACACCGCGTCCCAGATGCTTTTTAGGATAGATAAGACGAATTAGCGCAGTGTTAACGCTCATCAATGCTGCGCCACCCAGACCCTGCAGTACGCGGGCTGCGGTTAATAGCTCAAGCGAGGAAGCGGCGGCGCACAGCACCGAGGTTATGCTGAATGTCACCAAACCATACTGATAAATCCGCCGATAACCAAAGATATCGCCCAAAAAAGAGAGGGTTAATAATGAGGTGATAATCGCTATCTGATAGGCATTAACTACCCAGATTGCCTCAGCTGGTCGGGTGTGGAGATCGACCGCGATAGTAGGCAGAGCCACGTTGGCAATAGTGCCATCCAGCACCGAGATCATAATCCCCAGAGCAATTGTTAAAATAGCGCCATAACGACGCGGCAGGGGAAGGCCGTCAGGGGCGGAGTTATCCATAGTCACCAAAAATAATTTCAATAAGAGGATTAGTTTATCACTATATGCCACCAAAACGCCCCAGCCAGGGCCGTGCCGTATGGGCAATGCACTATTTACTGAGCAGCGCTATACCCTGTGACTATTGGTTAGCTAATGTTTAACTATAGTTCTCTACACTAAATGCCTGATTTGTTAACGCAGGTGTAACTTTTAGTGAGAAAATTTTGGTGGCTGATACTGGCGGTTATCCTGGTGGCGGTCATGTTGTCATGGACAATGGTGCTGAATGTGCTGTGTAACCAGGATGGTTCGTTTTATGGTGGCATCTGTTTTATTAATAAATTTATTCCCTGGTAAGTGTGCAGTAGATCACATGGTGCCGAAGCGGTGCTAGAATAGCGCCTCCTATCGAGGTGGTACTATGAATGAATTAAATCCTGGAATGTTCAGTATTACGACTCTGGTCGTGACAGCCCTGTTTATTGTTGCAGGTTTAATAGCCTGGTTTTTTGTTAACCGCGCCAGCTCTCGCACTAATACCCAGATAGCGCTGCTGGAAGAGCTGCTGGATCAGCAAAAGCGCCAGAATGCTCTGCTGCGCCGACTTTGCGATGCCAAAGCGCCTAAGGCACCGGCTGCCGTCGCTGATAACGACGACGATGACGATGTCGCCAAAGACGGTCTGGTGCGAATGGTTGCCGAACGTTAATACGCCAGGGGAAGGCGAATGATAAGGAGCCATCGTGGCCTGGAAGAACCCCTGGTATGACCCTGATAAAGCCCATCACACTCCGACGGGCTTTCGTAATCCCGAACCTGAGTCGCGTGCCCCGGATGCGCTGAAACGCTGGCGTGCGGAGCGCAAAGCGAATGGTTTTCCTCATGCCCCGGTGGGCGGTTACGGTGAGTTCACTGCCAGATGGTGGCAACCGGTTGAACACGAAGTAGAGGGCGATGGCGTATGGTGGCTGGGCCACGCGTCCTTACTGCTGCGGATTAGTGGGCGTTATATTCTCACTGACCCGGTTTTCTCCCGCCGTGCGTCACCGCTGTTTTTTTATGGTCCTGCTCGCAAAACCCCATCGCCATTAAAGATAGAGCAGCTGCCGCAGCTGGATGCTGTACTCATTTCCCACAATCATTACGATCATCTGGATAGCGCAACTCTGCGTCAAATCCGCCGCCGTTTCCCAAATGTGCATTATTATGTCCCTCTCGGGCTGGGAAACTGGCTCAGAAAACGTGGTGTCACACGCTACAGCGAGCTTGACTGGTGGCAAAGCGCAAAGCTTGATGATTTAACTATTACCAGTGTTCCAGCCCGGCATTGGAGTATGCGTACGCCCTGGGATCGCAACCGTTCGCTGTGGTGCGGATGGGTTGTGGCCAGTTCTGAGCTGCGGTTTTGGTTTAGCGGCGATAGCGGTGTCAGTCCATCACTTGCAGAAATTGCCACCCGGCTGGGGCCGATAGATGCGGCTGCGCTGCCAATAGGCGCTTTTGCTCCGCGTTGGTTTATGTCGCAAAGCCATATGGATCCCCAGGCCTCTGTGGCCTTATGGCAGGCATTGGAGCGGCCTGTGACGATACCAATGCACTGGGCAGTGTTTGAATTAACGGATGAAGCTCTGGATGAGCCGCCGCAGGAGCTGGCCAGAGCGCTGGCGGCGGCAGGTGAGCAGGCAGACGACTGGCGTTTTAGTCCACGACGTATTGGTGAGTTTATTCCTTTGGTGAAATGATGGTCAGAAACCGTTTGAATTTAGAGCGATTAAATCTGTGACCAGGAATAAAGGAATAAATAAAGCTCGTTGGCTTGATGATTGATGGTCGCCAACAAATAGTGCAGTGAGTAATCATTATTAAATAAGTAAGACTATTAGTTAATAGCATAATCTTATTACTAATTGGTATGTCATATTGGATGCGCATCTGGAATAGAACGTTGCGCACTTAATCTGGCAATTTTTTACTTCCAATGCGTAATTTGTACCCCGGTTATTCATTTTCTGGACGGCTGTCACGGTTTGCACTAAGGTAAACAAGTTATTGTTTTCCGGCGTTAATACCCTGATTTCCGTCGGGGTTGTGAAGGTGGAATTCGCGGTTATCACGCCCGAGCGTTCCCGTTAAGGTGACGACGTGCAGAATCTGTGCGGCAGATCCAGACGCATTTAAAAATGGCTTGCCATAATTAACGTTGTGTGTGATAACACGTTGGGTCAAACGAGGTACAGTTCTGTTTAAGTGTGGCATTTTCAGTAAAGAAGTCCTGAGTAAACACGTTGTCGTTGAATACCGCTTCTCTGCCGAACCTTATATTGGTGCCTCAAGCAGTAATGTCTTTGTTTTATCTAAGTTATGCCTGTGGGCTAAGAATACAATTGAAGGAAATTTTGCAAATGGCAAAGATCAAAGGTCAAGTTAAGTGGTTCAACGAATCTAAAGGTTTTGGTTTCATTACTCCTGCTGACGGCAGCAAAGACGTGTTCGTACACTTCTCTGCAATCCAGGGTAACGGCTTCAAAACTCTGGCTGAAGGCCAGAACGTTGAATTCGAAATTCAGGACGGCCAGAAAGGCCCGGCAGCTGTTAACGTAACTGCCATCTGATTCTGAGCGTCGGCGTTCTTTCACGAACGACCGGCTCTGTAAAAAGCCCTGCCTATGGTGGGGCTTTTTTATTACCTGCATTAAACTCTCGCGTGCAGCCGCTAGCCTTATCTCTTTTGATGCCTTCAATATCAGGGTAATTTATATCCCGGCTCGAAGTTTCTCCTCCCGTTCACTCTTGCCTGCATCGCTATCAATATAGCGAGCCGCTAAATTCAGATTGCTGAGTTCTAACAGGTTAAAAGTAAAATCATTTCTGCAAAAATTAACTAATTAAGCAGAGCGCTGGTGGGTATGTGTTCCTATTTTTTACAGGATATGAATAAAAACGCCTGCCGTTGCGTCCTGTTGCAAAGCCGGGAAACTATTAGCAAAGGTCGCCTGCCATTTACGCCTGGAGTTCGGTTTAATCACCGCGCAAATTAATCAACTACAGGTACGTTGTGAAAAATCCCGCCTCTTCTGTTGTACAGCACTTTGTCCGCTGGCGCTTTACGCTGTTGTGCATAGCTATTTTGTTCTGCCTGATATTGTTGTTGGGGCGAGTCGGCTGGCTACAAATTGTTGAGAACAAAAAGCTGGTGGTGGCCGAAAACCAGAGATCCCTTCGCGAAGAGCCGGTAATCGTGCCTCGGGGAATGATCCTCGATCGCAATGATAAACCGCTGGCAGTCAGCGTTCCGGTTGATGCGGTATGGGCCGATCCGCTGGTCACCATGGAGAAGGGGGGCGTGTTGGTTGATGCCCGCTGGCAGGCTCTTGCCGATACGCTGCATCTGCCGCTCAGCACGATTAGTTCGCGTATTAATGCCAACCCTAAAGGACGGTTTGTTTACCTGGCGCGCCAGGTTTCGCCAGAGCAGGCCGATTATATTCGTCAGCTAAAACTACCGGGTATCAGCCTGAGAGGGGAGTCGCGACGGTTTTATCCAGGAGGGCAGCTGGCGGCGAATTTGCTTGGTTTTACCAATATTGATGACGTTGGTATTGAAGGGATTGAAAAAAGTTTTAACGCCAGTCTTACCGGCACCCCTGGGAAGAGGCTGGTACGAGAAGACCGTTTTCACCGGGTAATTGAGAATATCACTGAAGTTTCCTCTCGCCCGGCCCACAACATCATTCTGAGCATTGATAAGCGGCTGCAAAGCCTGACCGAAGATGCTTTGGGTAATGCGGTCTCCTGGAATCATGCCCACTCTGGAGCCGCGGTGCTGATTGATATCAACACTGGAGAGATCCTGGCGATGGCCAGCGTGCCGACCTACAACCCCAACAATCGTGATGGTGCCACGCTTGAAGACTTCCGTAACCGGGCTATAAGCGATACTTTCGAGCCGGGTTCCACCGTTAAGCCTCTGGTGTTGATGACGGCGCTGGAACAGGGTATTGTCCATCCCGATAGTCTGCTGGATACACGGCCTTATGTTATCGATGGTCACCGCATTCACGACGTTGGCTATTATCCGCAGCTGACGCTGACCGGGATCCTACAAAAATCCAGTGATACCGGGGTATCTCATCTGTCGCTGGCCATGCCTATTGATAAGTTACTTAGCACTTATCAGGGTTTCGGTTTTGGTCAGTCTACCGGGCTAGGATTAACAGGTGAAAGCCAGGGGCTGCTGCCGCATCGGGCGTTTTGGAGTGAGCTGGACAGGGCGACTATCTCCTTTGGATACGGCCTGACCGTTACGCCCTTGCAGCTGGCGCATGCTTACGCAACTATCGGCAGCTATGGCATCCGTCGGCCACTATCCATTACCAGGGTTGACCCTCCGGTTGAGGGAACCCGTGTGATGCCCGAGGAGATAACCCACGAGGTAGAACATATGATGGAGAGCGTGGCGCTACCGGGCGGTGGGGGTATTAAAGCTGCGGTGCGAAATTATCGGGTAGCGGTAAAAACCGGGACTGCAAAAAAACTGGGGGCTGACGGTAAATATGTGGATAAATATATCGCCTATACCGCGGGCGTTGCCCCGGCCAGTCACCCGCGTTATGCCCTGGCTGTTGTCATTAACGAACCACAAAATGGCGATTATTACGGCGGGGCGGTAGCGGCACCGGTATTCAGCGAGATTATGGGAGATGCGTTGCGTGAAGATAACATCGAGCCAGATGGGTTGCCGCCGGATGCCAGTAATCTGGTGATTCTTAATACCACCGATCCGGCTCATCCTTCTTTATGATTTGCCCACAAGGAAAATGACGTTAAACTTGCGGCTTTGTTGAATCAACGGAGCCGCCATGTCCTGGCTATGCCCTCTGTGCCAAGCCTCTCTTGAGATGCAGGCCAACTCCTTACGCTGCCCGCAGGGCCATCAGTTTGATATGGCCAAAGAAGGGTATGTAAATTTGTTGCCCGTTCAGCATAAACATTCCCGCGACCCGGGGGATAACGCTGCAATGATACAGGCCCGCCGTGCCTTTCTGGATGCCGGGCACTACCAGCCGCTGCGCGATGCCATTGCCGGGCATCTGGCGCAAAATCTGTCGGATGCAGGGCCTGAGTTGCTGGATATTGGCTGTGGGGAAGGGTATTACACGGCAAAGTTTGCGGCGTTAACGACTGAACGCAGTGGGCAGTGCTGGGGGCTGGATGTTTCTAAAGTCGCGATACGTGCCGCCGCCAAACGTTACCCGCAGGCTCGTTTTTGTGTGGCCTCCAGCCACCGGCTGCCATTTTCTGATGCGAGTATGGATGCAGTAGTAAGGATTTACGCCCCTTGCAACCCGCAAGAGCTGGAACGGGTTGTGCGTCCGGGAGGCATCGTGATTACCGCAACTCCAGGCCCGCGCCATCTGGTGCAATTGAAAGAGCTTATCTACCCGCAGGTAAAACTACATCCTGAGTCTCAGGAAAGTCTGGCCGGTTTTGAGGCCTGTGAGCCTCAAGCGTTAAGTTATCCGATGTCATTAACCGGACAGGAAGCGGTTGCATTGTTACAGATGACGCCATTCGCCTGGCGGGCGCGTCCGGAAACCTGGCAGAAGCTTGCCGATACTGACACGTTTAGCTGTGAAGCGGATTTTGTTATCAGTATCTGGCGTAAGATTTAATTTCTTAGCCGTAGAAGTGGCTGTAGAGAATCTCGCAGCCAATACCGATAAGTACCAGGCCGCCGAGGATCTCGGCGCGTTTACCCAGCAGTGGGCCGATAAATCGCCCAACCATCATGCCAATAGTTGTCATCAGGAAAGTCGCGCAGCCAATGGCCAGGGCGGTATGAATGATGCTGACATTAAGAAACGCCAGACCGACCCCGACCGCCATGGCATCAAGGCTGGTGGCAACGGCCGTGGTGGCCAGCAGCCAGAAACTGTGGCGCTGCGGCGGTGGTGCGTCGTCTTCTGCACCGCGAATACCTTCCACTAGCATACGCAGGCCTAAAAACAGCAGTAAGCCGAACGCTATCCAGTGACTCCACGACATAACGAAACGCGTAGCCAGCAGCCCAAGCGCCCAGCCGATAAGGGGGGTGATAGCTTCAATGACGCCGAAAATGAGGCCAGTGCGCAGCGCTTCCCGGAAATTAGGTTTATCGAGTGTGGCACCTTTACCAATCGACACGGCAAACGCATCCATTGACATGCCAAGAGCCAGTAAAACGGTGGAGGTAATGTTCAAGTGCAAATCCTGACCGGGATTAACCATACACGTACCGCCGCTTCCCAGTAGCCGCAGCAGGAACGTCCATGGTCTCGCCTGACTGACTAATGTCGGCCCGCACGCACCACGTTTTGCAACGAGTATGTTGATACGTGCATTTTTCGCAGTTGCGAAAAATCGGCTACTCCCCAATAACGGCGGCAACATTAACACAGCGTGGAAATAGTGACAACGCTCTTTAACTAATATAGCGATGGCTATATTAGGATGCGCGAAAATATTTCTTTCAGGTAATTAAAAAGTTAAAAATGTAATTTACCCGTCATGCTAAAGATATAGCCATGTCTATAATAAATGCTGTAGTTTGTTTTTTACCCAGATATAACCTGGGCTATATTTAGGCAGGGCGGCTTTTATTTCCAAATCCAGATAGTTACGTAACTTATTGAGTTGTCACCATAAGCTTGTAAATCTTCTCGAGGTCATCAATCTTGCGAACCCGAATGAGCAGGCGGCGCTTTTCAAGCTGCATAACTAATACGCCGTCCTCTGATAAATTCATTTGCTGAATGCGGGTATAACTCACCCAGATACCGTTGTAGAAAAAGCCGCTATCTTTAAAGATTAATTTCGGCTGACGTAACCAGCCCTGGTAGGCGGATATTAAAGCCAGCGCGCAAAGTAACCATGTCGTTATTAATGAACCATGGGCTTCATTATTTTTGTAAATAAGAATCACTATCAATAAAATAAATATTGCACTATCAATTGGCTTGCGTTTGAGCAATGAGATTTTAAGCCGGGTAGGGCCGCGCAAAAAATTAACGATAAACTCCTCATAAATCGCCCACAGCAGCAGGCCTCCTGCCATCACAACCAGTACCAGGTCACTCATACTCATAGCGTACTCCACAAAGTAAAAAGCCGGGGACAGGCTCCCCGGCTCGATTATTAATCCAACTTACAGACCCAGCAGGCCAATCCAGTACCCGAAGATACCCAGGACGAAGAAGCCACAGATGATCCACAGCGCATTGACTTTTTTGCGCAGCAACCACATGCAGGCAAAGGTCAGCAGCAGCGGTACCAGGCCCGGCATCAGCTGGTCAAGAATGGTCTGAACCGTAGTCACGTTCTCTTTACCGGTCTGGTCGGTGATGCGAGATACCACCAGCGGAATATTAACGTGAGTCCATTTATTAACCAGCGCTCCCATTACAAACAGGCCGAGAATTGACGCCCCCTCGGTCAGTTTCTGCAGGAAGCCGCCGCCCATATCAGAGACGATATCGACCCCTTTACGATAGCCATAAGCAACGCCGTAGTAACGGGTCAGCAGGCGCACCAGGTTAAACAGTACAAAGAACAGGATTGGCCCTAACAGGCTACCGCTCATTGCGATACCAGCACCGAGTGCGGCGAATACCGGGCGTACGGTACCCCAGAAAATTGGGTCCCCCACGCCGGCCAGAGGCCCCATCAGGCCTACTTTGATACCGTTAATGGCACCATCGTCGATCTCGGCACCATTCGCACGCTGCTCTTCCATCGCCAGGGTTACGCCCAGTACCGGTGCGGCAACATATGGATGGGTGTTAAAGAACTCCAGGTGGCGTTTAATCGCCTGGCGACGCTCTTCATTGTTCTCAGGATAGAGGCGGCGAATAGCCGGAACCATCGAGAAGCAGAAGCCGAGGGCCTGCATACGTTCAAAGTTCCACGACCCCTGGAACAGGTTCGAGCGCATGAAGACACCGCGAATATCGCCGGGAGTGAGTTTTTTCTCGTTTTGTTTTGTCGTCATATCAACCATGTTACTCACCTATTAATCCAGTTCGTTATCGAGATCGTTAGTACCAGCGGCGGCTACCGGCGCACCTGCATTTGCAGAGCGGTTATATTTCGGGCTGAGCTGGATATAGAGGACGGCCATAACGGCGCCGATAACGCCCAGAGCCACCAGGTTGAAGTTGGTGAAAGCCGCGGTTACGAAGCCAAGGTAGAAGAATGGCATCAGGTAGCCTGCGCGCATCATGTTGATGACCATCGCGTAACCGACAACCACGATCATGCCACCGGCAATGTTCAGGCCGCTGGTGACAACTTCTGGGATGGCATTCAGCATCTGCTGAACTTCGCTGGTACCGACAGAGTAAGCAACGATGATGGCTGGGATCGCGATACGCATCGCCTGCAGCAGCAGTGCGGAGACGTGAAGCCAGGAAAGGGCGGTTAGATTACCATTTTCAGCTGCTTTATCCGCAGCGTGCTGGAAACCAACGGTGATGGTACGTACCACGATAGTCAGTACCTGGCCTGCCGCAGCCAGCGGGATAGCCAGAGCGATACCGGCGCCAATGCTTTGACCACCGGCGATAACCAAAATGGTCGAAATGATGGATGCCAGCGCCGCATCAGGGGCAACAGCCGCACCGATGTTCATCCAGCCCAGGGCTATCATTTCCAGAGTACCGCCGATAATAATCCCTTTTTGCATGTCGCCCAGAACGATACCGATCAAGGTACAGGCTACCAGCGGACGGTGAAACTGAAATTCATCGAGTATGGATTCCATACCCGCAATACAGGCAACGATGAACACCAGCACAATTTGAAG
Source organism: Salmonella enterica subsp. enterica serovar Choleraesuis (assembly GCA_022846635.1). GTDB lineage: Bacteria > Pseudomonadota > Gammaproteobacteria > Enterobacterales > Enterobacteriaceae. The sequence goes on from AP025685.1 coordinate 1,668,866, forward strand.
CGTGGTTATCTCCATTGTACTTCTCCTATGACGTAATCAGACTTGTATATGAATACTGAGTAATGAATGAATTACGGCTCATCACTTCTTAATTTTGGCGATGAGATCCATCATTTTTAATCGTTGATCGGTCGATACTTTACGTACTTCCAGCTCGATGCCCTGGGCATTGAGTTTTTCGAAGGCCGAAATATCTTTATCGTCCACGGAAACCGCATTGTTCACCTGGGTTTTACCCTGGTGGAATGCCATACCGCCGATGTTGACCGAAGTAATTTTCACGCCGCCTTCAACCAGACGCTCAACATCTGTCGGGTTGGTGAACAGCAGCATGACGCGTTCGCCAGCATATTTCGGGTTGTTGTACACGCGGATCATTTTGGCAATGTCTACGACGTGTGCGGTTACGCCCGGTGGTGCAACCTGAGTGAGCAGCGTTTTACGCACGTTATCGGCGGCAACTTCATCACTTACCACGATAATGCGACGTACGTTCGTCTCTTTGGTCCAGCGGGTAGCAACCTGCCCATGAATCAGACGGTCGTCGATACGCGCAAGGCCGATGACCATATAGTCATTGGGTCCCATTGGTTTGAGCGGTGCTGCCTGCTTCGGCGCTACCGGAGCGGCTGCGACTGGTGCAGGTTCAACCGGCTTAGCTTTCAGGGCTTTGACGCCTTCGCGACCGGTTTCCACGGCGACAGCCACCAGCTCATCAAAGCTCGGGTTGTCGTCGCGCGCCATGAAGGTTTCTACCAGCATTGGGACGTTCACCCCAGCGATAACTTCGTAACCCTCTTTGTCCACCACAATACGGCTGGCCGCATTAAATGGACTACCACCCCAGGTATCAACCAGGAACAGAACGCCTTTGCTGGTGTCCAGTTTTTCCAGCTGTGCGTTATATTTTTCAATCAGCGTTTCGGCGTTTTCACCCGGAACGAAGTCGATCCAGCCAACGTTCTCCTGCTCGCCTAAAAGCATTTCTGCAGTTTTGAGCAGTTGTTCTGCGGCCCAACCATGCGTGCCAATGACAATAGCAATCGTCACTTGCTGCCTCCTGTTTGCCTTAAAAACTCTCGTTGTATGCATGTGCCGCGACTTTTGACTACTCTTCCACCAGAAGTGGAGTGATGAAAGCAGCGGGTAAAATTTGAGCGCTTATCGGTCTCGTGAATTATTTTAGATAGTGAAAAAATAATTATTGTGATGGACTTCAGTAAATTAGCTAACAAAAGTATAAAATTTTCAGCGCGAAATATGACGTTATTAACGTTAAATTTAACCATTTGCAAAGTCCGGTAAATATTCGCGGCGCGGGTCGATAGTTTGCTATTTTGTAGGTTGCTTTGTTAACTGAAGGAGTTTAGGGCAGTTGCCCGCCCCATGGACCGTCACCGACGTTTCTGCCACCCCCGGCCATTGCTGGCCACCTCTCTCTATCCCGGCGCTTTGCGCCCAGTTTCCGTTAGTCTTTTTTCTCTTGCGCCGGTGTTTGCTGGTGCGGACTTTTGCTGGTTATTTTCTCGGAGCTTGTCATGGAATTGTTAATGGACCCAACCATATGGGCCGGCCTGTTGACGTTAGTCGTTCTTGAAATTGTGCTGGGGATCGACAATCTGGTTTTTATCGCCATCCTTGCGGATAAACTGCCGCCCCATCAAAGGGATAAGGCGCGGCTTATCGGCCTCTCTCTGGCCTTGTTTATGCGTCTGGGGCTGTTGTCGATAATTTCCTGGATGGTAACGTTAACCGCGCCATTGTTTAGTATCGCTTCAGTGACCTTTTCCGGGCGCGATCTCATCATGTTATTGGGGGGATTGTTCCTGCTGTTTAAAGCCACCACCGAGCTGCATGAGCGGCTGGAAAATCGCCAGCATGACGGCGGGCATGGCAAAGGTTATGCTAGCTTTTGGGTTGTGGTATTGCAGATTGTGGTTCTCGACGCCGTGTTCTCCCTCGATGCGGTCATTACCGCAGTAGGTATGGTTGAACACCTGTGGGTCATGATGACCGCGGTGGTGATTGCGATGGCTGTGATGTTACTGGCCTCCAAACCGCTGACCCGATTTGTGAACCAGCATCCGACGGTGGTGGTGCTGTGCCTGAGCTTCCTGCTGATGATTGGTCTGAGTCTGGTGGCTGAAGGTTTTGGTTTCCATATTCCTAAAGGCTATCTGTATGCGGCCATTGGTTTCTCGGTGCTGATTGAGCTGTTTAACCAGATTGCCCGCCGCAACTTTATTCGCCATCAGTCAACGGTTCCGCTGCGTACCCGTACCGCAGACGCAATTTTGCGGCTAATGGGTGGCCAGCGCAAAGGTGCGCACGCTGAATCGGGTGATGAGCCGCATCCTGCGGTGCCGGAAGGGGCATTTGCCGATGAAGAACGCTATATGATTAGCGGCGTTCTGACCCTGGCTCAGCGTTCTCTGCGCAGTATTATGACGCCGCGAGGCGAAATAAGTTGGGTCGATGCCGATCAGTCGCGTGAAGAGATCCGCGCTCAGTTACTTTCTTCGCCTCACAGCCTGTTCCCGGTATGTCGCGGTGAACTGGATGAAATTATTGGTATCGTTAGGGCGAAAGAGCTGCTGGTTACCCTTGAGGAAGGCGGTGATGTTAGCGCCATGGCCGCCAGCCATCCGGCAATCGTGGTGCCGGAGACGTTGGATCCTATCAAGCTATTAGGCGTATTGCGCCGGGCGCGCGGCAGCTTCGTGATTGTTGCCGATGAGTTTGGGGTGCTTCAGGGGCTGGTGACGCCGCTTGATGTGCTGGAAGCTATCGCGGGTGAGTTTCCGGACGCCGATGAAACGCCGGAAATCACCGCGACTAACGACGGCTGGCTGGTAAAAGGCTCAACTGATTTGCACGCGTTGCAACATCGTCTGGATATGGACGGATTAATCGATGATGATGAAATTGTCACGGTGGCCGGGTGGGTTATCTCCGCCCATGGTCAGATCCCTCATCCGGGGGATGAAATTCACCATAACGGTTTGCATGTGACGGTGCTGGAAGCGAACGACTACCGGGTTGAGCTGGTTAGGATCACCCGCGAGTCGGATGAGCAAGATGCCGCCATAACTGGCGACAGTCCGGCCTAATCAGTGTAATGGTATGACAGGTAACGCCGCGCCATCATCTTCAGCAAGGTGATGCGTGGCGTTCCAATGAGTAAGCCATGCCGGGAACTCTTCTATCGGCATGGCTCTGGCATAGAGATATCCCTGTAGCATTCCCACTTGGCGTTTACGCAGCCATCCGGCCTGAGTCGCAGTCTCGACCCCTTCGGCAATCAGCTCAATATTCAGTCTCTGACTAAGATCGATAATCGTATCGATAACATGCGAATTCACCGCGTCGCTGCCGATAGCGTTAATAAATGTCTTATCAATTTTCAATACATCCGGGCGCAGGTGTTCGAGCCACGCCAGGGAAGTTTGCCCGGTGCCGAAGTCATCGATGGCCAGCTTGACGCCCAGTTGCTGGAGTTTGCGGAAAATCTCATTAGGAATATGCTGCAGGTTATCGCGCTCGGTGAGCTCCAGGATAAGCTGTTGAGTTGGTCTGGAAGGGAACCAATAGCGTTGCAAATCAGCAATAATTTCCTGGCGCTCAAAGTGATTCGGGGCCACGTTAACCCCAATGTGGAAACTATTGCTGTGTGGGAATAGATGCAGGTTTTGCACTACTTCACGCAATAAATAGCGGGTAAGCGGCGCTATTAGATCATTCTCTTCTGCCAGAGGAATAAACAGCTCCGGAGCCATCCAGCCCTGGCGAGGATTGTCCCAGCGCAACAGCATCTCCACGCCAACGCAGCGCAGGTCTTCGCTGGCAATAAGCGGCTGGCAAAACAGGCGAAACTCTCGTGAGGCAATGCCTTCATTAAGCTCCCAATTAAAACTAATACGTCTGGCGCTGGCCAGCCATACCAGATAGCCAATCGACAGGCTTAGTAAGAAAGCCAGCGGCAGTTGAGAGGGCAGGCTGGATAACGCCAGTGCGCCAGGCGTAGGCCCGGCTAGCGTAATTGAATAGGGATGCAGGCCGGATGCCAGCGTCAGTATATTTGGCATTACGGGGGCAGGCTGACCGTAACTCAGCTTTTGATCGCCGACGTGAAATTCACTATGAACTACCCACGGCGATTCCGGGCTTAGAATGAGTCCGGCCAGCAAATCGATATTCATCGTGAGCATAACGCCACGTTCCGGGTTACCGGCTACCGGGTTCCATTTTAATAAAATCGGCGAGCCTTTAAGAATGGTTTGCGCGTGAGTCAGCAACAATTGAGGCTGAGCAGAAGGCAGCAACGCATTGAACTGATGGAGACGAGCCGAGCGCTCACCAAAGACGCTGGAACAGTAGATTTTCCCTTTATCGATCAGAGCAATTGAGCGCATAGTCTGCAACCGGCTATCGGTTATGCGCAGTTCCTGTTGCACCTGGCCGCAGGGCTGACCCGCCAACGGCATTAATCCCGGCAGCGCACGATCTGCACTGGTGAGCAACATATCGAAAGCGGTTATTGCCCTACCGCTGAAATTATTCAGCCGCTGAATATTCTGGTTGCGTTCAAACATATAGCTAACGCCCAGAGTGGTAAGCAGAACGACCAGTGCCGCACCGCAGGACAGAGCCATGCGGCGGCGGCGGTAATTCCGAATAATACGTTGCGCCGTTTGCATCCGTGTTTGTCCCGGCGTGGAGTAGGAATGTGAAGAGTATCAGTGCAATACGCCAGAAAAGCGAATTACAAGGTATGAAAAAAATAACGGCACCTTAAGGGTGCCGTTGGTGAGGTGCTGAGCGTGATTAATCACACTGAACTTTAATGGCCAGACCGCCGCGGGAGGTCTCACGGTATTTGGCGTTCATATCCTTACCGGTTTCGTACATGGTCTCGATAACCTTATCCAGCGATACGCGCGGCTCACTGGTACGACGCATCGCCATGCGCGAGGCGTTAATAGCTTTAACTGAGGCGATAGCGTTACGCTCGATGCAAGGAACCTGCACCTGGCCTGCGACCGGGTCACAAGTCAGCCCCAGGTTGTGCTCCATGCCGATTTCGGCCGCGATACATACCTGCTCCGGGCTGGCGCCCAGGATCTCCGCCAGGCCTGCGGCAGCCATTGAACAGGCAACCCCAACTTCACCCTGGCAACCGACTTCGGCACCAGAAATAGAGGCGTTCATTTTGTAGAGCACGCCAATTGCGCCAGAAGCCAGGAAATAGCGAATATAGGTTTCAGGGCTGACCGATTCGATAAAGTGATCGTAATATGCCAGCACAGCCGGAACGATACCGCAGGCACCGTTAGTTGGCGCCGTCACCACCCGACCACCGGCCGCGTTCTCTTCGTTAACCGCCAGCGCGAACATATTCACCCAGTCTACCACATTCATCGGGTCGTTGGACAGATTATCGTTTGAAACCAGCATCCGGCGCAGGGCAGAAGCGCGGCGCGGCACTTTAAGCGGCCCAGGCAGAATCCCTTCGGTATTCATACCCCGGTCGATACAGGCGCGCATGGTTTGCCAGACATTGCCGAAATACTCTTCGATAGTTTTCTTATCATGCAAAGCCAGTTCGTTTTGCATCACCAGCCCGGAGATAGACAGCCCGGTATCTTTGCAGTGGGCCAGTAGTTGGCTTGCGGAGTTATAGGCGTAAGGAACCGGACGATCGCTGGCATCCGGACGGCCAAAGTGGGCTTCATCAACGATAAACCCGCCGCCGATGGAATAGTAAGTTTGAGCGTATAGCTCAACATCGTCCTGCCAGGCATGGATCCGCATCCCGTTTTCGTGCAACGGCAGGTTATCGGTATGGAAAATCATACCGCCCTGGCGTGGAAAATCGACTTCACGACGTCCGTTAGCCAGTAGCAGACGCTCGCGGGTTTCGACATCACGAATAAATGAAGGAATTGAATCGATATCGACGTTGTCGGGCATGTTGCCCGCCAGTCCCATAATAATGGCGATATCGGTATGGTGGCCTTTGCCTGTTAATGACAGCGAACCGTATACATCGACGCTGATGCGCGTGACTTCCCCTAATAATCCGCTGTTTTCTAAATCATCTACAAACTGCTTACCGGCCTTCATTGGGCCAACGGTGTGCGAGCTGGATGGGCCAATGCCGACTTTGAACATGTCAAAGATACTGATCACGGTATTACTCCTGCCTGAGAGGTTGTTTGCGCAACAACCACGACTGCTGTCAACTGCGGCTAGTGTAAGAGCTAATTGCTTACATCTGGAAACTATTCACATGAATTAAACTCATGCGTCACCTTAGCCTAACTTATCAACGCGACTTCTGAATGCCGATTCTACAGGTAATATTGGGGCGTTGATGCTAATTAACAGTATAAACCACTACTCGATACCAATTTGCAGCGCCAGTTCACGAATTATGCCCGCAGTCATTCCCCATACCATGTAGTGCTGATACCAGGAGAGCCACACCCGGTGCTCATTCCCGCGGCGATGGATATCCAGCGGATGATAACGCCCCAGGTGTAGCGCTTCGGCGAGCGGCATTTCGAATACCGACGCCACCTCATCTTCACTGGCGTGGTAGTGCAGGTCTGGCGGAACCAGGCCGACCACCGGCGTAACCCGAAACCCGGTGATACTGTCCACCGGCGGCAGAACGCCGACAACTTCCACACAATCGGGGGGGATCGCCACCTCTTCCTGAGCTTCACGCAGCGCGGTAGCGATGAGCGAACCATCGGTATCATCCCAGGCTCCGCCTGGAAAGGCGACCTGGCCTGCGTGTTTGCGCAAGTGCGTAGAGCGTTGCGTTAACAGCAGACCTGGCTGCGGGCGGCGAATAATCGGGATCAGTACGGCGGCATGCCGCGCATTTAGCGCGCTGACAACCGGTGCCGGGCGCAGCATTTGAAATCGGGACAGAAAACTATCAAGCGTTAAAGAACTGGCATTCATGGTTCACTCTCAAGGAGTTGAAGAATACGGTTAACTTTATCAAAAGTTTCCTGATATTCATCCGCTTCCTGGCTGTCGGCGACAATCCCGCCGCCTGCGGAGCAATACAGTTGCCCCTGACTGGCGCTCAGGGTGCGAATATTAATGCTGGTATCCATCGTTCCGCACGCGCTGATATAGCCGGTAGAACCGCACCAGGCGTTGCGTCGCTGGGGTTCAAGCTGCTCGATAATTTCCATCGCCCTGATTTTGGGTGCGCCGGTAATCGAACCACCGGGGAAGCAGGCGCGCAGCAGGTCGCTGGCGTTAAGATTATCCGGCAGACGGGCGGTGATGGTACTGACCAGATGGTGAACCGCCGGGAATTGCTCCACCACAAACAGCTCTGGTACCGCCACGCTGCCCGGTGCGGCCACCCGGCCAATATCGTTGCGCATCAGGTCAACGATCATCAGGTTTTCAGCGCGATCTTTGGGTGAATTGGCCAGCTCTTGTGCCTGGCGGGCATCGTCTTCAGCTGCGGGCCGGCGTGGGCGAGTACCCTTGATAGGACGCGTTTCTATTTGACCGTCGTGCAACCGGACAAAGCGCTCCGGCGACAGGCTCAGAACCGCTCCTTGCGGCAAGCGCAAAAAGGCGCTGAAAGGCGCTTTATTGATAGCGTTCAGGCGAATAAAAGCCTGCCATTCGTCACCCTGATAATGGGCTGTGAAGCGCTGGGCCAGATTGACCTGATAGCAGTCCCCACTGTGCAGCCATGCCTGAACCTGACGAAACTTCTCGCCATATTGCTCGCGGCTCATATTGCTTTGCCAGCTGGAGGTCAGATGCAGAGCAGGGCGGGCTGGAGACGCCTGCGCCAGCAGCCACTCATAACGTTGTTGAGCATTCTGCCAGCTAACCAGTGTGATTTTCTTCAACTGATGATCGGCAATCAGCGCCCAGTCATAGATACCGATAGCCATATCGGGCAGGTCTATATCACGTTCGGCAAGTTCTGGCAGTCGCTCTATCCGCCGACCGAGGTCGTAACCGAATAGGCCCAGCGCGCCGCCGCAAAAGGGCAGCTCTGCGCGGGGAGTGGTTTGCCATCCCGTGGCGCGCAAAAGCTCATTCACCAGTCCAAAGGGGCAATCCTTACTAATAACCGGTGGCTGGTTATGGCGTGTGATTTCAGTAAGCTCGCCCTTGGTCATGGCGGTAGTCTGGGGATCGGCCACCACAATATCGAAACGGCTGTGGGGATGGTCGGCGTGCCCGGAGTGCAGCATCATGGCCCACGGCAGATGGTGAATTTGAGAGAAATAGTGCTGAGCGGCATCGATTTGCCAGGGAAGTTCCAGAATTTGCAGCTGGCTTCCGGAGCAGGTAGTCATAACAGATATTCCATGATTGATGGGCGCTGGCTTCGTAAGACGCCTGGTGCGATAATACGTATCCGCCAGTTTTCAGGAGTTCACCATGTTTGCAGGTTTACCTTCTCTTACTCATCTTCAGCAACAACAGGCGGTTGAACGTATTCAGACCCTGATGTCAGAAGGCATGAGCAGCGGCCAGGCCATTGCTCAGGTTGCTGAAGAGATCCGCGCTACTCATAAAGGTGAGCGTATCGTTGCCCGTTTTGAAGACGAAGACGAGTAACCCCGTGGGCGCAGGCATTCCGCCTGCGCCGCAGCGCGTCAGTCGACGGCGGCGATAATCTTAATTTCCACTTTATAACGCGGATTCATCAGTTGAGCCTGAAATGCGCAGCGGGTAGGGGCATGGCCTGCTGGCACCCAGCTATCCCACGCGCGATTCATTTCGGCCGCGTCCGCCAGGTTTGGCAGCAGGATGGTGGCGTCGAGAATTTTGGTTTTATCGCTGCCCTGTGAAATCAGCGCCGCTTCAATCTGCGCCAGCGCGCTCATAGTCTGCTCATAGGCATCGCCATCCAGATTATCCGGTACGCTGGTGTAATAAAGGGTGTTGTTATGGATCACTATCTCTGACCAGCGTGGCTGAGTATCAATACGTTTAATCGTCATTTCCTTTTCCTTTTACAGTGAATAACAACCGGGCTGCAAGCCTGCCACAATGCGCGGCGCTCGTCACCATGCGGCTGGCTAAAAAGGCACTCGCCTGACATAATCGCCCGGCCAGAACCGCGATCGCCGGCAGGTGAATTGCGCCGGATTTTATGCCGGATAACGGCAGGAATTTCTACCATGGCGTGGCAATGGCAGGCTCTATACAACGGGGAATATGCGTGACAGATGATTTTGCAACAGACGGCCAGTTAGCCCAGGCCATACCCGGTTTCCGGCCCAGAGAGCCGCAGCGCCAGATGGCGCATGCGGTGAGTGAGGCTATCGAAAGCCAGTCTCCGCTGGTGGTTGAGGCGGGAACCGGCACCGGGAAAACCTATGCTTACCTGGCTCCGGCGCTGCGTTCGGGCAAAAAAGTCATTGTTTCTACCGGATCGAAAGCGTTGCAGGATCAGCTGTATAACCGCGATTTGCCTACGGTCGCCGGGGCGCTCAAGTTCACCGGGCAACTGGCTTTGCTAAAAGGGCGCTCTAACTATTTGTGCCTGGAACGACTGGAGCAGCAGACTCTGGCCGGTGGCGACCTGCCGGTGCAAACGCTTAGCGACTTAATGCATTTGCGCAACTGGGCCAGCGAAACCGTCGATGGTGATATCAGCCGGGCGGGAACGGTGGCAGAAGACGCACCGGTATGGCCGCTTATCACCAGTACGAACGATAACTGCCTGGGACAGGACTGTCCGCGTTACCAGGACTGCTTCGTCGTTAAAGCACGTAAAAAGGCGCTTGATGCCGATGTCGTCGTGGTGAACCACCATCTGTTCCTTGCCGATATGGTGGTTAAAGAGAGCGGTTTTGCCGAGCTAATCCCCGACGCAGACGTCATCATCTTCGATGAAGCCCATCAAATCCCAGATATCGCCAGCCAGTATTTTGGCCAGTCATTGTCCAGCCGCCAGTTGCTGGATCTGGCGAAAGATATCACCATCGCCTGGCGCACTGAGGTGCGCGATACTCAGCAACTGCAAAAATGTGCCGACCGCCTGGCGCAGAGCGCTCAGGATTTCCGCTTACAGCTTGGTGAGCCGGGTTTTCGCGGTAACCTGCGCGAATTACTGGCCGACCGCAATATTCAGCGGGCGCTGGTGCTGCTCGATGATGCCCTGGAACTTTGTTATGACGTATGCAAGCTGGCACTAGGCCGTTCGGCGCTGTTGGATGCCGCTTTTGAGCGGGCCACGACTTACCGCGCACGGCTGAAACGGCTAAAAGAGACCGGTACGCCCGGTTTTAGCTACTGGTATGAGTGCAATGCCCGCCATTTTACCCTGGCGCTGACGCCCCTGACCGTGGCCGATAAGTTTCAGGATGTTATGAAGCAGAAACCCGGCAGCTGGATTTTTACCTCAGCGACCCTGTCAGTTAATGACGACATCAGCCACTTTACCGCCCGGCTGGGTATTGATAAGGCGAACAGCCTGCTGTTACCCAGCCCGTTCGATTATCAGCATCAGGCGCTGCTTTGCGTGCCGCGTGGGCTGCCCACGCCTAATCAGCCCGCGGCTGCCCGCACGCTGGCCCGGCTGCTGACGCCGCTTATTAAGGCGAATAACGGGCGTTGTTTTATGCTTTGCACCTCGCATGCCATGATGCGCGACCTGGCGGCTGAGTTCCGGGCTCAGCTAACCCTACCGGTGTTATTACAAGGCGAGACCAGTAAAGGGCAGCTGCTGGCGCAGTTTGTTGAAGCCGGTAACGCGCTGCTGGTCGCGACCAGTAGCTTCTGGGAAGGGGTGGATGTGCGCGGCGACACGCTGTCGCTGGTTATTATCGATAAACTGCCGTTTACCCCTCCTGACGATCCATTACTGAAAGCGCGTATGGATGACTGCAAAATCCGCGGCGGCGATCCGTTTGACGAAGTGCAACTACCGGAAGCGGTTATCACATTAAAGCAAGGGGTGGGGCGTCTGATTCGCGATGTTGATGATAGAGGCGTTCTGGTTATCTGCGATAACCGACTGGTGATGCGCCCTTACGGGGCGGTATTCCTCAACAGCCTGCCGCCTGCTCCGCGTACCAGGGACATTAAACGGGCAGTCGAATTCCTGACAGCCCCGCAAACACAGTAATTTAGCCTGAGCTATGCTATTATGCGCGCCGTTTTTATACTCCCGGCCAACTGTAAGGGGCTTTAAGCCATGCAAATTCTCGCCATCGACACGGCCACGGAAGCGTGTTCCGTCGCGCTGTGGCAGGACGGTCGTACTTCGGCCCATTTTGAACTTTGCGCGCGTGAACACACTCAGCGCATTCTGCCCATGGTGCGCGATATCCTGAACCAGGGGCTTGTTTCATTGTCTGAAATTAGTGTACTGGCTTTTGGCCGCGGGCCGGGCAGTTTTACCGGCGTACGAATTGGTATCGGTATTGCTCAGGGCCTGGCGCTGGGTGCTAACCTGCCGATGGTCGGCGTTTCCACTTTAGCCACCATGGCGGAAGGTGCATGGCGTAAAACCGGGGCAACCCGGGTGCTGGCGGCCATCGATGCGCGTATGGGCGAAGTCTACTGGGCAGAGTATCAGCGCGATGAATCCGGTAGCTGGCACGGCGAGCAGACTGAGGCGGTATTGAAGCCGGAAGCCGTGACCGAACGTCTGATGGCGCTTTCGGGTGAGTGGGCAACTGTCGGTACCGGCTGGCAGGCCTGGCCTGAAATGGCCAGCGGTACGCCGGTTACTCTGACCGATGGCCAGACTCAACTACCGGAAGCCGAAGATATGTTGCCGCTGGCGCTGGAAAAATTCCGCCGCGGTGAAAGTGTGGCGGTTGAGGATGCTCAGCCGGTTTATCTGCGTAACGAAGTAGCGTGGAAAAAGCTTCCAGGCCGCGAATAAATAAGGTTACGCGTTTCGTTAGTACGGAGTGATTATCATGGCAGATTACTTAATTCCGCGTTTTCTTCCTGCTATAGGGTTGGCGGTTACGGTATTACTGACGGGATGCGTAACGGTGCCTGATGCAATTAAAGGCACCAGTCCAACGCCTCAGCAGGATCTGGTTCGGGTATTGAATGCTCCTCAGCTCTATATCGGCCAGGAGTCTCGCTTCGGCGGCAAAGTTTTATCGGTTGATAATAAGGCCGGTAAAACCCGGCTGGAGATAGCGACCGTGCCGCTGGACGAAGGGGCAAGGCCGGTATTGGGTGAGCCGTCGCGTGGCCGCATTTATGCCGATATTAATGGCTTCCTTGACCCGGTCGATTTTCGCGGACAGTTGGTAACCGTCGTTGGGCCAATTACCGGCGTTGAGCACGGGAAAATTGGCCAGAGCGATTACACCTTTGTGGTGGTAAATACCATTGGCTGGAAGCGCTGGCGTGTGGTGCAACAGGTAGTTATGCCGCCGCAGCCGATGATGGATCCCTGGATGTGGGGGCCGCGTCATCGTTGGGCATATGGCTACGGCCCCGGCTGGTACGATCCTATGCCAGCCCAGGTGCAAACTATAGTCACCGAATAATTAATTGTTTTTATTGAAAATTCAAACAGTGGCGCTGCCACTGTTTGCCGTTTTATTACCCTAACAAAAAAATATTAGTGATTTGCCTCCCAACCTTAAACCGGGCTAATTAATAAACTGGTACGCTGAGTTAATATGATGTTAATAATCTGTTGACTTTTCGGGGTTGTGATGACGGCAAATAGTACATTCAGAGGTGAATCTTTGCAGAAAGTTTGGCTCAACCGCTATCCGGCCGACGTGCCGGCTGAAATAAACCCCGATCAATATAGCTCGTTGGTGGAGCTGTTCGAGCGCTCCGTCACCCGTTATGCCGACAGTCCGGCATTCATCAACATGGGTGAAGTGATGACCTTCCGCAAGCTCGAAGAGCGCAGCCGCGCTTTTGCCGCCTATCTGCAACAGGGGCTGGGGCTTCAGAAAGGAGATAGGGTAGCGTTGATGATGCCGAATCTGCTGCAATATCCGGTAGCGCTGTTCGGGATTTTGCGTGCCGGAATGGTAGTGGTAAACGTAAACCCTCTTTATACCCCGCGCGAGCTGGAGCATCAGCTTAATGACAGCGGTGCGGCGGCAATTGTTATTGTTTCAAACTTTGCTCATACCCTGGAAAAAGTCGTAGCTAACACTAATGTTCGCCACGTAATCCTAACGCGCATGGGCGACCAGCTGTCGGCCACGAAAGGGACGCTGGTCAACTTTGTGGTCAAATACATTAAACGCCTGGTGCCTAAGTATCATCTGCCGGATGCGGTCTCTTTCCGTTCGGCGATGCATCAGGGTTATCGCATGCAATATATTCGCCCGGAGCTGAGCGGCCAGGATCTGGCTTTCCTGCAATATACCGGCGGTACCACCGGCGTCGCCAAAGGGGCAATGCTGACTCACCGTAATATGCTGGCCAATATAGAACAGGTGAAAGGTACCTACGGGCCGCTATTGTTCGAGCACAAAGAGCTGATAGTGACCGCGCTGCCGCTCTACCATATTTTTGCATTGACCATGAACTGCCTGCTGTTTATCGAGTTGGGCGGTCAAAACCTGCTGATAACCAACCCGCGCGATATTCCGGGGCTGGTAAAAGAGCTGGCAAAATACCCATTTACTGCTATTACCGGGGTAAACACTCTGTTCAATGCGCTGCTCAACAATAAAGATTTTCATCAGCTCGATTTTTCCAGCCTGCATCTGGCGGCCGGCGGCGGCATGCCGGTTCATCATGCGGTGGCTGAGCGCTGGGAGAAACTTACCGGACGTTATTTGCTGGAGGGCTATGGCCTGACCGAATGCTCTCCGCTGGTTAGCGTTAACCCACACGATATTGATTACCACAGCGGGAGTATCGGTCTTCCTGTACCATCAACCGACGTAAAACTGGTTGATGACGACGACAATGAAGTAGAGCCGGGCGTGCCGGGCGAGCTGTGCGTACGCGGCCCGCAGGTTATGCTGGGCTACTGGCAGCGTCCGGATGCTACCGATGAAATTCTTAAGGGTGGCTGGCTGCACACCGGTGACATCGCAACCGTGGATGAGCAGGGCTTTTTGCGAATTGTCGATCGTAAAAAAGATATGATTCTGGTCAGCGGTTTTAACGTCTATCCCAATGAGATAGAGGACGTGGCGATGCAGCATGAAGGCGTGAGTGAAGTGGCGGCAATCGGCGTCCCTTCTGAAGCCAGCGGCGAGTCGGTACGCCTGGTGGTGGTAAAAAAAGACCCAGCGCTGACGGAAGAAGAGTTAATCGCTTTTTGTCGCCGTAACCTCACCGGTTATAAAGTGCCAAGACAGGTTGAATTTCGTGATGAATTGCCAAAAAGTAATGTCGGCAAAATTTTACGGCGCGAATTGCGTGACGAATTCAGCAGGAAAAGTAACAATAGCCACTAAGTCTCAGACTAATCTTTGCAAGGCGCTGGTCTTCACCAGCGCTTTTTTTCGCAATCAGGAATACCGTTTTGAATTATCAGATGATTACCAGCGATGACGCGCTGGCGCAGATTTGTGAAGCTGCCCGCCAGCATTCAGCCGTGGCGCTGGATACTGAGTTTGTTCGTACCCGCACCTATTACCCACAGCTGGGTTTGATCCAGCTTTATGACGGCCATAACCTGGCGTTAATCGACCCGTTAACTATTACCGACTGGGCACCGTTTGTCGCGCTGCTGAGCGACACCGCTGTGGTTAAATACCTGCACGCCGGTAGCGAGGACCTGGAAGTCTTTCAGCATCGATTTGGCCTGATGCCGACGCCTTTGGTGGATACCCAGCACCTGTCTGCTTTCCTTGGCCACCCGCTCTCGTGGGGATTTGCGGCCATGGTTGAGCATTATGATGGTATCAAGCTTGATAAAAGCGAGTCGCGCACTGACTGGATGGCGCGCCCGTTAACCGAGCGTCAGCGTCAATATGCCGCGGCGGACGTGGCTTATCTGTTGCCTATTGCTGACCAGTTAGTGGACAAAGCCCGCGCAGCCGGATGGCTGGATGCGGCACTGGATGAATGTTGCCTGATGGTGCGTCGTCGTCAGGATATCCTGGCGCCGGAAGACGCCTGGCGTGATATCGGCAATGCGTGGCAGCTGCGTACCCGTCAGCTGGCCTGCCTGCATCTTCTGGCGGCCTGGCGTTTGCGTCACGCCCGTGAACGCGATATGGCGGTGAATTTCGTCGTGCGCGAAGAGAATCTTTGGAAGGTTGCGCGCTATATGCCTGGCTCCCAGGGCGAACTGGATAGCCTGGGGCTGTCAGGAAGTGAAATTCGTTTTCACGGTAAAACGCTGCTGAAACTAGTGGAACAGGCCCAGGCCATTGATGAAGCCGACCTGCCACAGCCGCTGCGTAATCTGATTGATATGCCGGGCTACCGCCAGGCCTTTAAAATTCTCAAGGCTGAGGTGCAGTCTATTGCGGCAGAGCATAGCCTTGCACCGGAGCTGCTGGCTTCCAGACGGCAGATAAACCAGCTGCTGACAGCCCACTGGCAGCTGCGTCCGCTGACTATGCCACCAGAGCTGCTGACTGGCTGGCGCGGTGATATGACGGCGGCTCGTCTACGTACCTGCCTGGCTGCATTTTAGTTGAGTATCTCGCTAAATTAGCGAACAACAAAACCCCGCTTTGCGGGGTTTTTTATGTGTAAGGGCGGGGAAAAGCAGGATGGCCGTTGGCAAATTTGGTGCATAAAAAAGCCACCCGTAAAAAGGGCGGCATTTTATCGGTGCCTTTGGAACAGCAGGCAGTCGGTTACTTAGCTTCTTCTGCTTCAGGCAGCGTAACGTTAAGCTCAAGAACCGAGATATCATCACCTTTTTGATCGAGCTGAACGGTCACCATCTCAGGATCGATCTGTACGTATTTGCAGATAACCGCCAGAATGTCGCGTTTAAGCTGCGGCAGGTAATGCGGTTCAGTATCACTACGTCGCCGCTCGGCTACGATAATCTGCAGGCGTTCTTTGGCGATATTGGCGGTTGTCTTTTTTCGTGACAGAAAAAAGTCTAAGAGTGCCATCTTTTATCCTCCGAACAGGCGTTTCAGGAAACCTTTCTTTTCTTCTTCCAGGAAGCGGAAAGGGCGTTCTTCTCCCAGCAGGCGATCGACCATGTCGGCATAGGCCTTGCCCGCATCGGATTCACCGTCAAGAATTACCGGCTCACCCTGGTTGGATGCGCGCAGCACAGACTGGTCTTCCGGGATAACCCCAACCAGAGGAATGCGCAGAATTTCCAGCACATCTTCCATGCTCAGCATGTCACCACGCGTTACGCGGCCTGGGTTATAGCGAGTCAGCAACAGGTGTTCTTTAATGGGATCTTCACTATTTTCAGCCCGTTTGGACTTAGAAGACAGGATGCCCAGAATACGGTCGGAGTCGCGAACTGAGGAGACTTCAGGGTTGGTCGTAATGACCGCTTCATCGGCAAAATAGAGCGCCATCAGCGCGCCGGTTTCAATCCCGGCCGGTGAGTCACAGACAATAAAGTCGAAATCCATTTTTTTTAAATCTTCCAGCACCTTGCCGACGCCTTCGCGGGTCAGGGCATCTTTATCACGAGTTTGCGATGCAGGAAGGATATATAAATTCTCGGTGCGCTTATCTTTGATTAACGCCTGATTCAGAGTGGCATCGCCCTGAATAACGTTAACGAAATCGTATACCACCCGACGTTCGCAGCCCATAATCAAATCAAGATTACGCAGACCGATATCGAAGTCGATAACCACGGTCTTTTTGCCTTTCTGCGCCAGGCCCGTAGAGATGGCCGCGCTGGACGTCGTCTTGCCTACGCCCCCTTTACCCGATGTAACAACAATAATGCGTGCCATAAAAATTCCTTGTTAAAAGGGCTTAATTTAAAGGTTGAACAGACAAAGCGCCCGAGCTGAGGCGTAAACGGACTGCTTTGCCATAAAATTCGGCCGGGATCTGGTCGCTGAGCATATAAACCCCGGCAACGGAAACCAGCTCTGCCATCATTGTGGTGCAAAATATTTGGGCTTCCCGATCGCCGCCGGCACCCGCCAGCGCGCGACCGCGCATCATTCCATAGACATGGATATTTCCATCGGCTATTAACTCTGCACCGGCGCTGACGTGATTGGTTACTACCAGGTCACAGTTTGGCGCATAAATGCGCTGACCGGAACGAACCGGCTGCTCTATTAAACGCGTTTTTGTGATCGGCGCTGCATTTGCTGGCGCTATCACCGGTTCAGCAGGGGCAGGACGAGGAACTCGTTCTTTCCCTTCAGTGAGAATAGCCAGGCCACAGTTTTCGATAGCCGCTTTTAATTTAGGGTCTTTACAACCACTTACACCTATTACCCGCAGGCCCGAACCAATGATTATCTTATGCAACTCCGGCCATGACGAGGCGTCAGCAAGAGCGGCAACATTGACCACAACGGGCGCGTGTTTCAGAAAGTCAGGCGCCTGGGCGATTTTCATCTCTAGCGCCTGGTGAATAATCTCAGGCTCAGCATCGTGCAGATGAACCACGGATAACGTGAAATTACTGCCTTTTAGCTCTAAGGGCGTGTTTGACATCCTGGCCTTACTCAATTCAGTTTTAATCCCCGGGAGCCGGGACGTTATTCCGAAACATATCAAGCATGTTATAGTCACACTATTATAGAGGCAAGTAACCCCTGGCTTAAAACAGAGTAAAAAAATGTTTTGTGTAATCTACCGAAGTACCCGACGCGAACAAACCTACCTTTATGTAGAAAAAAAAGACGATTTTTCCCGAGTGCCTGAAGAATTATTAAAAAGCTTTGGCACGCCAGTAATGGCAATGATGTTAATGCTCGATGGCAAAAAGAAACTGGCCCACGCCGACTTAACTGTAGTGAAGCAAGCGCTGGTTGACCAGGGATATTATTTGCAATTACCGCCTCCGCCAGAAAGTATGCTTAAGATTCATCTGGAATCGCAAAAAAAGTAATTCCCATAAAAGATATGCTACTAAAACCGTCGTTATTTTTAATTAACGGCGGTTTTTTATTATCGATGGGTAACAATATCGTGTGAACTGGTTAACACTTTCTAAATTAGAATTCAGACGAGCAATAATTGATATTCCTTCATAAGCCTGCGAAGGGTAGCTTGCTTTTTCACACTCATTGTTAACGGGATAAACGCATGTATCAGCATCGAAACTGGCAGGGTGCCTTACTGGAGCTGCCAGCCAGCAAAGTCATCTGCGTCGGCAGTAATTATGCAAAGCATATTCAGGAGATGGGCAGCGCGCCTGCTGAAGAACCAGTGCTGTTTATTAAGCCGGAAACCGCCCTCTGCGATCTGCGCCAGCCGCTGGTACTGCCGGAAGGCTTAGGATCAGTACATCACGAAATCGAGCTGGCGGTACTGATAGGTTCGACGCTGCGTCAGGCGACTGAAGAGCACGTGGCTCAGGCCATCGTCGGCTACGGCGTGGCGCTGGATTTAACCCTGCGCGATGTCCAGGGCCAGCTTAAGAAAGAAGGGCGTCCGTGGGAGAAGGCTAAGGGTTTTGATAACGCTTGCCCGATATCAGGCTTTATTCCCGCCGCTGAATTTAGCGCCGATCCGCAGGACACTCCGCTGTCGCTGACTATTAATGGCCAGGTACGCCAGCAGGGCACCACTGCGGATATGATTCATCCTATACTGCCGCTCATTGCTTATATGAGCCGATTCTTTACGCTGCGGGCAGGCGATGTGGTGCTGACGGGGACGCCGGAAGGTGTTGGCCCATTGCACAGCGGCGACGAGCTGGTAGTGAGCTTCAATCAGCACTCGCTTTCTACCCGGGTACTGTAAAAAAACAGGCATTACTTGCATCCAGGCGTCACACTCTTTATAACGTGCAGCTGACTTACAAAGCGGAACCGAAAATGAGTATGACGCCCTTCTGGCAGAACAAAAGTCTGGATGAGATGAGTGATGAAGAGTGGGAGTCACTGTGCGACGGATGCGGGCAGTGCTGCCTGAATAAGCTGATGGATGAAGATACCGATGAAATCTACTTCACTAACGTTGCCTGCCGTCAGCTAAATATTAAGACCTGCCAGTGCCGCCACTATGAGCGGCGATTCGAATACGAGCCGGATTGCATCAAATTGACTCGTGATAATCTGCCAACCTTTAAATGGTTACCGGCCACCTGCGCCTATCGCATCATTGCCGAGGGCAGAGAGTTACCAGCATGGCACCCGCTGCTAACCGGTGGTTCACGCGCGCAAATGCACGCCGAGCGCATTTCCGTGCGCCACATTGCGGTGCCGGAGTCTGAGGTTGTCGATTGGGAAGACCATATCATCAATCATCCGGGGCGCGGTTAACCCCACAACTCGCTCTGACCGCCGCTCACGGCGGTTAGAAGCTGTGGAGCTGGTTATATTCCGGCTCCAGCCATCCTGGTTGCTCAGCATACATTTCCCGCGTCAGTGCGCATATCAATCCGGCAATCTCTACCTCATTGCGACGATAATTCATCACTACCGGTACCCGCGCCTCTATGTCATCTATTAGCCGGTAAACCAGGTCTCGCCGCAGGTGGCGCGCCGAGGCCGGAATAACGCAATAACCAGCTTCGGCGGCAGCCAATCCCAGGGCGGTTTGTAGCTCTCTGACTCGCTGTATTGACGATGGCCTGGCACCGGCAGCGTCCAGCCACTCCTGAAGCTGGCTGGCATAGCTGGGGGCCGGGTAGTCCGGATAAAGCACCATAGGGAAGGTACTCAGCTGGCTGAATTTCACCGGCGTCGGGTCGCTGGCCAGTGGGTGAGACAGCGCCAGCGCCAGCATCAGCCGCTCTTCACGCAGAGTAACCTGCTCAATGCCGGGATCGCTTAATGCCAGCCGACCAAAACCTAAATCAATCGCACCTGTTTTCAGTGCCGCAATCTGAGCGGCCGATGCCATCTCTATCCATCGTACTTCGAGATCTTTACGGCGCTTTTGCAGCCGCCTCATAACGCCCGGAAATCCGCCATAGAGGGCAGAAGGGACAAATCCAATTGTCAGCAGCTGGCGCTCACCCAGCGCAATATGGCGGGCGGTACTTTTCATCTCTTCAATTTTTGCCAGCAGCGCGCAGGCATCGTCATAAAAACGCACGCCGGCGGGAGTGAGCTGGAGCGGACGAGTATGGCGCAACAGCAGGGCGACGCCGACATCCTCTTCCAGTAAAGAAAGCTGTTTACTCAGCGCTGGCTGGGAAATGTGTAGCCGACGCGCAGCCCGGGAGACATTTCCCTCTTGTGCAACCACCACAAACTTTTTAAGCCGGGGGATATCCACGGGGCCTCCAGAAATTGTGAACCGCTATACACTATAACCATTTGGTTATGATTTGCGCGAATAATCGGTATTGGACGCCGTCGAACCTGCCACTAACAATGGAGTCGGTGACAACAATAAAACAGGAGCTAAACCATGTCTGCAAGCGTGAATCAGTCATTGTGGCGGATTGCCATTGTCGGTGGTGGCGTAGCGGGAACCGCACTGGCCGCCGGTCTGTCCCGTTATTCGCATCTTGAAGTGAGACTGTTTGAATCCGCCGCTGCATTAGGGGAAGTGGGCGCCGGAATTTCGCTTGGTGCCAACGCCTTGCAGGCGCTTGATCTGTTGGGAATTGGCAAAGCCTGGCGCGCGGTGGCCGATAGCAGCCCGGAGCCCTGGCAGGATGTGTGGTTTGAGTGGCGCTATGCCCGCGATGGTGAATATATCGCCAGCACCCTGGCACCCGGCGTGGGGCAATCATGCGCCCACCGTGCCGACCTGCTAAATACCCTGGCCGCAGGTTTGCCTGCCGCCTGTCTTTGTACCGGTAAACGTGCGCAAAGTTTTATTCAGAGTGAAGATGGCGTTGAACTGAGCTTTACCGATGGTAGCCACTATTATGCTGATATGGTTATTGCAGCAGATGGAATTAAATCCAGCATGCGCACCATGCTTGAGCGTGCCCGTGGCGCGAAGATAACCCATCCGGTATTTAGCGGTACTCTGGCCTGGCGCGGCCTGGTAGATAGCGCCAGGCTGCACGACGCGTTTGCCGCACATCATCTGGATAGCCATATGCTGCGGGTTCCACAGATGTTCCTTGCCGAAAACGCGCATATTTTAACTTTCCCGGTTAAAAAAGGGCGATTAATAAATATTGTGGCATTCACAACTAACCCGGCGCTGACAGGCCAGGCTCTGCCTGATAATCAGCCCTGGGTTCGCGATGGCAGCCCGCAGGAGATGCTGGCGGCGTTTGCAGATTGTGGCGTAGCGGTTCGTTGCCTTCTGGAGGGAATATCTGCGCCTACCTGCTGGGCATTACACGATATTGAGCCTTTACCCCAATATCACTGGGGGCGAATAGCGCTGATTGGTGATGCGGCCCATGCTATGTTGCCTCATCAGGGGGCCGGAGCCGGTCAGGGGCTGGAAGATGCCGGTCTGCTGGTTGAGTTATGTCGTAGCCCAGAATTATTAGAGGCAGGGGTGCCGCGTCTGTTGGAAGCTTTTGCAAATGCGCGCATTGAACGAGCGCATCAGGTTCAGCTGACTTCGCGTATGGCCGGCGATCTGTATGAGTTTCGCGACCCTATTGCGGGGGATGATAGCAATCGGCTACGTGACAGCCTGACTCGCCGGTTCGAACCATTGTGGAAATACTCTTTGAGCACAATCTGTGCACGTTTACGTCAGGAATTGCGCGCGACGCAATCTGGTCTGGTCAGTTAAAATTCCTGTGTTACACTGTCACCCAAAACGGTTTTAACTGCTGCTAATGGAATAGCAGCGGTGTAGTGATAAGGAGATAACATGTACCCGTATTCCCTTCTATGCCTTGTGTTAGGCGCGTTAACCTTCAGTCACAATGCTTCTGCTCAGGTTCAGACCCAGTTTGATATTAACTGCCCCGGACGCAGCTCTATGACCGTCGTTCGTGCGGTTAGTGGCCTCAGCACGCTCTCGTGGGATAAAACCAACTTCCAGGTAGCCGCCGGTCTCCACAAAGGGAGGCTAGATAATGGCAATCCGGTCACTTTTACCCGCTTTCGTAACGGAGATCGCCTGCTTATCAACACGGTTGATGGCTCTGCATGGTTTGTCTATGCCGGAGAGCATAAACCCGTGCGCTGTCAGCGCAGCGACTCCCGAGAGGCGCCGGTGCTTACCCTTCAATACCATCGTCACGGTGACGACCCTCTGGCCTGATGTGATTTAACCCGTTGTGCGTATGGTTTACCGCCGTTGCCCAGAGAATTTGGCGCCTGGCGGTTTCGTCACGCGTCGGCTGCGCACCAATTGAATGGATGAGAAAAGCGATGTGGTAATCGCTCGCTATACTGAATGATGACAAAAATATGGCATAAGGAAATGCTATGAAAATCGGAAATACGCTTTTTTGGATGCTATCGATTTTGTTTATGTCGCCGGTGTATGGTGCTGGAAGCACCGCGGACACTCGTCAATGCGGCATTCACCGGGTTGGGGTGTACCCGCAAATTATCGTTATTGATAATCGGGAATATCTGGAGTCCGGCATGTTTGATAGCGAATCTGGCGAATATATTTATCTCGATCACAGCGGGCGGAACGGCGTCATGCTGTTTGAAAAAGAAGATAAATCAAATAGCTACATTTACTTTGTGGCTGAAAAAAATAGCCGTCTGCGACCTGCAGGAGAAAGAGTGGATTGCTATCCGGTAGGGTAAATAAAGAAGGGAATACCCGGGGCGCAAACCCCGGGCCAATACTTAGCCGTGCATCGGCAGGCCGCCGGGCAGGGCCTTCTGCATGCGATGCCAGATTTCTCCACTCTCGCGGCCATATTCACGCACCACGTTATAAACTTCCTCATATTGACCGCTGTCGCATAGCTGACTCAGGCGGTGATAGAAGCCGAGCGCCAGACTGCGGGCCTCCGGGCTTGCAAAGTAATGACGACCAATACGGGTATACAGCCCTTTCATCCCATTGAGAATAAGCCCGTAGATAGGGTTGCCGGAGGCGAAAGCCAGGCCGCGGAATACGTTGTAATCAAGCTCGGCGAAAGCATCGGCATGGTCTTCAATTGACTGAGTCGCGCTTAATACCCGGCGAGCCTCCTCCGGATGCTGGCGCAGAGCGGTGCGGATGAATATCGTGGAGATATTGGTTCGTACTGATAGCAGGTTATCGATAAGCTGCGGAACGCTGTCATGATCGAGGCGGGCCAACGTCTCCAGAATATTCAGCCCTGAGGTTTCCCAGAAGTTGTTTACGCGGGTTGGTTTACCGTGCTGAATGGTCAGCCAGCCGTCGCGGGCCAAACGCTGCAATACTTCGCGCAGTGTGGTGCGGGTAACGCCGATTAACTCAGAAAGCTCACGCTCTGCGGGCAAAATAGACCCTGGGGGAAAACGGTTATTCCAGATACTTTCGATGATGTACTCTTCAGCGAAACCCGCAGGGCTTTGCGCCTTTATGACCATAGTGAGATTCCAGTTAAGGGCTTTACAAAATATCACTCATCATACCAGACAGGTTGCAGGGCAGATAGCGCCCCCGGGTTCAAAAAAAGGAGGAACAGATCTGCTTTCTGGTAAAATAATTGGGTTTTGCACGTTGCCGGGCGCGTGAAGCTGTTGCCTAAGCCTCTGACAGACTTTATCTTCCGCCTATAAATCACCCAATCACCTGCAAATGAGGATCGATAGCGTCTATCGATAATTAAGAATGGAGCTCTCTTTTGGTCGCGCCCTGTGGCGCAATTTTCTTGGTCAGTCTCCGGACTGGTACAAGCTGGTCTTGTTAGCCTTTTTAGTCATCAACCCGCTGTTATTTTTTGCCGTCAGTCCATTCTGGGCCGGATGGCTGCTGGTCGTTGAATTTATCTTCACCCTCGGTATGGCGTTAAAATGCTACCCATTACTGCCCGGTGGTCTGCTGATGATAGAAGCAGTGGCTATCGGCATGACGAGTGCGGAACACGTTAAGCAGGAGGTCGCCGGTAACCTGGAAGTTATTCTGCTGCTTATCTTTATGGTGGCCGGTATCTATTTTATGAAGCAACTGCTGCTGGTAATTTTTACCCGGCTGTTGCTGGGCGTTCGCTCGAAAACCGCACTGGCGCTCTCATTTTGCCTGGCGGCGGCGTTTCTTTCCGCCTTCCTTGATGCGTTGACGGTGGTCGCGGTGGTTATCAGCGTGGCGCTGGGTTTCTACGGTATTTACCATCAGGTAGCGTCAAAGCAGGGCGAGGATCATCAGGTTTCTGATGACAGCAAACTGGGGGCCGATCAGTCTGAGGTGCTCGAACAGTTCCGCGCATTTTTGCGCAGCCTGATGATGCACGCTGGCGTCGGTACTGCGCTCGGTGGCGTGATGACCATGGTGGGCGAGCCGCAAAACCTGATTATTGCGAAAGCGGCTGATTGGCACTTTCTCGACTTCTTTCTGCGCATGGGGCCGGTAACCGTGCCGGTCTTTTTCTGCGGCATCATCACCTGCGTGCTGCTGGAGCGCAGCAAAACCTTTGGCTATGGCGCTACGCTGCCTGAGCCGGTGCGCGCCATACTGCATGATTATGAACAGCGTAGCCGGGCGAAACGTACGGTGCAGGATAAGCTTCGTCTGGGGGTTCAGGTGCTGATTGGCGTCTGGCTGATAATCGCACTGGCGCTACATCTCGCGGAAGTCGGTCTGATTGGCCTGTCGGTTATTATTCTGGCAACCTCTCTGTGCGGCGTCACAGATGAGCATCAGATTGGTAAAGCCTTTACCGAGTCACTGCCGTTTACCGCGTTGCTGACGGTTTTCTTTGCGGTAGTCGCCGTTATCATTGACCAGAAGCTGTTTGCGCCACTTATTGAGTACGTGCTTCAGGCCGCGCCTCACGCTCAGCTCAGCCTGTTTTATCTGTTTAACGGGCTTCTGTCGTCTATCTCTGACAACGTATTTGTTGGTACGGTATATATCAACGAGGCTCGTTCGGCGCTGGAAAACGGCGGTATTTCCGCCAGCCAGTTTGAACTGCTGGCGGTCGCGGTTAATACCGGTACTAACCTGCCTTCAGTCGCGACGCCTAACGGGCAGGCCGCTTTCCTGTTTCTGCTGACCTCGGCTTTGGCACCGCTGATTCGCTTATCTTATGGCCGAATGGTGGTTATGGCACTGCCCTATACCATTGTGATGACCCTGGTGGGCCTGCTCGGCGTGATGTTCTGGCTGGAACCAGCAACTAACTGGATGCTGACGCATGGCTGGATAGCCCAGCTAAGCCTGAACGATATTATTCACTAACAGCGAACCCGCCAGCTAAAAGGCGGTTCAGGGGATGGCAGACGGCAGTTTATGGTTTACACTAGCCGGGTTAATGCATTATTGCAGGGAAATTCATAATGTTGCGATATCTAAACCAAATTTCGCGTGGCCGGGGTGCCTGGCTTCTTCTGGCAGGGACGGCTTTAGCGCTGGAACTGGTTGCTCTGTGGTTTCAACACGGAATGCATCTGGCTCCATGCGTAATGTGTATTTACGAGCGCTGCGCTTTATTTGGCGTGTTAGGCGCCGGTTTGCTGGGGGCCGTTGCACCCCAGACGCCTCTGCGCTTTGTGGGGATTATCGTGTGGATTTACAGTGCCTGGCGCGGGCTTCAGCTTGCCTGGGAACACACGATGCTGCAACTTCATCCCTCACCGTTCGCGACTTGTGATTTCGCAGCGCGTTTTCCAACATGGCTGCCGCTGGATAAGTGGTTCCCGCAGGTTTTCGTTGCCAGCGGTGATTGCATGGTAAACCAGTGGTCGTTCCTGGGGCTGGGGATGCCGCAGTGGCTGGTGGGTATTTTTGCAGGCTTCCTGCTGGTTGGCATACTGGTGCTAATTGCCCAACTGTTTAAACCAAAGCGTCGCAGCCTGTTTGGCAACTGATAATCCATAAAGTGAATTGCGAAAAGGCCTCCTGATGGAGGCCTTTTTTGTGGCAATAGATTACCTGACTATTATTTATTATCGCGATATTTCCGTTGTCGCTCCTGGGCTGCGGCGATGAACAGCCAGCTGGTGATAACAAATGGCATGGTAAACGCGGGGAGTGGATGGAGCAGTGCGTTAAGCGCGCCCTGGATCAGGGTGCAGCAAGCGGCTCCGGCCAGCGCATATCCTGATGCCCTCAGGCTGGAGCGCGTAAATCCTATGCCCAGCGCGATTGCCGTCAGTGCGGGGCTAAACCCATAAAGCCCACCGTTAACCGCAGAAATATCCGCCCCACCCAAAGTGGCGATCAACGCCCCGCAGAGCGAACCGCCCAGTGCTAGCAGCGCCGCCCTGGGTGAAGCAATCGCCAGGCCTGCCACCATTAATACGCCACTCAGTGCGCTGGCAGATAAAAAGATCTGACTAATCCCGCTGAAAACGCCGTGCAATAACCACCATGAGGAGAGCCCGCTTGTTGCCTGCGCTGCCGGTGACACAGCAACGTCGGGATGCAGGCCGTGAAAGGTCTGGCTTGCCAATAATACGGACCAACTGACCAAAACAAAGGGCGCGGTAAAGATCGGTAGTCGCCAGCGGCGCAGGAAGTGATGGAGAGCGAGGCCCACTCCCACCGAAGCGGCACAGGAAAGTGGAATACAGGCCCACAAAAGCGGCGTAGAGGGTAAAAACAGCGCCAGGGCGATGCCGGTCAGACAGCCGTTGTAGCCGTATAATCCCTGGCGTAAACCTTCGTTATCGCCTACCCAGCGTTGAGCCGTCAGGGTAGCGCACAGAGTACCGATAAACGCTGCGCCAAATATCTGGGGAGTCGCCTGTAGCCAGGCATCCACGCCAAGAGCGATAAAAAATAAGCCTCCACAAAGAGCATTATTTTGCAGCATGACCTGACTTGCGCCGCGCATCGTCCAGCCCATCACGCGCAGCATGGGCGGGCAGCTACGTCCGATACGCCCAAAAGGGAGGGTTATCATTCAACTCGTCCTTACACTCAATATTCGCAGGCACTTATCTGGAAAATGGCGCTGGCAGCGCCGCGCGGCAGATTCTGTGCCTCAATGAGGCGGGAGTAAATATCGAAATGATAATCCGGGTGCGACTGGTGGGGTTTTGTTCACGGCAGAGCGCGAGGCAAAAAAATCAGCCGGTGAAATACCGGCTGACAGAGTGTAGAAAGGTTACAGAGAGTTAAGGCGCGGCGGGCAGCGCTCTAGCAGTTCGATGCTGCCGTCTTCGTTCTGCTGCTCCAGCAATACATCAAAGCCCCACAGCCGGTGAACGTGCTTCATTACTTCGCGGCGGCCTTTGTCCAATGGTGCGCGATTTTGCGGAATGTAGCGCAGCGTCAGGGAGCGATCGCCGCGCAGGTCCACATTCCATACCTGGATGTTAGGCTCAAGGTTGCTCAGATTGTATTGGCTGGACAGACGATTGCGAATCTCCCGATAACCTTCTTCGTTATGGATAGCGGCAATTTCCAGATAGTTGTGCCGATCGTCATCTTCCACCGCGAAGAAGCGGAAGTCGCGCATCAATTTTGGCGACAGGAACTGACTAATAAAACTCTCGTCCTTAAAGTCGCGCATGGCGAAGTGCAGGGTTTCCAGCCAGTCTTTACCGGCAATATCCGGGAACCAGTAGCGATCTTCCTCTGTCGGCGACTGACAGATACGCTTGATATCCTGGAACATAGCAAAGCCCAGCGCATACGGGTTAATTCCGCTGTAATACGGGCTATTGTACGGCGGCTGGAATACCACATTGGTGTGGCTGTGCAGAAACTCCATCATAAAGCGTTCTGTCACTTTTCCTTCATCATAAAGATGGTTGAGGATGGTGTAGTGCCAGAATGTCGCCCAGCCCTCATTCATCACCTGAGTCTGTTTCTGCGGGTAAAAATACTGGCTAACCTTACGTACAATACGCAGGATCTCACGCTGCCACGGCTCCAGCAGCGGGGCGTTCTTCTCCATGAAATAGAGCAGGTTTTCCTGTGGCTCAGAGGGGAAGCGGCGAGGGGCTTCAACAGCCTTTTCCTCTTCGTGTCGCGGTAAAGTGCGCCACAGCATATTTACCTGGCTTTGCAGGTACTCTTCCCGGCTCTGCTGGCGTGCTTTCTCTTCCTCAAGGGAGATTTTCTGCGGGCGTTTGTAGCGATCCACTCCGTAGTTCATCAGTGCGTGACAGGAATCGAGCAGTTTTTCCACCTCATCGACCCCGTAACGCTCTTCGCACTCGGTAATGTAATTGCGGGCGAAGATCAGATAATCAACGATAGAGCTGGCGTCTGTCCAGCTGCGGAACAGATAGTTATTACGGAAAAATGAGTTATGGCCATAGCAGGCATGCGCCATGACCAGCGCCTGCATGGTGATGGTATTTTCTTCCATCAGGTAGGCAATGCAGGGGTTAGAGTTGATAACGATTTCATATGCCAGACCCTGCTGGCCCCCCTTGTATAGCCGCTCGGTTTCGATAAATTTCTTACCAAACGACCAGTGGGGGTAGTTGATAGGCATCCCAACGCTGGAGTAGGCATCCATCATCTGCTCAGAAGTAATCACCTCTATCTGATGAGGATAAGTTTCCAGCCGGTAGAGTTTGGCTACCCGGTCGATTTCCTGAAGATAGATGTCGAGTAAATCGAACGTCCAGTCCGGTCCATCGCTCAGACGTTGTGAATGCGTAGTACGGGAATCCGTCACTGTAGCCATTAGCGCGCCCTCATTGTTTGCGACCCTCTCTGGGCTGGAAGGTCTTATTCCCAAGCATAGTTGAGGGTGGCACATCAGGTAGCGGTGCAGACATTTTTTTTCGATCTGACCATCTTTGTAGTTTTATCTAAAACAACGCGCTTTATTCAGAATTTTATCTGGTCGCCCAGTCATCAAAAGCAAATCGGGGATATTTATTTCTAACCGCCGCCTCAAGCCGGAGTGTGAGGCTAATCAATATAAAACAACGCTATGTTGATTAATATTTTCAACCGGGTTATCAATTTGTAACCAGATGATTATTCTTTTATTGAATGAGCGGAGTCGATATGCATATCGTTATTCTCGGCAGTGGAGTGGTGGGCGTTACCAGCGCATGGTATCTGCGTCAGGCGGGCCATGAAGTCACGGTAATCGATCGTGAGGCGGGGCCAGCGCAGGAGACCAGCGCCGGAAATGCCGGGCAGATCTCGCCGGGATACGCTGCACCATGGGCAGCGCCAGGCGTGCCATTAAAGGCGATTAAGTGGATGTTCCAGCGCCACGCGCCGCTGGCCATTAGCCTGGACGGTACCCGTTTCCAGTTGCAGTGGATGTGGCATATGCTGCGTAACTGTAATACCGCCCACTATCAGCAGAATAAAGCGCGTATGGTGCGCCTGGCGGAGTACAGCCGCGATTGCATCAAGGCGTTGCGCGATGAAACCGGCATTCAGTACGAAGGGCGTCAGGGTGGCACTTTGCAGCTGTTCCGCAGTGAAGCCCAGTTCGAAAACGCCAGCCGCGATATTAAAGTACTGGAGCAGGAAGGTGTGCCTTATCAACTGCTTGAGGCCAGTCAGCTGGCGCAGGCCGAGCCTGCGCTGGCGCACGTGGTTCATAAGTTAACCGGCGGGCTGCGTCTGCCAAATGATGAAACCGGGGATTGCCAACTGTTTACCCAGCGGCTGATGGAGATGGCCCGCCAGGCGGGCGTGAATTTCCGCTATAACACCCCGGTGGATGCGCTGCTGCGCGATGGCGACAAAATTGTCGGTGTGAAGTGCGGTGCGGAAACGGTCACCGCTGACGGTTATGTAATGGCTTTCGGCTCCTACTCAACCCAAATGCTAAGCGGCATTGTTGATATCCCGGTTTATCCTCTTAAAGGCTACTCCCTGACCATTCCTATTACCGATCCTTCCGGTGCACCGGTCTCAACCGTGCTGGACGAAACCTACAAAATTGCTATTACCCGCTTTGATAACCGTATCCGGGTCGGCGGCATGGCTGAGATTGTCGGCTTTAATACCGACCTGCTGGCCGCGCGCCGCGCCACGCTGGAGATGGTGGTTCGCGATCTCTATCCGCACGGCGGTGATGTTAGCCAGGCTACGTTCTGGACCGGTCTGCGCCCAATGACGCCAGACGGCACGCCTATCATTGGCCGTACCTCGTGCAGCAATCTATGGCTGAATACCGGTCACGGCACTTTGGGCTGGACAATGGCCTGCGGCTCCGGCCAGTTGCTGAGCGATGTTATATCCGGGCGTACGCCTGCTATTCCTTATGAAGATTTGTCGGTAGCGCGCTATCAGCCGGGCTATCAGCCGCGCCAGGCCACGCATTTACACGGCGCACATTAAGGAGCGGCAATGACACGTCCAATCAGCGCAACCATTCATCTGGATGCATTGCGCAACAATCTGGCTATTGTTCGCCGTCAGGCTCCCGCGGCGCGGGTCTGGTCGGTGGTCAAGGCTAATGCTTATGGACATGGCGTGGCGCGAGTCTGGTCGGCATTAAGCGCCAGTGATGGTTTTGCCATGCTCAATCTCGAAGAGGCGATTACTCTGAGAGAGGCGGGCTGGAAAGGGCCGCTATTAATGCTAGAGGGTTTTTTCCACCCGGATGAGCTGGAGATCTTCGACCGCTACCGGCTGACCACCAGCGTACACAGCATGTGGCAGGTTAAGGCGCTGGCCAACGCCCGGCTTAAAGCGCCGCTGGATGTCTACCTGAAACTCAATAGCGGAATGAATCGCCTTGGCTTTATGCCGCACCAGGCCAACGCGCTATGGCGTCAGCTTAAAGAGCTGCCAACGGTGAGCGGGGTGACGCTGATGAGCCACTTTGCCTGTGCGGAGCTGCCGGATGGGGTGGATGACGCTTTGGCTCGTCTTAATCCAGCCTGTGTGGAAATAGACGCTCCGCGAAGTTTCGCAAACTCGGCGGCAACTTTGTGGCATCCGCAAACCCACCATGACTGGGTGCGCCCCGGCATTGTGCTGTACGGTGCATCACCCAGCGGCGCATGGCAGGATATTGCCGAGACCGGGCTGCGTCCGGCCATGACGCTAAAAAGCGAGATTATCGGCGTGCAAAATCTGCACTCTGGCGATGGTGTGGGCTATGGCCTGCGGTTCCGTGCGGCCGATGAACAGCGAATTGGTATCGTCGCCTGTGGCTATGCCGATGGCTATCCGCGCGTAGCGCCGAGCGGTACGCCGGTGGTGGTGGATGGCGTACGCACCCGCACGGTAGGCACCATATCGATGGATATGCTGGCGGTAGATTTAAGCCAGTTGCCTCACGCTGGCATTGGCAGCCAGGTGGAACTGTGGGGTGAGCAGGTCAAAATTGATGAGGTGGCCCAGGCCAGCGGCACCGTGGGCTATGAGCTAATGTGCGCCGTGGCCCCACGGGTGCCGATTTCCAGCCACTAAAAAACTCAAGACAGGGACGAGGCTCAGGCCTCGTCTTCTTCCGCGACTCTCAAACCAATTTTCTTAATCTGATTATTATCGTTTTCAGCAACGGTCCAAATAACCCCAGCATAATCGACCTGGTCACCAATAACCGGCGCGGCGCCCAGCTGACGCAGTACTAATTGCTCCAGGGTTAATCCGTCGTCTTCCTGCTGCTCTGCATTCAGCCCGTAAATAAAGGCTACATCGCTGAACCGCGAAGAGGCATCGAGAATAAAGTCGCCGAAGAAGCTCTGCTCCAGTTCGGCAGGCGGCGACTGGCTAAACAGCTTACCCAGCTCCGGTAAATCCTGCTCGCGGCCAATCACGCATAGCACATCGCCTTCACGCAGCCGGGTCGTGCCGGTAGGGTGGATAAGCTGATTATTGCGGAACAGCGCGGCAATCCGGGTTTCACGCGGCATATGCAGGTCGCGCAAGGCTGCGCCAACGCACCATTTATCAGAGCTAAGCTGGTAAATAAACTGCTCCCACGGATTTTCAGGATGAATATCCAGACCAATCAGGGAGACCGGCGCCCCTACCGGTGGCACCACGACCCTTGCGCGTTTGGCCGCCCAGCCCAGAGAAGTCCCCTGAAGTAGTAGCGAAACCAGCACGACGAAGAACGCCACATTAAAAAACAGCCGGGCATTTTCAAGGCCTGCCATCATCGGGAACACAGCCAGAATAATGGGCACTGCTCCGCGTAGACCTACCCAGCTAATAAACAGGCGTTCGCGGCCGTTAAAGCCGTGGAACGGCAGTAGCCCAATCACGACCGAAAGCGGGCGGGCTATCAAAATCATAATCAGCGACAGGATAAGTGCCGGAATAGCGATAGCCAGCAGATCGCTTGGCGTTACCAGCAGCCCCAGCACCAGGAACATGCCAATCTGGGCCATCCATGCCATACCGTCGAAGGTTTGGGTGATAGCGTGGCGACTGCGTAACGGGCGGTTGCCTAGCAAAAAACCGCACAGATAAACCGCCAGAATACCGCTGCCATCCAGCGCAGTGGTCACGGCGAAGACCAGAATCCCACCGCTCAGCGCCAGCAGCGGATACAGGCCCTGGGGCAGGGTGATGGTATTTATCACCCTTTGTAATAACAGGCCACCGACGCCGCCCAGCAGGATCCCCAGACCAAATTGCTGACCAAAATGCAGTAATAGCATCCAGCTCAGGTGGCTCTGATGATTCTGAATCATGCTAATCAGGGTAATGGTCAGAAACACCGCCATCGGGTCATTGCTACCGGACTCAATTTCCAGTGTGGCACCCACACGTTCATTAAGCCCCTTGCCACCCAGCAGTGAAAATACCGCGGCGGCGTCGGTGGAGCCGACAATGGCGCCGATAAGCAGCCCCTCAATGGGCGGTAGATTAAATAGCCACGCAGCGGCAAGACCGGTTAGCCCGGAGGTGACCAGTACGCCAACCGTCGCCAGCGAAAGCGCCGGCCCCAGTGCTACGCGAAATGAACTGACCTTGGTACGCATCCCGCCATCCAGCAGGATCATGGCCAGCGCAAGGTTACTGACCGTATATGCAATGGGGTAGTTATCGAACGGGATACCGCCCGGTCCGTCGATACCGGCCAGCATCCCAATCGCGAGGAAAATAACCAGTATGGGAATGCCGAGACGCGAGGAGAAAGAACTTAATAAGATGCTGAGCATAACCAGCACTGCACCAACGATAAAGAGACTGATTACTGCTCCGGCGTCCAAAGATCGATAACTCCTGTATTTAAATTAATCGGCAGATAGTGTGGGGTGGCCACTGAGCGTGAAGCTAACATGGGAGCCATTGTGATGAAGCTCGCCGTGAGCGCCTAAGGGCAGAGTGACAGTGCGCTGCTCATGTCCCCATGCAAAGCCGGTAATCAATGGGATGTTAAGTTTACTACGTAACAGGTTAACAACGCTTGTCATATCGTACCCGGCGTCGTAATCATTTGGTTTGCCACCGGTAAAGTCGCCGAACACGATAGCGCGCTGGCGCTTAAGCACACCAGCATAGTGTAACTGTAGCAACATTCTCTCTACCCGGAACGGCAGCTCGTTAATATCTTCCAGCACCAGAATGCCGTTATCGATTTTTGGAAACCACGGCGTACCCAGTAGCGAAGTAAGCATAGCCAGATTTCCACCCCATACTTTGCCCTGGGTATGGAAAGGGGCAGCCGCGCATTCCCAACTCAAGGTAAAATTTGGCTCCCGAAGTGCGCGCCAGAAGTTGCGCCAGGTAAACTGATTGAGTTCCGGTGCGCCAAAATTCCCGGCCAGCATCGGGCCGCTAAAACTAATAATGCCATGATTCAGTAAGCCGGCCTGAAAAGCGGTGAAATCGCTATGGCCACAAATAAGCAATGGGCTGCGGCGCTGTCGCTGGGCTAACTGTTCAAAATCAATACTATCCAGCAGGCGAGTCAGGCCATATCCGCCGCGTACCGCAAGGACAATCTGACTTTCGGATAAATCCGCAAGGCGGTTAAGATCGGCCAGTCGCTCGCTGTCGCTGCCTGCGAACCGCTGCTCGCGACGCCCGATGACAGCGGCATTAGAGACCTGATGCCCGGCCTCCAGCAGGCGTTCGATACCGCGCAACGCGGCTTCCTGATTAAGGCAATAACCTGACGGAGCGACCAGATGAATGTCGGACATACCAATTCCTTGCTGATTTAAATACCAAAATCATTATCATGCCGCGTAGACCTGCGGTTGTCATCCAGCGTTGCTGAATGATTCGCGTAATGCCAGAAAAAGGATCCAGACAGAATGTTGAGATGGTTTATGGTGCTGATGTTGCTTATTGCCGGTTGCTCCAGCAATACTTCACATCGGCAGACGGCCTGGAACCCAAGTACCCCTACCGAGCGAGCGCTGATGTGGATGCCGATATCCGAAGCTACCGGTGAAGAGTGGGGTGTCAGCCCGCGGCTTATTACCGCAATCATTGCCGTTGAATCCGGCGGTAATCCAACGCTGGTGAGTAAATCGAATGCCGTGGGGCTAATGCAAATTAAAGCCTCAACCGCAGGGCGCGAAGTGTATCGCCATCAGGGGATATCCGGGCAGCCTTCTAACAGTGAATTAAAGGACCCGGCGCGTAATATCACCATTGGCACCGCCTATCTCAGCATTTTGGAGCACGGGATCCTGCGAGGGATTGAGGACCCGCAAACCATGCAATATGCGCTGGTGGTCTCCTATGCTAACGGCGCGGGTGCGTTGCTGCGTATGTTCTCATCCAGCAGGCCGAAGGCGATTGCCAAAATCAATAGCATGTCGCCGGACGAGTTTTATCAATACATCACTGAGAATCATCCCGCGTCCCAGGCACAGCGTTATATCTGGAAAATTAACCAGGTAATGAGCGTGCTGTAATCGCTACGGTGCTTAAAGGGAATATTAAAAAGAGCCGGGGATTGCCCGGCTTTTTTATAGGTTGCCGATCGAAATTCATGAGTTATTGATATATACCGATGCCATCTTTTACGACATTTGTCGCGGCAGAGATAGTCACCGCACCCGGCTCATCTTCTCCCGGGCTGCCCGCTCCAGTGAGAAGATAATGCGCTGCAACTCCCGCTCTATATTGGGCGTCAGCCCCAGAAAACGCATACTGAGCCGCTGCTGATGCACCGTCTCCAGCTGCTTATCCAGATGCTGGTGCTCGGAAATCGCCATCAGCTCCACGTCAAAACGAAAGGTTCCCCATTCGCCCAGATGCAATTCAACATCGTGAAGCCTGGCGCCGGGTTTAATCGATTCCGGAACCCGGCTGTCTGCCACTGCGCCCACGCCGCCTAAGGACAGGTCACACAAACGAAAACGCAAAGGGGGCTGAGAGGCTAGCGCTACTTCACCGTAATAGAGCGGCCAGCCTGGCGTGTTAATGCGGAAATATTGCCGACGCTGCACAAACCACAACCGTTTCGGCAGCGGTGCGCTAAAGGCCGGTTTTTGTTCATAGGTAATGGGTTTGACCCCGTCGAGAGTGAAGCTGACTTTTCCACCCTGCATTTCGGCATCAACAGAAAGCGAAACCGCCTCGCCCGCGCTGGCGTTCTCAGCGCTCTGGCTACCATAATCGAGGATAATTTCAGTATGGCTAACCGCAAGCAGTGTGCTCACCATTTGCCCTTGAGGCCACTGTATGCGTATTGGAACTGCCGCGTCTTGCATATCTCGCAGTACGCCAAGTACCGCCAGCGTCGTCTGTTTCAGATATTGTTCATCGTAGTTTGCCAAACCCGACTATCTCCAAAAATCCGACACCGATTATGCCGGTTATTATGTTGCTATTATCGGTAGTTTTTAGCCAAAGTTTAACATTTATTTTACAGTTACAGCGATTTATCAGGGGAACGGCGTGCGGTGGTAAATAAAAAAGCCGCCCCATGGGCGGCTGGAAAAATAAGGCTAACTAATAACTCAGAAGTCGTAACCCACGGTTGCCGTGACCTGACGCTCTTTACCCCAGTAGCAATAACCAAGGCCGTAGCAACCCGCAACGTATTCACGCGCGGTCAGGTTGTTGGCGTTAACCTGCACCCAGGCACCGCGGAGCGAACTAATCCACTCACCAACATCGGCGCGCACCATCGCATCAAACAGCGTGACAGAAGGAATGCGACGGGTGTTTTCATTATCAGCCCACTGTTTGCCGATATAGCGAACCCCGGCGCCCATGCTGATGCCATAATCGGCTTTATAGTGACCCCAGAACGAGGCGAAGCTATCTGGCGTCACGTAAGGTGTGTTGTCGTCGTTACCGTCGATAGAGTCTTTAAAGCGCACTTTATTCCAGGTAAAACCGGCAATAGTTGAGAAGCGATCGGTGAACTGGTTATGTGCTTCCAGCTCAATACCTTGCGAATGCACTTTACCCGCCGGTTCATAGTAGCTGCCCTTAACGATACGGTTGCCCACGTCATTCTGGGTCAGGTCGTAGAACGCGAAGGAGTAGAAATCGCGGCTGCCGTTTGGCTGAAGTTTCAGACCCGCTTCATACTGACGGGCGGTGGTTGGTTTAAGCGACGTTCCATCTTTGCCCGGCAGGGATTGTGGGGTGATGGCGCTGCTATAGCTGATATATGGCGACAGGCCGTTATCGAACGCATACAGCAGCGAGGCGCGGCCGCTGAAATGGTCGTCGGTACGGGTGTCATTAGTCACCGAATTGTAAGCCGGTGCCACGGTATGGTTATCGGTTTTCAGGTGGTCAAAGCGCCCGGAGAGATCCAGGTGCCAGCGTTGCCATTCAATTTCATCCTGCAAATACGCACCGGTCTGGGTATAGCGACGATAGCCGTGAGTGTAATACGGGTTGGAGATCTCCGGGCCACCGGAAACCCCAGTCCACGGATTAAGATTAGAGGCAGCACCGGACACGTCCTGCAGATTATTACGGAACTGATGATATTCGGCACCCAGCACCACTTTATGGTTTACCGGGCCGGTAGCGAAATCCGCCTCCAGCTGGTTATCGATAGCACCGGCGTTCAATGAGGAGTGCTCACCGCTATAGTAACGCGACAGTTCATTATGGGCGGCATCGGCCCAGCCAATCTGGTACGCCTGCTTCAAGTCGACATTCGAATGGGCGTAGCTACCGTTAGAGCGGAATGCCCAGGTATCGTTGAAGCGATGCGCGAACTCATAGCTGTAGATCTGCTGATGGCGTTTAAAGGCATCGTTACCCGGTTCCACGTCAGAAAAATCGATACCCAGCTTATGCCCGGTGGTGGTGTAGAGGCTACCGTCGCCTGGCACCGAGCCGTGGAAGCCGCCGGAGGGATCTTTT
The DNA here is from genome assembly GCA_022846635.1 of Salmonella enterica subsp. enterica serovar Choleraesuis. Lineage (GTDB taxonomy): Bacteria > Pseudomonadota > Gammaproteobacteria > Enterobacterales > Enterobacteriaceae. The sequence goes on from AP025685.1 coordinate 1,706,099, forward strand.
TCCAGCATTGCACGCAATACCAGTGACGTATTTTCATCCGGTTGCCACATCAGAGAAGGGGAGATGGCATAGCGCTCGTCGCGGGTATTTTTATACTGGGTATCGGTATTTTTGGTAAGCCCGGTCAGGCGGTAAGCCCAGGTGTCATTAATGGCATCGGTATAATCGAATGCAACCCCGGAAGTATTGTTGTTACCGGCAAAGGTACGGAAGTGTCCTTCGCGGGCAAACTGAGGGCGTTTGGAAGTCTCCATCACAAGGCCACCAGGCACGGTCTGGCCGTACAGCGCGGAAGAAGGGCCGCGAATCACGTCAACCCGCTCTAAAAACCACGGATCGACTTGTAATACGTTATAGCTACCGCCATCGCTCATCAGGCGCAGGCCGTCGAGGAATACGTTGTTTACATCACCACCGTGAAAACCGCGCAGCGCCACGGTGTCATAGCGAGTGGCTCCGCCGCCAAAGCCGGTGAATACGCCAGGCGTGTAATTGAGCACATCATTTAGCTGGCTGGCTCCCTGATCTTCCATCTGCTGACGGGTAATAACCGAAATGCTCTGCCCGGTCAGAACCAGCGGCGTATCAGTTTTGGTAGCGCCGCGTGAGGTAGTGGCGATATATCCTTGAGTTTCAGAGGTGGCGTCGTCTGGAGCGGTGGCGTTAACAACAACAGTGTCTTCAGCGTGGGCTGCCGCAGGGAGCATAAATGAGAGTGCGCACAGCGTTGCACGGTAACTTTTTGAAAGCGCGAATGACATAGTGAATTCCCATCACAAAAAATCCCCGACCAGCGGGGTAATGACATGGTACAAATGCGTACGATTTTAAGAATGGGAATTATTATCGTTATTGAAACTATTTAGCAATATGCGTGTCACAAAACTGTGAGAAAAATATTAGTAATTCCATATGGTTATAATGGTTAATCGTTTTCGGCTGTTTCCGGCTTCAAATCATTAAACTCCTCAAGCAAGTGCTGCAACTGCCGCAGTTTCTCTGGACCAAAGCGGGTCTCTATCTGGCTGTACCCGGCATCAATCTCCCCTCTGGCTTTCTGGAACAACTCATCACCCTGCGGAGTCAGCGACACAAATAATCTCCGCTGATCGTTTACCGGCTTCAGTCGTACCACCAGGCCATCGCGTTCCAGACGGGTGAGGATCCCGGTCAGACTGGGCCGCAAAATGCAGGCCTTAACTGCCAGGCGGTGAAAGTCCACCGAATGTTCCTCCGCCAGTGTGCGGATAACCCGCCACTGCTGTTCGGTGAGGTTGTAGTGGTTAAGTACCGGCCGAAACCAGCTCATAGCGGTTTCCCTGGCCTGCAATAGGGCAATAGTCAGTGATTCGTGCATAGCAATTTTCCCGCCTGATAGCCGCGTTCCCGGCGAATAAATACTGCGCTTAGGGAGTGAATTATTTATTAATACATTAATAGTTTAATGATAGTGATTTTAACTTATGAATCAATGACAAAAATACGTCGCAACATGATAATAATAAATTAAATCCTTTAAAATCATTAAATTAAAAAGTATATGTATAAATAATGTTAACCAGATCACGACATTATTAACATAATTTGAACAATTTCCTGGAGGGGTGTAGAACCACATCATTAACATATTAATGAATAACCAGGGAGGCAGTAGCTATGAACAAAACTATCTATGGCGTGGCCCTGAATCACGCATCCCAGCAGCAGGCCTTCGCCGACGCTTTTCACCAGCCGCCTTATAAAAATCCACCGCGCACGCCGGTGTGGTTTATCAAGCCGCGTAATACATGGCGAGCAAGCGGGGACCCGGTGGTGCTGCCTGCTGGCGAGCAGACCTTTAGCGGCGCGACGGTAGGCGTTGTGATTGGGAAAACCGCACGCCGGGTGAAAGAGGGCGCGGCGCACGAAGTCATAGCCGGCTACTGCCTTGCCAACGAAATTAGCCTTGCCGAGAACGACTTTTACCGCCCGGCCATCCGTGCCAAATGCCGCGATGGATTTTGCCCGCTGGGAGAGCTGGTCGAGGGGCAATTGCCTCAAGACCTCAAGATTGTGACTGAAATTAATGGCGAGCAGCGCGATAGCTGGTCGCTGGCGGATTTAACCCGCAATGCCAGTGGCTTGATTGCCGCCTTAAGTGAATTTGCCACGCTGCGCCCGGGGGATGTGATTTTGCTCGGCACACCGCTGAATCGCGTGGAATTGCATGCTGGTGACAACGTCACAATCAAGGCCCAGGGGTTTCCATCGCTGACCAATACATGCGTTGAAAGTGCCCCGCAGGCCCTACAGCCACAGGGTACGCCGACTTTCTTCGCTCTCGGCCTTAACTATGCCGACCACGCATCGGAGCTGGAATTTAAAGCGCCAGAAAGCCCTCTGGTGTTTTTGAAGTCACCGGCCACCATCACCGGCAACAACCAGGTCTCGGTACGTCCGGATAACCTTGAATATATGCATTACGAAGCCGAGCTGGTGGTGGAAATTGGCAAGGTAGCGCGCAATGTCAGCCGTGAGCAGGCCATGGATTATGTCCGCGGCTACCGCATTTGTAATGACTATGCGGTGCGTGACTACCTGGAAAACTACTACCGCCCCAATTTGCGGGTAAAAAGCCGCGATACGCTGACTCCTCTGAGTGAAGAGGTGGTCGCCAAAGAGCGGGTTCCCGATCCGCATAACCTAACCCTGCGCACCCTGGTTAACGGTGAAGTAAAGCAAACCGGCACCACCCGCGACATGGTGTTCGATATTCCCTATCTGATTGCGTGGCTTTCCGACTTCATGACATTGCAGCCGGGCGATTTGATTGCCACCGGCACGCCGAAAGGGCTGGCCGATGTCCGTCCGGGCGATGAAGTGGTTGTCGAAGTGGAAGGGATTGGCCGCCTGGTCAACCGGATAGTGAGTGAAAGCGAGTACGAGGAGAATCAGCATGAAACGCATTAATCATTGGATCAACGGCCGCCAGGTAAGCAGCTCAGACTATTTTACTACCACCAATCCGGCAAATGGCGAAGTGCTGGCCGAGGTTGCGGCTGGTGGAGAGGCTGAGGTGGCTCAGGCGGTTGAGGCCGCTAAGCAGGCGTTCCCGAAATGGGCCAATACTCCGATGAAAGAGCGCGCGCGTCTGATGCGACGCCTCGGCGAGCTGATTGACCGCGACGTGCCGGAAATCGCCGCCATGGAAACCGCCGATACCGGTCTGCCTATTCATCAGACTAAAAACGTGCTGATCCCGCGCGCCTCGCACAATTTTGAGTTCTTTGCCGAAATCTGCCAGCAGATGAATGGCCGCACCTATCCGGTGGACGACAAAATGCTCAACTACACGCTGATCCAGCCGGTTGGGGTCTGTGCGCTGGTGTCGCCATGGAACGTGCCGTTTATGACCGCGACCTGGAAAACCGCACCGTGCCTGGCGCTGGGCAACACCGCCGTATTGAAAATGTCTGAGCTGTCGCCGCTGACCGCCGATCGCCTTGGCGAACTGGCGCTGGAAGCCGGTATTCCGGCAGGGGTGCTCAATGTGGTTCAGGGCTATGGTGCGAGCGCGGGCGATGCGCTGGTTCGTCATCCGGACGTGCGTGCGGTCTCTTTTACCGGCGGAACCGCCACGGGCCGCAAAATTGTGCAGAACGCCGGGCTTAAGAAGTTCTCTATGGAGCTGGGGGGCAAGTCGCCGGTGCTTATTTTTGAAGACGCCGACGTAGAGCGCGCGCTGGATGCGGCGCTGTTCACCATCTTCTCTATTAATGGCGAACGTTGCACTGCCGGTTCGCGAATCTTCATTCAGCAAAGTATCTATCCGGAATTCGTCAAACGCTTCGCCGAACGCGCGGCGCGCCTCAAAGTGGGCGATCCGACTGACCCGACTACCCAGGTTGGCGCGCTAATAAGCCAGCAGCACTGGGAGAAAGTTTCTGGATATATCCGCCTTGGCGTTGAAGAAGGCGCGCGGCTGGTTGCCGGAGGCCCGGAAAAACCAGCGGGTCTTGAGCACGGTAACTTCCTGCGCCCGACGGTGCTGGCCGATGTTGATAACCGGATGCGAGTCGCTCAGGAAGAAATTTTTGGCCCGGTTGCCTGCCTGTTGCCGTTTAAGGATGAAGCCGAAGGACTGCGCCTGGCGAACGATGTGGAATATGGCCTCGCCTCTTATATCTGGACGCAGGACATCAGCAAAGTGCTGCGCCTGGCGCGGGGCATTGAAGCCGGCATGGTGTTTGTTAACACCCAAAACGTACGCGATCTGCGCCAGCCATTCGGCGGCGTGAAAGCGAGCGGAACCGGGCGCGAGGGCGGCGAATATAGCTTCGAAGTCTTTGCCGAAATGAAGAACGTCTGTATTTCGATGGGCGATCACCCAATCCCGAAATGGGGCGTGTAAGGAGCTAATTATGGGAACTCTCGCGCTGGCGGCCAAAGTCACACACGTGCCGTCTATGTATCTCTCAGAATTACCGGGCAAACATCACGGCTGCCGCCAGGCGGCAATCGACGGTCACCGGGAAATTAGCCGCCGCTGTCGTGAAGCGGGGGTCGATACCATTGTGGTATTCGACACCCACTGGCTGGTGAACAGCGCCTACCACATTAACTGTAACGCCCACTTTAAAGGCGTATATACCAGCCATGAGTTGCCGCACTTCATCCGCGATATGGAGTACGAATATGACGGCAACCCGGAGTTAGGCTATCTGATTGCCGAAGAGGCTAAATCCCACGGAGTTCGGGCGCAGGCTCATGCGATTGAGACGTTATCGCTGGAGTACGGCACCCTGGTGCCGATGCGCTACATGAATAGCGATCGCCAGTTCAAAGTGGTTTCTATTTCAGCATTTTGCACCGTACACGACTTCGCCGACAGCCGCCGGATGGGCGAGGCGGTAAGACGCGCTATCGAAAAATATGACGGCACGGTAGCGGTACTGGCCAGCGGTTCTCTATCCCACCGCTTTATAGATGACCAGCGCGCCGAGCAGGGCATGAATGCCTGGACCCGTGAGTTTGACGAGCAGATGGATAAGCGGGTGGTGAAGCTGTGGCGTGAGGGCAAATTTGCCGAGTTTTGCCGGATGCTGCCGGAATATGCCGATTACTGCTATGGCGAAGGCAATATGCACGACACCGTGATGTTGCTGGGGCTGATGGGCTGGGACAGCTATCGCGGCCAGGTCGAGTTTATTACCGATCTGTTCCCAAGCTCCGGCACCGGCCAGGTCAACGCCGTGTTCCCTCTGAGCGGCGAATCTGCTGCCGCCAGCGTGTAAGGAGCTGCCATGCCACATTTTATTGTTGAGTGCAGTGAAAACATACGCGAGCAGGCCCGTCTCCCGGCGCTGTTCCATGAAGTGAACTGTTATCTGGCGGGCAGCGGAATTTTTCCACTCGGCGGCATTCGTAGCCGCGCCCATTGGGTCGATACCTGGCTAATGGCCGACGGCAGTGAGGATTTTGCCTTTGTCCACATGACGCTGCGTATCGGTCACGGGCGCGAGCAAAGCGAGCTGGAGCCGGTGATGAGTGGACTATTCGCCCTGATAAAAACCCATTTCAGCCAGTTAATGGAGCAGCGCTACCTGGCGCTCTCATTTACGGTCGATGAGCTGCACCCGGTACTCAATTACAAGCAGAACAACGTTCACGCTTTATTCAAGGGGCGCTAAGTCTCCTGAGTTTGTGGCGTTTTGGTCACCACGGCCATCAATCACCGGCAAATAACCTTTTGCCGGTCAGCCTATCACTGAGCAACGCCCGGGCGTTGAGAGTTCAAGGAGTCGTCCATGCTGGACAACACTACCATACAGCAACTGGCCGCCGAGCTTGACCAGGCGGAACGTCAGCGCGAACAGATTGCGCAAATTTCTCCGCGTTTTCCGGAGATTACCCTGGATGATGCCTATGCCATTCAGCGGTGCTGGGTCGCCAATAAAATCGCCGCTGGCCGCACGCTTAAGGGCCATAAAATCGGCCTGACATCGCGAGCCATGCAGATGAGTTCGCAAATTGATGAGCCGGACTACGGCGCACTGCTCGACGATATGTTTTTCCCTCAGGGCAGCGATATTCCGTTTGAACGCTTTATTGTTCCACGCGTTGAAGTTGAGCTGGCCTTCGTGCTGGCAAAACCCCTGCGTGGCCCGAACTGCACGCTGTTCGACGTCTATAACGCCACCGACTACGTGATCCCGGCACTGGAAATTATCGACGCGCGCTGTCCGAACGTCGATCCGGTAACCGGCCTGCCGCGCAAAGTTTTCGACACCATCTCAGATAACGCGGCTAATGGCGGAGTGGTACTGGGCGGGCGTCCGGTGAAACCCGATGAGCTGGATCTACGCTGGATCAGCGCCTTGCTTTATCGCAATGGTGTAATCGAAGAGTCCGGCGTGGCGGCGGCGGTGCTTAACCACCCGGCTAACGGCGTGGCGTGGCTGGCCAATAAACTGTGGCGTCATGAAGTGCAGCTGGAGCCGGGGCAGATAATTCTTGGTGGCTCCTTCACCCGCCCGGTTGCGGCACGTCCGGGGGATACTTTCCACGTGGATTACGGCCCGCTGGGTGCGATTAGCTGCCGGTTTATGGAGGAGAAAAAGTATGCATAACCCGTTTAAACAGGCGCTGAAAGAGGGCAAGCCGCAAATTGGTCTGTGGCTCGGTCTGGCGAATGGCTACAGCGCGGAACTGCTGGCCGGGGCCGGATTTAACTGGCTGCTGATTGACGGTGAGCACGCTCCTAATGATGTGCGCTCGATTCTTGGTCAGTTACAGGCAATTGCGCCTTATCCCAGCCATCCGGTGGTGCGCCCGGTAAAAAACGACACGGCGGTCATTAAACAGCTACTGGATATCGGCGCTCAAACTTTGCTGGTGCCGATGGTGCAAAACGCCGTTGAAGCCCAGCAGGCGGTAGATGCCTGCCGTTATCCACCACACGGTGTGCGCGGGGTTGGCAGTGCCCTTGCGCGGGCTTCGCGCTGGAATCGTGAAACCGACTATCTGGCCGCCGCTGAGCGTGAAATCTGCCTGCTGGTGCAGATTGAAACCCGGGAAGCGCTGGCTAACCTGGACGCGATTCTTGACGTGGAAGGGGTGGACGGTGTGTTCATCGGCCCGGCAGATCTCAGTGCCGATATGGGCCACCTTGGGAATCCGCAGCATCCGGAAGTACAGCAGGCCATTGAATCCGCCATCGCTAAAATTGCCGGGGCAGGTAAAGCGCCGGGCATTTTAATGGCGAATGAAACGCTGGCGCGCCGTTATCTGGAGCTGGGGGCGCTGTTTGTGGCGGTAGGGGTAGATACCACGCTGCTGGCTCGCGCCGCGGAGCAGCTGGCCGCGAGTTACATCAACGTTAGCATTCAGGCTGCCAAAGGCGGCGGTTACTAATAAGGAGCGACCATGACTTTGTCGAACGCAGCGCAGCACTCTCCGGCCTCTGATGCAGAGCAGCGGGTCATTAAAAAGTTGTTTCGTCGTCTGGTCACTTTTTTATTTGTACTGTTTGTCTTCTCATTTTTAGACCGGATAAATATTGCTTTCGCCGGCCTGACGATGGGAAAAGACCTTGGCCTGAGCGCCACCATGTTTGGTCTGGCGGCCACCATGTTTTACGTGGCGTATGTTATCTGCGGTATTCCCAGCAATATTATGCTCGGTAAAATTGGTGCCCGGCGCTGGATTGCCACCATCATGGTGCTGTGGGGCATTGCTTCGACCTGTACGCTGTTTGCTACCGGCCCAACCTCGCTCTATGTGTTGCGCATTATCGTCGGCATTACCGAGGCAGGCTTCCTGCCGGGGATATTGCTGTATATGACCTGGTGGTTCCCGGCGCGTTTTCGGGCGCGGGCCAACGCGCTCTTTATGGTGGCGATGCCGGTCACGATGATGATTGGCTCGGCGCTTTCCGGTTACATTCTGGCAATGGACGGTATGCTGAACCTTAAAGGCTGGCAGTGGCTGTTTTTGCTGGAGGGATTGCCATCTGTCATTCTGGGCGTGGTGGTCTGGTTCTGGCTGGACGATAAACCGGCCGATGCCCGCTGGCTTAAGGATGATGAGAAGCAGGCGCTGGCCCGAATGCTGGAGCAGGATAGACTGCGGGCGACCGCCTCGGCCTCTACCACCGTGGCATCCGGGCGCGGTATTCTGCGTGAAGTTCTCACACCACTAGTACTGATGTACACCCTGGCCTATTTTTGCCTGACTAATTCCCTCAGCGCGATTAGCATCTGGACGCCGCAAATTTTGCAGAGTTTTCATCAGGGCAGCAGCACCGTAATCATTGGTTTCCTGACCGCGATCCCTCAGCTGTGTACCATTATCGGCATGATTGTCTGGAGCCAGCGCTCAGACCGATTGCGTGAACGTAAAATCCACACCGTGCTGCCCTATCTGTTTGCTGCGCTGGGCTGGCTACTGACTTCCGCCAGCGGTCATCCGTTGATGCAGCTGCTGGGTATCATTATGGCTTCGACCGGCGCTTTCACCGCCATGGTGGTGTTCTGGACTACGCCCGATCGCACCATTAGCTGGCAGGCGCGGGCGGTAGCGATTGCGCTCATTAATGCGGTAGGCAATATTGGCTCGGCGTGCAGCCCGCTATTTATTGGCGTACTGCGCGATGTGACCGGCAGCTTCAACAGTGGTCTTTGGCTGATGGCATTGCTGTTAGTGATTGGTGCGCTGGTTGTGCTGCGCATTCCAATGGTGAGTGGCCACGAGCCAGAGGCCGAAGGGGCTATGCGCAAGCTGGGTGAGGAGCGGGCATGACTATTGAGAACATCAATATCATTGAACAATATGACGGCTGCTGCACCGGCGATGATGTCCATTACGAGACGTTTGCCCGGCTGGCTGAGTTCTTTGGGCGCAATATGCGCCCGCACTGGCATGACCGCTATTATCAAATGCACTTCCTGGCAACAGGCCGCATCGCGCTGCAACAGGACGATCACTTCTACGCGGTTCAGGCACCGTTATTTGTGCTGACGCCGCCGTCAGTTCCTCACGCGTTTTATACCGGCCCGGAAAGCGATGGTCATGTGCTGACCATTCGTCAGGAGGTGCTGTGGCCGCTGTTTGAAGAGCTGTGGCCCGGCAGCCCTGAAGCCTCCGGGATGCAAGGTTTTTGCCTGAGCCTGGCCCAGTCGCCAGAAACGCTGGCCGCGCTTGACCATTACTGGCCGCTGGTGGCAGGGGAGTTTCGCCAGCGCCAGCCGGGACGCCAGTCGGCGCTTACCGGCCTCGCCCGTAACATTATTAGCCTGCTGCTGAGGGTCGCCGATCCTGATGGAGCGGGTACCGGAGCAATGCGTGGGGAGCTTAAGGTTTTTCAGCGTTTTAACCGGCTGGTGGATGAGCACTTCGCCGAGCACCTGACGGTGCCGGATTACGCCCGCACTTTGGGGATCAGCGAGTCGCGGCTCAATGAGTTGTGCCGCCGCTTTGCCAACCAGTCTACTAAGCGGCTAATCCATGAAAGGGTACTGCGTGAAGCGCGGCGCTTACTGATGTTTAGCGCCCATAGCGTAAACCAGATTGCATGGGATCTTGGCTATAAAGATCCGGCGTACTTTGCAAGAGTATTCAACCGGATGGAAGGGTGCTCACCCAGTCAGTACCGCCAGCGCTAGGCTGGAAAAACTGTTAATTCTCCTGCCAGCCCGCGCCGTATCGCGGGTTTTTTACGTTTTGCGATCAAATCACGCCTACCGCCAGGTTAACCGGGATATCTCTGACTATTTCCCCGCCTGCGGCAGCACTAATTGCGAGGCCGATCCCAGTTTGAAGCTCAACCCCCTGACGCTGGTGAAAAGTACCAGCAATGGCGTGAAACGTCTCTTCCGCAATTGGTCATCTGGATATTAAATCAATTAACAAAACACAAACATAAAACCAACATTTAACGCTGCAAAGCGTTCTATTCCGATGAAGTGAGGCCCTGATGAAACCAGAACAACACCGTGCAGCCACCAACCGTCCTTTTACTGGTGATGAATACCTGAAAAGCCTTCAGGATGGCCGCGAAATTTACATTTACGGCGAGCGAGTCGATGACGTAACCACCCATCCTGCATTCCGTAACTCCGCCGGTTCGGTTGCCAGCCTGTATGATGCGCTGCACGCGCCAGAAACCCACGATCGTCTGTGCTGGGGAACGGATACTGGCAATGGTGGTTATACCCATCGTTTCTTCCGCTATGCCCGCTCTTCGGACGATATTCGCCAGCAGCGTGATGCCATTGCCGATTGGTCACGCCTGAGCTATGGCTGGATGGGGCGTTCGCCGGACTACAAAGCCGCTTTCGGCGCATCATTAGGCGCAAACCCGGAATTTTACGGTGAGTTTGCCGACAATGCCCGTAACTGGTACAAACGCATCCAGGAAGCAGGGCTGTATTTTAACCACGCTATCGTTAACCCGCCTATCGACCGTCATAAACCTACCGATGAAGTAAAAGATGTCTACATTCAGCTGGAGAAAGAGACCGACGCGGGGATTGTGGTTAGCGGTGCCAAAGTGGTGGCCACCAGCTCAGCCCTGACTCACTACAACTTTATCGGCTTTGGCTCGGCGCAGGTGATGGGGGATAACCCTGACTTCGCCCTGATGTTTGTTGCGCCAATGGATGCTCCGGGCGTGAAGCTAATTTCTCGCGCCTCTTATGAACTTGTAGCCGGTGCGACCGGCTCTCCATTCGACTATCCACTGTCCAGCCGTTTTGATGAGAATGACGCTATTCTGGTCATGGATAAAGTGCTGATTCCGTGGGAAAACGTGCTTATCTATCGCGACTTTGACCGCTGTCGCCGCTGGAGTATGGAGGCCGGATTTGCCCGCCTGTATCCCATGCAGGCCTGCGTGCGTCTGGCGGTGAAGCTGGACTTTATTACCGCGCTGCTGCAAAAGAGCCTGGAATGTACCGGCGTCATGGAGTTCCGCGGCGTACAGGCGGCGCTGGGTGAAGTGGTGGCATGGCGCAACCTGTTCTGGTCGCTGAGCGATGCCATGTGGGCCGAATCTAAATCCTGGAAAAACGGCGCATTCCTGCCGGATATGCAGGCGACCCATACTTATCGCGTTATGGCTCCGATGGCCTATGCCAAAATCAAAAATATCATCGAAAGTAACGTCACCAGCGGGCTTATCTACCTGCCATCCAGCGTGCGCGATCTCAACAATCCTGAGATCGATAAGTACCTGTCACGCTATGTTCGCGGATCTAACGGCATGGATCATGAGCAACGAATCAAGATCCTTAAGCTGATGTGGGATGCGATGGGCAGTGAGTTTGGCGGTCGCCATGAGCTGTACGAAATCAACTATGCCGGCAGCCAGGATGAGGTTCGCCTCCAGTGTCTGCGCCATGCCCAGACCTCCGGCAATATGGCGGGAATGATGGATATGGTTGAGCGTTGCATGTCCGATTACGACCGCGACGGCTGGCGCGTAGATCGCTTGCATAACAATACTGATATCAACCAACTTGACGCTCTGCTGAAGAAATAAGGAGGAGCCATGTCTGAAGAACAGTGCCGTTTACGTTTTCGCGATGCAATGGCCAGCCTGCCTGCGGCGGTTAATATCGTCACCACGGCGGGAAGCGCCGGACGCTGCGGCATAACCGCCACCGCCGTCTGCTCGGTTACCGATACTCCGCCCAGCGTGCTGGTATGCATTAATAGCCGCAGTGCCATGAATCCGGTTTTTGCCAGCAATGGGCGGATGTGTATCAATATTCTTAACCATGGTCAGGAAGAGATGGCGCGTCATTTCGCCGGCATGACCGAGCTGGAGATGGATCAGCGTTTTGCTCTGGACGGCTGGCAGGAGGGGGCGGCGGGTCAGCCGGTGCTTAACCAGGCACTGGCCAGTCTGGAAGGGCGCATTGCCCAGGTGCAGACCATTGGTACGCATCAGGTCTATTTGCTGGAGATTGATGATATTACCCTGGCGGGTGAGGGGGATGGGCTTATTTACTTTAAGCGTCGATTTCATCCGGTGCTGAGTCAGTTGATAGCTTGAGTGAGTGGGTAAAGGGTAAAGGGGCGGTTTAGCTAAACCGCCCCTTTACCCGTTCACGTGTGGTGTGTGGGTTATATTCTGCAAAACGAACGTGAACGGAACCTTCACCTGATTTCAGAGGAACTCCGCAGGCAGATATCCATATGTAATGCCGGTGCTGGTTGCGCTCTTTCATGTTCATTTTTTTATATGGATACAGGCACCCAGAGCGCGTTGGGGGAATGAATCGCCATCCCCCCAACACCCCCCGCGACCGGCCACAAAATCGCCGCTTTGCGGTGCCCTCCGCTTCTTGCGGCTGCCTTTCGGGCACGGGCGGTATGCTGCGTCAATGCAGCTCCCGCCCTGCGGCCACGTCCCTGTGGCCGCTCCCGGTCAGCCGCAAACACGTCGGCGATTTTCAGCCGGGGGAATGTCGCTTCAGGTTATGTTTTTTCAGCAACAGAAATGTTGCTGCCAGGCAGTAACTGCCAGCGCAGGCTTCCCCCCATCCGGCCCGGCGAACCGAAGCGCTGACGCAGACGGTCAGCCCGACAGGACGTCGGGCTGAGGCGGAACAAGACAGGACGTCGCGTACCGCCGACCGGCGGAGACAGCGCGGGAGGTGAGCGCAGTGCGAAGCACCGGGACGAACAGGGGGCCGCTGGGATTGTAAAGGGGCTGTCGGTACAGCCCCTTTACCCGTTCACGTATGATGTACAGGCTATATTCTGCGAAACGCAAGTGAACGGAACTTTGCCATACTCCAGATATGCCGCTGCTGGCAGATATCTATATGTAGTTCCGATGCTGGTTGCGCTCTTTTATGTGCGCAATGTCTATGCCACTTACGGCATCCAGAGCGCGCAAAGGGCGGCTCCATCGCCGCCGCCCTCTGCACTCCCCGGCGACCGGCAAAAAAATCGCCGCTTTGCGGTACCCTCCGCTTCTTGCGGCAGCCTTTCGGGCACGGGCGGTATGCTGTTTACTCGTCTCATCCCTGAGACTCGCCCCTGCGGGGCCGACGCAAGCGTCGTTAAAAAATGCTCCCGGCATTTTTTTCCATGTAGCTCCCGCCCTGCGCTCACATCCCTGTGACCGCTCCCGGTCAGCCGCAAACGCGTCGGCGATTTTCAGCCGGGGAATTGTCGCTTCAGGTTTTAGCTGTTGCAGCAGCAATATCGCTGCTGTTCGCTTCCTGGCAGCCAGCGCAGGCCCATTCCCCCATGGAAACCGGTGAACCGAAGTCCGACTGACAAGGCCAGGCCGCCAGGGATGGCGGACTGAAACGCGTAGAGACAGGGATGTCGAGTCGCGACGCCGCAGTCAGCGCGGAACGCAGGTGAACGCAGTGCGAAGCACCGGTTTCTTCTGGGGCCGCCGGGATTGTAAAGGGGCTGTCGGCACAGCCCCTTTACCCGTTCACGTATGATGTACAGGCTATATTCTGCGAAACGCAAGTGAACGGAATTTTGCCATATTCCAGATATGTTGCTGCTGGCAGATATCCACATGTAATGCCGATGCTGATTGCGCTCTTATAAGTGGAAAGCCTGACTTAATCACGGCACCAAGAGCGCGCAAAGGGCGGCTCCATCGCCGCCGCCCTCTGCACTCCCCGGCGACCGGCAAAAAAATCGCCGCTTTCGCGGTATCCTCCGCTTCCTGCGGCTGCCTGCTCGGGCACGGGCGGTATGCTGCGGCCATGCAGCTCCCGCCCTGCGGCCACGTCCCTGTGGCCGCTCCCGGTCAGCCGCAAACGCGTCGGCGATTTTCAGCCGGGGGAATGTCGCTTCACTTTTTAGCTGTTTCAGCAATTCCCCTGCCGCTGTAAGAAAAAATAATTACAGCAATATTCTCCCCCCATCCGGCCCGGCGAACCGAAGCGCTGACGCAGACGGTCAGCCCGACAGGACGTCGGGCTGAGGCGGAACAAGACAGGACGTCGCGTACCGCCGACCGCCGGAGGCAGCGCGGGAGGTGAGTGCAGTGCGAAGCACCGGGACGAACAGGGGGCCGTTGGGATTGTAAAGGGGCTGTCGGCACAGCCCCTTTACCCGTTCACGTATGATGTGCGGGGAATATTCTGCGAAACGAAAGTGAACGGAACCTTCCACATGTGAACGAAACTTTGCCATATCCCAGACATGCCATTACCGACCGACAACTAACCTTAACTGCCGGGATTGTAAAGGGGCTGTCGGCACAGCCCCTTTACCCGTTCACGTATGATGTGCGGGGAATATTCTGCGAAACGCAAGTGAACGGAACCTTACGCAAGTGAACGGAACCTTACGCATGTGAACGGAACTTTGCCATATCCCAGACAGGCCATTGCCGACCGACAACTAACCTTAACTGCCGGGATTGTAAAAGGGCCGTCTGCACAGCCCCTTTACCCGTTCACGTGTGATGTACAGGCTATATTCTGCGAAACGCAAGTGAACGGAACCTTCCGCATGTGAACGGAACTTTGCCATATCCCAGACATGCCATTGCCGACCGACAACTAAACTTAACGGCCAGGATCGAAAAGGGGCTGTCGTCACAGCCCCTAAAGCTATAGCATCAGCCAAAACTCCCCACTACTGCCCGGGAGATGGCCGCTCCACCGGAGTAACCCGCTCCTGCGACGTATAATGAATATTCGCAGGCCGACTCTCCGGCACGTTATCGCAAGGCGACGTTTTACCGCACAACAAATCCAGCAGCCGCAGAGTCACGCCATTTGTCCAGCCAAACCCATCCTGCAGCGGATATTCCCCACCGCCACCGCCGGTACCGGTAGTAGAAACATCATACTTCTCCACCAGTTTCTGCTCGCGGTTGTAAGTATGCTGCACGTTGGTCAGGAAGCGCCACGTCACCTCCATCGCCAAATCACTGTGGCCGTAGTTTTTCAAACCAACGGTAGCGACCCATTGCAGCGGTGCCCAACCGTTCGGGGCATCCCACTGTTGGCCGGAATTGATAAGCGTTGTCACCAGTCCCCCGGACTGCAATAACCGTGACTGAACCACTTTGGCCATCATATCGGCGCGCGGCTGGCTGGCGACCTTAAGATAGAGCGGGAACAACGCAGCGGCGGTTAGCTTATCGCTGCTCTGTTTATGACGCAGGTCGTAATCTGCATACCAGCCTTCTTTGTCATTCCACAGGTATTTTTCAATCGCCTTCTGGCGCTGTTCGGCTGCCTGCTCAAAGCGGGTGGCATCCTGGTCCCGATGCGCCAGGCGGCTAGCGTGGGCCAGGATCTGTTCGTTATGGAACAGCAACGCATTCAGATCCACCGGCACAAAACTGGTAGTGTGAATGGTACCCAGACGCTGTGGATCGTCCATCCAGCGTGAGCTGAAATCCCAGCCCGAAGCGGCTCCGGCACGCAAATCGCGATAGATATCGGCCGCCGGACGGGTCGGAGTGGTGCGGGCGGTGGTGATATCATCAAGCCACGATTCCGGACGCGGGGTATCCGCATCATCCCAATAGCGATTAAGCAAGCTGCCGTCGGCCATTTTCGCTACCCGCTCCCGGGCCTCACCGGGCTGAAGTTTGTCGCTTTCCGCCATCCAGTAATCATATTCGCGGGCAATTTGTGGCAGATATTTTACCAGGGCTTCATCGCCCTGATGGCTGGCCAGCAACTCAACCATCATGGCGAAAAAGGGCGGTTGGGATCGGCTCAGATAATAGGTTCGATTGCCATTGGGAATGTGGCCCCAGGTATCAATAATGCTGGCAAAGTTATCGACCATATCGCTGACTCTATCCCAGCGGTTACTTTCCGCCAGGCCCAGCATGGTGAAATAGCTATCCCAATAGTAGATCTCACGAAAACGCCCGCCCGGCACCACGTAAGGATGCGGCAGCGGTAGCAGAGAGTCCCACTGCCCGGCACTTTCTGTGGTGCGGGTTAGCACCGGCCACAGCCCGTCAATATGCTGGCGCAGGCTTTGATCTTTCGGTGGAACGTAGATCTCGCCATCGGCAGGCAGGATAAAGTTCAGCTCAACGAAGTGGCGCAGCGAAAACCCCGACTGATGGCGCTGCATCCGATAGTCGGCAAGGATCGACAGCGGATCGCTTTTCGGGATCGCATCGGCAAATGTTTTCTGGTCATGAAACAGTTTCGCCTGCTGCACATCGATAAACAGCGGCCCGAACAGTGCATCTGGCGTCTGAGGCTGCTGGTGATACTGCGGTTCATCTTCTGCCATAGCGGGTACCGGAGCCAGGGAGAACAAGGCACCGCCGAGTGCCAGTTGAATTGCCAGGAATAGCGCCCTTGGGCGGCGCAGCGCGGGAGGTGTCATCAACGGGTCTCCTTTCTTGCATCAGGGCCTCACGGAGTTAACCAATATCAAACCTTAGACTAATATTGGCTGTGTGCGGCGGATAACCAGGTGATTTCCGGAATGTTTACCGCGCCACAGCCACGCAATGCACAATCAGTTTAACATGACCGCGGCATTGATCACATTTTGCACAAAATTAGCGAGCAAGAGGTGGCAACCTGACGTAACGGTGGGTGGAAAAAGTAGCGGTAGGTGCTGGGGGCTCAAAAACCGAATAGTGCGTTTGGGGAAAGTTGCAGATAAATCAGGCAATATTATTGCGCAACCTTATATTTTTTCACAATTTTTCCGCCTCTCCGAGGTTGAAAATAGCCGGTCAGAATCGTAATTTAACGGCATCGCAGGCCTGAATCTGGCCGTTTGCCCGACCAGCAGGGTCGGAAACACCATGCAAACAAAGGAGTAATAACTAAATGAAAGGGCTGAAAACGTTAAGTGCGCTGTGCGGCGCGGCGGTTCTGACAACCGTGCTGGCCGGGTGCGCCGGTAGCGCAACGAAAGAAAGTACTGGCGGTTATATTGATGACACCGTCATTACTACCAAAGTCAAAAGCTCACTGCTGGCGGAAAAATCAATCAAATCCACTGAAATCGGCGTGGAAACCTTCAAAGGTCGGGTGCAACTGAGCGGATTTGTTAGCTCCGAAGCTGATGCCAACCGCGCAGTTCAAGTAACCCGAGGCGTTAAAGGCGTGCAGGCCGTTGAAAACGACATGCGGGTAAAATAAGCCATTACCGCCCATCAGTCTGGGCGGTAGGCTCTGCGGGGCGGCGCTATATTGCGCCGCTGCCGCTCAGTTCGTTTACTGCCTCCACGTAATAACGCACCCCCGCCAGGAATGCCTCTTCGTCGGGATCGAAGTGAATGCTGTGTAACGGCGCGTTATCTGCACTATTTGCCCCCACGCCCAGCCAGCCAAAACAGACCGGTGCCAGCTGCTGATATTCTGAAAAATCCTCGCCAACCGAAGCCGGTTGCGTATCTTCGCGTACCTGCGTAATGCCGGGTATTTTACGCGCGAGCGTGATAAGCCGCTGGCTCAACCCCGGATCGTTATTAATGGCCTGGTAATCCCACTCAGCGAACTTAACCTCAGCCGTGCATCCGTATGCCATGCCGATATGCTGGCAAATACGCGCCATAGCGCTGCGAATAGTCTGCTTAACCGGCAGGGAAAAACAGCGCACCGTGCCGCACAGCTGAGCGAAATCCGGTAGCCGGGCAATGGTGCCGTCGCCGCATACCAGGCTGCATATAGAAATGACCGCCGCCTGCTGTGGGGAAATCTCACGAGCAACTATCGTTTGCACTGCACCTACCAGCGCCGCCGAAGCGACCAGCGGATCGCGACATTGATGGGGCATCGCGCTGTGGCCGCCGCGACCGTTAACCGTAATATCAAAGGTATCTCGGTAGGCGGTGGCGATCCCTGGCTTAATACGAATTTGCCCGGTGGGTAGCAAGGGATCGAGATGCAGGGCGATAAAACAGTCTGCGCCATTCAACGCACCTGAGCGGACTAAATCGCGCGCGCCGCCGGGCGGCATCTCTTCCCCCGCCTGGAATATAAAAATTACCTCACCCGCCAGTTGCTTGCGCCTGGCGTAAAGCATGTGCAGCGCGCCCAATAGCATCGCGGTGTGGGCATCGTGACCGCAGGCGTGCATGATTCCGGCATGTCGGGATGACCAGGGGCGACCGCTGGCTTCGGCAAGCGGCAGCGCATCGATATCAGCGCGTAACGCGATAACCGGCCCCGGGGTTGCGCCGCTTAGCCTGGCGATAAGCCCGGTGGGACTCACTCGTTCAATATGCAGCTCTCTCATCGGTTGCAGCACGCGCTGGATAAAACGGGTGGTTGCAAACTCCTGGTGGGATAGCTCCGGGCGTCGATGTAAAATGCGCCGCCAGCGGATCACCAGTTGATTGACTTCTTGCCATGTCATGGCTGAATTTACCTCCATCTATGCCTCTCCTTAGATTGCAAAGCTAGCGCTAACCAATACCGGCTGCGGATTACCCGGCAGCGGGCGTATAGAGTCAATGCAAAATAAACGCCATGATTGCCTGTTTATCCGCTGCCGAGTGAACATAAAGCAGCGATAAACTTTCTCAAACTGATACGCCGGGGCCGATAGCTTTATACGCCATACAGACTCGAAATCCGTCCGACCCTCTGCCGCAGGGGATATACGGTTACGGCATGTTCTTTGCTTCGATCCTCTTTTCGTTGTTGAAAACAACACGCGTATAAGAGGCAAGTGAATGAAGCAATCTCAACGTGATATGACGCGCCCGGCGGGACAGCATTACGCCCCGTCTACCGGGGCGTTACGCAGCAAACACCCGGTATATCGGGACAGGCTCCCGCCCTGTAACCACGCCTGTCCAGCCGGGGAAAATATTCAGGCCTGGCTGGCGCTGGTTCAGGAGGGGGACTATCGGGGAGCATGGGAACAGTTACTGCGTGATAATCCTCTGCCAGCGGTACATGGGCGGGTTTGTTACCACCCATGCGAGCAGGCCTGCAACCGACTTCAGGTTGACCAGCCGGTAAGTATTCACGCGGTTGAACGCTTTCTGGGGGATATGGCTCTGGAGCAGGGCTGGAAACCCAAAGTTACGACGCCGGACTCGGGACGCCGGGTGCTGGTAATCGGTGCCGGGCCGTCCGGGCTCTCCTGCGCATGGCACCTACGTCACTGCGGG
Organism: Salmonella enterica subsp. enterica serovar Choleraesuis; assembly: GCA_022846635.1. Lineage (GTDB taxonomy): Bacteria > Pseudomonadota > Gammaproteobacteria > Enterobacterales > Enterobacteriaceae. The sequence continues at coordinate 1,725,177 of AP025685.1, forward strand.
CATCAGGTTGAAATTCGCGAGGCAGGGCCGATGGCTGGCGGCATGCTGCGTTTTGGTATTCCTGCTTACCGTATGCCGCGCAATGTGCTGGATGATGAAATTACCCGGCTACTTTCTTGCGGTATAACGCTGACCCTAAATCATAAAGTGACCGACATACTGAGCGAAAAGCAGCAGGGCAATTTTGATGCGGTATTTATGGCTATCGGTGCGCATTTGGGGAAAAAGACCGATATTCCAGCGCGTGAAGCGGGCACCATCCTTGACGCGGTGAGCTACCTGGCGGCGGTGGAGCGCGGCGATGTTCCGAAACTAGGGCGGCGGGTGGCGATTTATGGCGGTGGCAACACGGCGATGGATGCGGCGCGCACCGCGCGGCGTATGGGGGCTGAGGAGGCGATGATCATTTATCGTCGCGACAGCGACCATATGCCTGCCCACCGCTTTGAAGCCGATGAGGCCGAAGATGAGGGCATTAAGATCAACTGGCTGCGCAGTATTCGCAATATTGACAATACCCAGCTGACGGTGGAGGAGATGACTCTGGACGAGCGCGGGAGGCCGCAGCCCACCGGGCGATTCGAGACACTGGAAGCCGATAGCCTGATTTTAGCGCTGGGCCAGGATGTCGATACCGATGTGCTGACTAAAGTGCCCGGTATGCAGGTCAGGCCGGACGGCGTAGTGGCGGTAGATGAACGCATGATGACTTCGGTCGCCGGGATTTTTGCCGGTGGCGATATGGTGCCATCGGAACGAACCGTCACGATTGCCACCGGGCATGGCAAAAAGGCGGCGCGCAATATTGATAGCTGGCTGCGGCAATCTAACAGGGAGATTTCTGCCCACGGCCCTCTGGCGGACTATGACCTGTTGCACCTGTGGTTTAACACTGAGGCCGATGCCCGGCCTCAGCCGGAGCTCGCCGTGGAACAGCGCAGTGGATTTGATGAGGTGGTTGGTGGTTTTAGTCAGCAGGAAGCCACTTTCGAGGCTACCCGTTGTTTCTCGTGCGGTAACTGTTTTGAGTGCGACGGTTGTTACGGTGCCTGTCCGGAAGATGCGGTAATCAAGCTTGGTAAAGGGCTGCGCTATGAGTTTGATTACACCAAATGCACCGGTTGTGAGGCGTGTTACCGACAGTGTCCGTGCCACGCTATCGATATGGTCGCCGAGGAGGACGCGCAATGAACAACAGTAACCACTATGTGATGGTAGACGGCAACCAGGCCGCCGCATGGGTCGCCTATAAAGTCAGCGAAGTCTGCGCGATTTACCCCATTACCCCGAGCTCAACCATGGCGGAGCTGGCAGATGACTGGGCCAATCTGCAATACCGCAATATCTGGGGCAATATCCCGACCATTATGGAAATGCAGCATGAAGGCGGAGCGGCGGGCGCGGTGCATGGCGCTTTGCAGGCCGGGGCGCTAAGTACGACCTTTACTTCGTCTCAGGGGCTGATGTTAATGCTGCCCAATATGTACAAAATCGCCGGTGAGCTGACCAGTGCGGTGATTCACGTCGCCGCCCGCGCTCTGGCCGCGCAGGGGCTTTCAATCTTTGGCGATCATCAGGATGTGATGGCGGCCAGAAGTACGGGGTTTGCCATGTTGTCCGGTACATCGGTGCAGGAGGCGCAGGATATGGCGCTAATTGCCCACGGTACGACGCTGGAGGCCCGGGTGCCATTTATTCATTTTTTTGATGGGTTCCGCACCTCTCATGAAGTAAACAAAATAGAAAAAGTCACCGATGATCAGATTCGGGCGATGATCGATGAACGCCAGGCGCTGGCGCACCGTGAGCGGGCGCTTAATCCTGACCGGCCGGTGATGCGTGGCACTGCGCAGAATCCTGATACCTATTTTCAGGGCCGGGAAAGCGTTAACCCTTATTACGCTCAGTTACCGCAGATCCTGGCCCATAAAATGGCGCTGTTTGGCAAACTCACCGGTCGTCACTATCAGCTGGTGGAATATTCAGGCGCAGAGCGCCCTGAACATGTGGTGATTGCTATTGGTTCAGCGACCGCGACGCTTGCGCAAACTGCTGCTTTGCTCAACCAGCAGCAGCCGCGTTATGGCGTAATCAATATCAGGCTATATCGGCCATTCCCGGTTGCGGAGCTGCTCGATGCGTTACCGGCTTCGGTACGCTATGTCACGGTGTTAGACAGAACAAAAGAGCCGGGCGCGCTGGGTGAGCCGTTGTTCCAGGACGTGACGGCGGCGCTTGTCTATGGCGTACAGCAGGGGCTTTGCAGGGAGCTGCCGCGCATTACTGGCGGTCGTTATGGGTTGTCGTCGAAAGAGTTTACGCCGGCTATGGCCAGAGCCGTGTTTGAACAGCAGGAGCGAGAGGATGCCAGGGCTCATTTCACCATTGGTATCCATGATGATGTCAGCCACTTAAGCCTGGAATGGGATGACGCCTGGAGCCCGGAACCCGATAACCAGGTGCGGGCGTTGTTCTTTGGTCTCGGAGCCGACGGAACGGTAGGGGCTAATAAAAATACCATCAAAATTATCGGTGAGCAGGACGGGCTGTACGCACAGGGTTACTTTGTTTACGACTCGCGAAAATCTGGCTCGCGCACCACTTCACATCTGCGCTTTGGGCCGGAGCCGGTGGACTCACCTTATCTGATTCGTTCCGCTAACTTTATTGGCTGTCACCAGTTTCACTTTATCTACACCACCGACATTTTGGAGGCAGCGCTGCCGGGTAGCACCTTCCTGCTAAATAGCCCGTGGCCGGCGGCAGAGGTCTGGCATTATCTTCCGGCCGCTATGCAGCAGATTATTCACCAGCGGCAGTTGAAGTTTTACGTTATCGACGCCGCCCGCGTCGCTCGTGATGCGGGCATGGGGAGCCGTATTAACACCATTATGCAAACCTGCTTCTTTGCGCTGTCCGGCGTGGTCGAGCAGGCGCGGGCAATAGCGCTAATTAAAGAAAGCATCCATAAAACCTATGCCCGTAAAGGCGAGGCGGTAGTGGATAAAAACTATCGGGCGGTAGATAGCGCGCTGGCTAATCTTGAGCGGGTAACTATTCCGGCAGCGCTGACCGATAGCGGGCAAAGCGTGTGGCAGCTTCCAGACGGCGCGCCAGAATTTGTGCATCAGGTTACCGGAGAAATGCTGCGCGATCGCGGTGACCGTATCCCGGTATCGCTGATTCCGGCAGACGGCAGCTGGCCGACGGGTACCAGCCGCTGGGAAAAACGAGATATTGCGCTGGAGCTACCTCACTGGCGGCCGGATCTCTGTATTCAGTGCGGCAACTGTGTCTTTGTCTGCCCGCATGCGGCTCTGCGTGCCAAGTTCTATCATCAACAGCGGCTTGATGATGCCCCTGAGGCCTTTTCTTCGGCACCGCTCAGCGCCAGGGGCTTCCCGGAAACTCGCTATACGCTCCAGCTCTATCCGGAGGACTGCACCGGCTGCGGCCTGTGTGTCGAAGCCTGTCCGGTGCGCCACCAGGAAGAAGATAAAACCCTGCGGGCGGTCAATATGGTCGATAAGTTACCGATCATCGAACAGGCTAAAGAAAGCCTGGGGTGGTTCGAAACCATTCCATGGCCTAATCGCTCGCGAGTTGATTTCTCTACGGTACGCGGCGTCCAGCATCTGGAACCACTGTTTGAATTTTCTGGTGCCTGCACCGGCTGTGGAGAGACCCCCTATCTTAAGACGCTTACCCAGCTCTTTGGCGATCGTATGATGGTGGCCAATGCTACCGGTTGCTCATCAATCTATGGCGGTAATCTGCCAACTACGCCCTGGGCCTCAAACCAGGAAGGGAGGGGGCCGGCCTGGTCGAATTCATTATTCGAAGATAACGCTGAGTTTGGCCTGGGCTTTAGGCTGGCTGCCGATCAGCATCGCGCTACGGCAAGCCAGCTGCTGGAGAGTTATCGCGGTACGTTGGGTAATGAACTGGTGGATGAGATCCTTACCGCGCCGCAGCAGGTCGAAAGTGAGCTGCGCGTTCAGCGCCAGCGGCTGGAGCAGGTACGCCATTCACTTACCGGGCGCATTGAACCCGCTGCCGGACAGTTGCTGAGTTTGCTGGATCATCTGGTTCGGCGTTCGGTATGGATAGTCGGTGGCGATGGCTGGGCCTATGATATTGGCTCTTCGGGATTGGACCATGTGCTGGCATCAGGTCGTGATGTCAACATACTGGTGATGGATACCGAAGTGTATTCCAATACCGGCGGGCAGATGTCCAAATCCACGCCGTTGGGCGCAGTGGCGCGTTTCGCCGCGGGCGGTAAATCCATGGCTAAGAAGGATATGGCGCTCCAGGCAATTTCTTACGGGGATGTTTATGTTGCGCGCATTGCCCTGGGGGCGAATCCTCAACAGACGCTGAATGCGTTGCGCGAGGCTGAAGCCTATCCGGGGCCGTCGTTAATCATCGCCTACAGCCACTGTATTGCTCACGGTATTGATATGCGTGAAGGGCTGTTACAACAGCAGCGGGCCGTCCACTCTGGTCACTGGCCGCTGATGCGTTATAACCCTGAACTGCGCACCCAGGGGCGCAATCCATTCCAGCTCGATAGCCTGCGGCCAACCATTGCTCTGAAAGAGTATCGTCGCCATGAAACGCGCTTTAACGCGCTGATGCGCAGTGCGCCAGAACAGGCAGAGCAGATGATGGAGATAGCCCAGCGCGTAGCTGAGCAGAAGTGGAGCAAATATGAAGCGCTGGCCAGCCGGGGTCAGGAGGCATTCCCGGATACCCACTGATATAGCCTGATATTTGGGTAATAAAAAACCGGCGGTTGCCGGTTTTTTATTACCCGTTTTAAAGCGCATTACGGGTCAGCTATTTATAGCATTTGGCGTAAATCCTGTTACCAAAAGCCCAGACACTGCCAGAACACGAACCGGCTGCTGATGCCAAATGCCAGGCTATTAGCCGTGGAGGGAAGCGTAATAGCGCAAATAATGAGTAAGCACAGCATCGCTTTTAGCAGTATTGCCAGTAGCCGATAAGACTTATCAGACATAGGGTCACTCCTGATTGTCTTTAACTTTGCGTAGCAAAAGCAGCATACGCACAGTGCGAACTGCCGTGCGGCGCGCCGCAGTACTGGAGGGATCGGGGTCTGGCTGGGCCGCGGAGCTATCCGCGTGTTTAACGGAGCCCGGGCCGTTAAGCATCAGATTGGCGACAATGGCCACCACGGTACCGATGGTAATACCGCTGTGTAAAAAGAGCTGCACCATTGGCGGATAGTGGCTGAAAAGGCCGGGAACCAGCACGGGCATCAGCCCCAGAGCCAGCGTGAGGGCCACAACCATGCCGTTATTGTTATTGCGATAATTAACCTGGCCGAGGGTGCGGATCCCGGCGAGCGCGACCATCCCAAACATGACGACACCTGCACCGCCCAAAACCGGTTTCGGAATGATAACGACCAGCGCCGCCAGGCGTGAGAACATCCCCATCATAATGAGAATTACCCCAGAGACCCCCACCACAAACCGGCTGCGTACGCCGGTCAGGCCGATCAGCCCTACGTTTTGAGCAAACGCAGCATAGGGAAACAGGTTAAAGCACCCGGCAACGGTGGTCGCCAGCCCGCATGCGGTAAGGCCATTACGTAACATCACCGGTGTGGCCTTTTTCCCGGCTATATCGCCGGTTGCCATCATAGATGACATGGTTTCTACCATTACCACCACCATCACCATACAGAGCAATGCTACCGGCAGCAGATGAAACTCGGGTCGGGCGAAATGCATAATACGAGGATAGTTAAACCAGGGGGTGGCGCTCACTAAATGGAAATCAAGGGGGGAAATTATGTGCCAGATGATGCTGCCAAAAATCAGCCCCATCAGCACAGAGATATTCTTAAGCAGCCCAGCTCCCCAGGTATAGATATTGAGAATGATCACCAGCGTTACAAAGGCCATGATAAGTGCCTGTGGGTTACCAAAATCGCTGGCCGCGCTATTACCACCGCCAATCCAGCCTCCGGCGACTGGCATAATCGATAGCCCTATCAGGGTAACGATAGAACCCATCACTACCTTTGGGAAAAATCGCACCAGCCTGCATAGCCAGGGCGCACATATCAAAGTGAACAGCCCGGCGATAATCACCGAACCGGAAATCGTGCCCAGCCCGTACGTTTTGCCAATCAGCACCATGGGTACCAGGGCTGCAAAAGTACACCCCTGAATCAGCGGCAGCCGGCAGCCAATCCATGGCCCCAGGCCCAGAGATTGAATAATGGTTGCGACGCCGCAAATACACAGGTCAGTACTAATCAATAAGATAATTTGGGTAAGAGGCAGGCCGACTGCGGTGCCCACTACCAGCGGTACGGCAACGGCTCCGGCATACATAACCAGCACATGCTGCAATCCATATAAAAACATCTGGCCAATAGGCAAAACTTGATCGACTGGAGAACTGTTCTGCGGCGGGTTGTTCATGTTAACGGCGGACTCTTTCATGACTTTATGGCTCCCTTACGGCCCGGCCATTGCTGGCTCGGGCTTCGATTCGAAGGCTTCATGCGCTTCGTGCGAATGGCTTGTAATAAGCCACCGGCGTGATTATCACGCGGCAGATTACAGATGCGTAAGGCGTGCCAGGGATGCGGGTTTATAGCCTTTTCGACCGACAATCGTGAAGATAGTCACGATTTCCAGGCCAGTAAGCCAGATAGTGGCGATGGAGTTTGGGATCAGGAGAGGGAACTCACGGGGGTTATCACATTGGTAATTGGACAAAGATAAAGGGGAGGGGAAACCCCTCCCAAAGCATTACAGGTTGGCCATTCGCTGCCACATTTTATCTGCGGCTTTGCGGGCTTCTTCATACAGCGGAGCGATATTCTGTGTGAACTGATGATCCTGATAGAGCCAGCGCCCATTGACCATCACGCTGTGTACATCGGCGCTACTTAAGCCAAATGCCAAATGACCGGCCAGGTTTTCAGCGCATAGTGGCGTAGGTGATGCGTAATCGCAGACCGTCAAATCAGCGGTATATCCTTCCGCCAGCTGACCGAAGGACTGTCCAAAATTACGCTCCAGAAGCGTATTCCCTGCGGCCAGCATCTCCAGATAACGCCCGGTACCTAATGGCCCGCCGGCATCGCGATGTTTGAACCAGGCAAATTTCAGCTCCTCCAGCATATCGCAGCCGATGCCGTCAGTGCCCAGCGCGACATTCTTCAGCCGGGCCAGGTGCGGATTGTAGCCTACGTGGTTATTCATGTTGGAGCGCGCATTGTGTACGAGGAAAGCATCGCGCTGATTGAGAATATCGACCTCCTCTTCATTGATAAACAGACCGTGAGCGATAATGGTTCTGGCGTTAATAAGGCCGGCATTATCCAGGCGAATAAGCGGATCCTGCCCGTAAACATCATGGCTACGGGCGACGTCATAACTATCTTCAGCAACGTGTATATGCAGCCCGCGATCCGTTTCCCGCAACGCCTCTTTAAGCATGCGCAAACCGGCATCTGAAACGGTGAATGGGGCGTGTGCGCCAATATGCGACTCCACCAGATACTCTTCGGGGGCGCGTTTTTTTTCGGCGTCAATAAGCATGGCAAACTGAATATTTTCATCGACCCCGGCGGCCAGCTCTTCCAGCCCACCGTTACGATCGGTGGTTTCATAGCAGGTCATGCCGCGCAGGCCCGTGGCAATAAACGCCTTGCGCAGGGTTGCCAGCGATCCCTGTATATAGTCTGGAGAAGCGTGATGATCGATAACGGCGGTACAACCGTGGCGGATTGCGTCAAGCGTGCAGACGATACCGCTGTAATACAAAGACTCTTCATCGAGTGCGCGATCCAGACGCCACCACAGGTTTTTAAGCGTGGAGATAAAATCCGGACACGGAGGAATGGGAGCCATGACGCCGCGTGACAGCCCGGAGTAAAAGTGGTTATGGGCGCAGACTAGCCCCGGCATAACAATGCGGCCATGCATATCCTGGCATGTTGCATCCGGATATTGAGTCGATAACCGCTGACCTACCGCCACAATTTTGCGGTCATCAATGGCAATATCACAGCCATAAGTGACCCGGGCGGGGGCCAGGGTCACAGCAGTGCAGTTGGTTAATATACGCATGATTAATCCTCCACCTGAGTGAGCAGATAGCCGTGTTTGTCCTGTACGAAATGGATAAGATTTGCCATTTCCTGAAGTTCTTCAGGCACGTCGGTCAGGCGACGACTGGCGTCCAGCTTGAGCCGCCATTCCCGATTGTTAAGACGCAGCCGGGCGTGTTCTTTATCCAACAGGAAACCGGGGTTACTGCTGGCTTCAAAGTCCGCAGACAGACTGAAAACGGTGACTTTATCGGTATAGGGTTTTCCCTGCCACGGGCAGAACTGAGCGCAGTTGCCGCATTCATTGCAGAAAGCGTCCAGGTGTAGGATCTGGTGTCGACTGGTATATCCGGGCACGGCCAGCGCCACATTGGCTCGGTTAGGGCAAACATCGACGCATTTGGCGCACACGTAGTTACATGACAGACAACGCTGACCCTCCTGATGGGCAAACGCATCAAGCGCATCGTGACTGTCCACCGCTTGCACGGCTATCAGCCCTTTCCGGGCGGTGATAGTTTGCGGGTTGGTATTTAACCGCCAGGCTGGAGTAGCGTGGCCGCTGATATTTTCACGGCTCAAAATAGCATCGCTGGCTTTGCGCGCGCCGCCAATGGCCGCCACGATAGAAGCCGGGCCGCTCTGGACGTCACCAATTAAAAATACGCCCGGCTGGCTGGTTTCCAGGGTGTCAGGGTTAGTCATGACCTTCCCGGAGGCATCCGCCGTGAGACCCAGGCGAGCCAGGGCCTGGTTATCCGGGCGCTCACCGGTGGCGGCGATAATGGCATCGAAATGGCAGGTTTCTGTTTTATCACTGGGTTCCGGGCGCGGGCGACCGCTGGCATCCGGGGAGCCGGGTTTCATCAGCCGCAGTTGCAGGCTACCGTCAACGGCATAATGTTCCGGTGAGACCATAAAGCGCAGGCTGACGCCATCGCGTTCGGCGTCCGCAATCTCCTCAGGCCAGGCGGGCATTGCCTGACGATCCCGGCGGTAGAGTACGGTGACGCTGGTAACATTGGGCAGCCGCAGTGCGGCCCGGGCGCAGTCCATCGCGGTATTACCGCCGCCCACTACCGCGATATTTCCACTCAGTGTGGCCAGGCCTGCGTTAAATTCACTTAAAAACTCGAATGAACGATAAACATTCGGATTGTCTCCAGGTACCGAGAATCCATTACTGGCCGTAGCGCCGATGCCGATGCAAATATACTTAAAGCCCTGAGCCTGAAGCTTTTCAATGGTTAGATCGGCGGGCGCACTATAGGAAAACTTCACGCCGTGATCGGCGACAAAATTGATGTCTTTTTCTATCAACTCAGCGGGAATACGGAAGCGGGGAACAATATTACGCACTACGCCACCGGCGTTAGCCTCGCGTTCAAACAGCGTGACCGGATGCCCGGCTCGGGCTAAAAAATATCCGGCAGACAGCCCCGCAGGCCCGGCGCCAATAACCGCGACCGGATGCCTGTCGCCAGAGCCTGCCGGTTTATGCCAGCGCTGGCGGTATGACTCCCAGCCTTTCTCATGAACGATCTTCTTAATTTTACGGATATCCAGCGCCTGCTCGTAGTCAAGGCGAGTGCAGTTGGATTGACACTGATGGTCACAGATGTGGCCGGTAATGCCTGGCAGCGCATTGCGACGATAAATAACGGTAAGCGCGTCGGCGTAACGGCCTTCACCCGCCAGACGTAGATACTCAGGAATATCCTGGTGGATAGCGCAGGCGGTGACGCAGGGGGCGACGTAACAGTCGGTGAGCGGTAGCGGCGCGCCGGTATCTATTTCGTCGCGGCTTTTCCATGATTTCTGTGCCCATTTTGCTTTCAGCGCATCCTGCGCCAGATTTTCAAGCAGCGGAACATTGATGGTACTACGCGACCATTCCTCCGAATTTTTTAGCAAGTCGGCGCAGGCTTTCAAGCGCAGGTAACCGCCTGGTTTCAACAGGTCAGTCGCCATTGTGATGGGGCGAATACCGGCGGCGAACAGATCGCGAATATTAAACTGACTGGCCCCGCCGGAATAGGATATCGGCAGCTGGCCCGCGAAGTGGCGAGACAGGAAAGCCGCGACGTTGATAGCCAGCGGATAGAGGGCCCGGCCAGACATATACATCTCTTCACCCGGCAGGCGATGCTTATGATTGCGGGTACCCAGCGTATTGGTCAGCTTAACGCCAAAAGTAAGTTGTAATTCGCGCCCTACCGTAACCAGCCGCTCAAGCATCGACAGCGCCTGCTGTGGTTGTAAATCTTTATCAAACGCGGCTTTGTCCAAACCAACGTAGTCGAAGCCATTACCGTCAAGAATCTCTCTCACCCGATCGAACCCCAGCAGCGTTGGGTTGAGCTTTACATAGGTATGAAGCTGTTTTTGGGTGAGCATGTAATGGCAGATGGATTCGATTTCATCCGGAGGGCAGCCGTGCATAGTTGATAAAGTCACGCTGCGCACCATACGGGGTGATATGGTTTCCGGCAGGCCTTCCAGAGCCAGACGCGGTGCTTTCTTAAGCAGGCTCCACGATGAGTCACGGATAAACGCAGCCAGCTCGCGGCGGTATTGCTCAAACTTAGGATTACGGCTGGCATCCATGGTTTCGTCGATGAATTTTTGCATCGGCGGCTGGGTTATACCTTTAAGGTCATAACCCACGCTCATATTGAAAATAAATGACTTACCCTGATTATCGTGTCGCGGGGCCAAAAGCGTCTCTAACAGAGATAGCGTAAACCAGGCTTTGAGGTATTCGTCCCACGCCTTAGAAAGGGTAAATTCGGTCGACCATTCGGTATTGAACGCCTCATCGCTGGCGTCGATGCAGGGTTTATCCAGCTCCAGACGGTCGAGGATCTGGACGGTTTTCAACTCGATAAAGCTGCCACCGCATAGCCAGGCGGCGATGATATTTGGCGCAAGCTGGGTGTGTGGCCCTGCGGCAGGGCCGACCGGGGTATCGCAGGTCTCGCCGAACAGTGAAATCTGGCGCTCCGGGTCTCTCTGGCAGAACTCAGACTCAGGAATACCAAAAATAGAACGACTCTCTTCATATTCTGCGCAGATACGCAGCAGCAACTCCCTGAACGGCACAGGGCGCATAATATCAGCCATATGAGACTCCTTGCGGATCTAGATATTATCCATAACGGTTGGTCATCGCAGTGCGCGATGGGGAAAACAGCCAGCTAACTAAGCAACATCCAGGCCATCGGCCAAGGTTGGAGAAATTAGCTATTAGAGATGCGATCGGTTTCTCAATTCCAGGCATACAGCCAGCCATAAGCGGCAGTTATGAGGCGGTGAATTATCAATGTGATAGGGCGCTATCAATAAAGGGCTCACGAAGGAGATAAAAAGCGGCACAGGAGTTGCTTTATCTCATCAGAGATAAACATGGAGAGAAACTGATGGGATTTTTTGAGATGGCAGCGTGGTATGAAACAGAAAATTTGCCTTTTGCTTTATTACAGCTGATTGAGCGCCGAGGCTCTACGCCGCTGCATAGCGCCAGTATGCTGGTGGATGGTCAGGGCGAAATTCACGGAACGCTCGGCGGGGGTATGCTGGAACGGCTGGCGATTGACGAAGCATTACAGGCGCTGATTCAGGAGGAGAACCGATTATTCGAAGCGCGTCTCACCCGTCAGGGTGATAAGGCAGTAGGGGCAGATTGTGGTGGTTCAGTTACTATCCATATTGCGGTCTATCCCTCCCGGCCAGAACTCTATCTGCTGGGGGGCGGTCATGTAAATCGAGAGGTGGCTAAAGCTGCCTGCGCCGCCGGGTTTAGAACAACGGTATGTGATACCTGGGAAAAAAATTTACAGCACCCGGATTTACCGGAGCCCTGTTCCCGAGTATATGGGGCAAATTTTGATGAGATAGTCGGGCGTTTGCCGTTAAGCGAACGAAGCTATGTGGTTATTGCGACCAATCATGAGGACTACGAAGCTCTGAGCGCAGTGATTAAAAGCCCGCTGGCTTATCTGGGATTATTGGGCAGCCGCCGTAAAGTGCAGACTTTGCATGAGCGGCTCATTGAGCACTCAGCCGCCACACCGCTACAGCTGGAAAATCTACGCGCTCCGCTTGGGCTTGATATTGGCGCGCAAACGCCTGGTGAACTGGCGATAAGCATTGTCGGAGAACTGATTCAGACTCGACGGCAGAGCAAAAAGGCTACGGTTTCCAGTCGTTGCCAGATGGATAACCCACCCCTGAAAACCGCAGCAAAGTTTAAAGCTGAAGTTACAGGCTGATAACGGTACCGGTCAGGCCTTCTATGGCCTGCCGGGCGTTGCTCAGCAGGGTTATTATGGCGCGCCGCCCGGGGCGGGACTCGGCAAAATCTACCGCTGCCTGTACTTTTGGCAGCATAGATCCTGGGGCAAATTGCCCTTCATCCATCCAGCCTCTGGCCTGCTGTGGCGTGATGCGACTAAGCCATTGGGGATTATCAGTTTGGAAATTGATCGCCACTTTCTCAACTGCCGTGAGAATTATCAGTACGTCGGCGTCCAGATCGCGGGCCAGTACGGCACTGGCGAGATCTTTATCAATAACCGCATTGGCTCCTTTCAGATGTCCATCGACATTAATAACCGGAATGCCGCCGCCACCTACCGTCACCGGAATATGGCCAGCATTGAGTAGCGTTTTTATTGCATCCAGTTCAATGATTTGCCGTGGTGCCGGTGAGGCCACCACCCGTCGCCAGCCGCGTCCTGCGTCTTCAGCCACGTTAACGCCTTTACGTTGCAGCGCCTGTGCCGCCTTTTCATCCATAAATGAACCGATCGGTTTATTCGGGTGAGTGAAAGCCGGCTCGTCGGCGCAGACCCGCACCTGAGTCACCATAGAGACGACGGTACGGTCAACGCCGCGTTTTTCCAGCGCTTCGTGGAGGGCGTTTTGTAAGTCGTAGCCAATATATCCCTGACTTAAAGCCACGCACACCGACATAGGTAGCACCGGTGAGTGGGCGGCAGTGGCCGATGCCGCTTCAAAAGCCTGATGGATCATGCCTACCTGCGGGCCGTTACCGTGGGTAATAACCAGCTCGTGTCCTGCAGCTGCCAGGTCGGCGATAATTCCGGCAGTAGACTGTACTGCTTTCATTTGCCCTTCGAGATCGGTGCCAAGCGCGTTACCGCCAAGCGCCAGGACAATTCGTTGTTTCATTGAAATACTCCCTGTTGTTGATAGGCGAAAGGTTTACGATGGATAAATTGCCCGTATCCGCGCTGGCCGAGAAACTGCCCATTGCGCCAGACTATCTGCCCGCGCGACAGGGTCATGACCGGCACGCCGCGACATATGAAACCCTCATAGGGGGAATAGTCGGCATTATCATGCATATCGCGGTGGCGCAGGGTTTGGGTTAGCTGGGGATTGAACAGCACCAGATCCGCGTCGCTTCCTAGGTTCAGGTTTCCTTTGCGTGGCCACAAACCAAAAAGCTTTGCCGGGTTCGCGCTGGTCAATGCCACGAAACGCTGTGGGCTAATTCGCCCAGTCATTACGCCTTCGGAGAACAGCAACATCATGCGGTTTTCAACGCCTGGGAGCCCGTTAGGGCATTGGGTAAAATTATCGGTGGTTAAGGCCAGCCGCTGTTGATAAGGGAAAGTGCAATGGTCGGTGGCGACCGTATCGATACTATTGTCGGCAATACCAACCCACAGCCTGTCCTGCTCTTCATGGCCGCGCAGCGGCGGGCTGAGGATATATTTGAGGCCGTCCGGCTCAAGATAACGATTGATATCCAGCAGCAAGTATTGTGGACAGGTTTCTACCCATACCGGCTGCTTACGTGCTTTAGCCAGGCGCAGATAATCGAGGCCCAGCCCGTTGGACAGGTGGACAATATAGAGTGGGGCATCGCCCGCCAGGTGGGCCAGGTTAATAGTGCGGGCAATTGCCTCCGCTTCACAGGATACCGGACGGCTAAGGGCATGCCATAAGGGAGTGGTTTTGCCTTCGCTGAGAAACTGTTGTCGATTTAATTCCACGGCGGCGTGGTTTTCCGGGTGTACCGTCGCCAGTGCTCCCGCCTCTTTTAAGCGCTTCAGAAGCTTGAGTACATCGCCGTCATTCAGGTGATACTGATACGTCAGGTAAAACTTGAAACTGCTAATTCCTTCTTTGCTCACCATATCAGCGATTTCATCAATGATTTCGTCATTAACATGCTGAATAACGCCATGAAAGCTATAGTCAATAACCGCGTTACCGCTGGCATCCTGATGATACTTATTTAGCTGGTGATGCAGATTGCATCCGGCAGGGCCAAAGCCCATATGGTCGATGATTGTAGTGGTGCCACCGCAGGCTGCGGCTCGGGTGCCGGTATAAAAGTCGTCACAGCTTTGCGCGATACCGACGTCAATATTGAAATGCGTGTGCACGTCGACACCGCCGGGCATGACCATCAGCCCTTCGGCATCAATAATCTCCCATCCGGGTTGCGGCGTTATCTGGCTATCGCAACAGACTATTTTCCCCCCATCAATCAGCAGGGATGCTTGTACTGAACGTTCGCTATCTACCAGCGTGCCATTCTTAATAAGTGTTGCCATTACTGCACCTCAACACAAAGAGAAAGCGCCCCGCAGGGCGCTGGCCGGTTATTTTTTCAGCGCAAGCCATGACAGCGGAATAGCGGCATACATGGCGGCGCAGGTGACGAGATGAGACTTCCAGGTTTTTTCATTCGGGGCGTGGGCTTCCGGCTCTTTACCCGGCCCAAAACCGATAACCGGAATACCGTGGCGGCCCATAATCGATACGCCATTGGTAGAGAACGTCCACTTATCGACAACGGGATCTTTGTTAAACAGCCCCTGGTAGGCGGAAGATAAGGCCCGGACGGTGAAGTGATCTTCTTCAACCTTCCAGGTTGGGAAGTAGCATTCGGTTGGATATTCCAGCCCGGTCCATGAAGGTCTGTCATAGCGATAAAGCGTAACGTTACCTTTGGCGGCTTTAACGGCTGGAAGGGCGCGGATTTCCTCTAGTGCGCCTTCCCAGGTTTCCCCCCAGGTCAGGCGGCGGTCAATTGAGATAGCGCAGCTATCGGCCACGGCGCAGCGGCTCGGTGAGGTGAAGAAAATTTCGGAGACGGTAAGTGTTCCCTTTCCAAGGAAAGGATCGTTACCCAGATTTTTCGCCAGAGACTGAAGCTCGGTTAAGACAGGGGCCATCTTGAAGATGGCGTTGTCGCCGCGTTCAGGCGCCGAGCCGTGACAGCTTACACCTTCAACTTCGACTCTGATTTCCATACGCCCGCGGTGGCCGCGATAGATATTACAATCGGTTGGTTCGGTACTGACTACGAACTCCGGGCGGATATTGGATTGCTCAATAATATACTGCCAGCACAGACCGTCGCAGTCCTCTTCCTGAACAGTACCGGTAACCAGCAGGGTATATTCATCCTCAAGGCCAAGCTGTTTGATAATCTTGCCAGCATAAACCATGGATGCCATGCCGCCTTCCTGGTCGGATGCGCCGCGCCCGCCGATTAACTCCTCGTCCTCCATGCCTTTGTATGGGTCAAACTTCCAGTTATTAGGGTTACCGATGCCGACGGTGTCGATGTGAGCATCCATGGCAAGGAGGCGTGGGCCGTGGCCGATATAGCCGAGGATATTACCCATTGGGTCAATTTCTACCTTATCGAAGCCAACCTTTACCATCTCCTCCTTGATCCGATGGATAACCTTTTTTTCATCACAGCTTTCACTGGGGATGGCTATCATATCGCGTAAAAAGCGCGTCATTTCAGGCTGGTATTCTTTAGCCAGCGCCAGAATTTGGTTGAACGGTATAGTTTTAGACATGTGTAATTCCTTTTGAACAGTACGAAACTCCCGCTTTGCCTTCCCAGACGATCTCCCGGTAATTGATCGGGTCGGTATCGCCTTCGGTACTGATGGCAAGGATGCGAGACTCTGGGGTGATATGGAGTTTTTTGAGTAGTTCAGCCCGCTGCGGGTGATGCGACAGTGCGGCCAGTACGCCAATGCCGATAGCGCCGGACTCGCCGGAAATAATGGCAGGGTCTCCGGCGTATGGGTTACCAAGAACGCGCATGCCCAGCGCAGCCACCCGGTCTTCACAGGACAGGAAGTGCTGAACGTTATCGCGCAGCAGGGGCCAGCCCAGCGGGTTGGGCTCGCCGCAGGCCAGGCCCGCCATAATAGTGTCCATCGCGCCACCAACATTGACGCATTTACCGGCCAGCCCTGAGCGGTACAAACAGTCGGCTTTGTCCGGTTCGACCACCATTGTCTGGAATTGCCCCGGGCCATAGCGGTCGACAAAGTAGCCCAGAACGCCGGCAGCCATAGCTCCTACGCCAGCTTGCAGGATGATGTGGGTAGGTGGAGCGAGCTGCATCTGCTCAATCTGTTCGGCCGCTTCGTCGGCCAGGGTGGCATAGCCCTGCATTATCCAGGTTGGAATTTCGCTATATCCCTCCCAGGCCGTATCCTGCACTACATACCAGCCCCGACGCTGAGCTTCGGCCTGGGTCATACGCACGGTATCGTCGTAGTTGCTATCGGTAACGATGCATTCAGCCCCGAGATCGGTGATGTGCTTGACGCGTGCCGCGACTGAGCCCTTAGGCATATAGATAACCGCTTTTTGACCCAGCGCTCGCGCGGCCCAGGCGATACCGCGCCCATGGTTGCCGTCGGTTGTGGTGGCAAAGGTCAGGGGAGGGAATGCCTGTTCTTTGAAACTTTCAAATGTGAACCGATTAATATCAAGCTGATACTTCTGGCATAAAAGACGGGCGATGGCCCATGCTCCTCCCAGCATCTTAAAAGCATTAAGTTCAAAGCGCTGAGACTCATCTTTAACCAGAATCTGACCGACACCGAGACTTTTGGCCAGCCCCGGCAGGCTGCAAAGAGGCGTCGGACTGTAACCGGCCAGCGTACGATGAAAACGCCGGGCGGTTACGGCCGCCTGCTGATTAAAAACCGGCGATCGTGCAGGCTGAAAATAAGCATTCGCCGCAATCTGGATTGCGAGTTCAAACTGTGACATCTCATAAAATCCTTTTTAGCTGATATGACATAACCGGGCGCCAGGCATAAACTGCGGCCTGGCGCGGGCTGGACATCAGCGGTAGATACGTGGAACGGCAGCGGCGAGACGCTGCTCAAGTGCCTGAGCTGGATTAGCGAACCTGCGGGCGACAATCATGGCGGCGATGATGTAAGGCTTCCAGCTTGCTTCGTGGTAGGTTGGGAAGCGATAGCGTTCAAATACGCTGGCTTCTACCTCTCCGCGCTCACAGGAAACACCGGTAATATCGGCAGGCAGACAGTGCATATACAGCGCATTGCCGCCACGGGTGCGCTTCATCATCGCTTCGGTGCAATGCCAGTCTTTGAACTTAGCATTGTTGGCGAGGCAGGACTGTTCGAGCTGGGTCAGACCCGCGCTGTCGTTACTGCGTAACAGTTCGGTACGACGCTGCATGATTTGCCACGGTGCCCAGGATTTCGGATAAACGATATCGGCGTTTTCAAAGGCTTCTTCCATGCTGCCAACCTGGCGGAAGCTGCCGCCTGACTCTTTAGCGTTTTTACCGGCGACGTCTAGCACCTCCGGCAACAGATCGTAACCTTCGGGATGAGCCAGAGTGACATCCATACCAAACCGGGTCATCAGACCGATTATCCCCTGCGGTACGGATAGCGGCTTGCCATAGCTCGGGGAGTAAGCCCAGGTCATGGCAATTTTTTTACCTTTGAGATTTTCCAGACTACCAAAATGAGATTTCAGCCAGGCCAGATCGGCCATTGATTGGGTTGGGTGGTCGATATCACACTGCAGGTTCACCATGGCCGGGCGTTGCGGCAGAACCCCCTGCTCGAAGCCTTCGTCCATCGCCGCTGCTACTTCACGCATATAAGCGTTACCTGCTCCGAGATACATATCATCGCGGATGCCTATAACTTCGGCACAATAGGAGATAACGTTGGCGGTTTCTCGCGTGGTTTCGCCATGGGCAATTTGTGATTTCCCCTCATCCAGATCCTGTTGCGTCAGCCCCAGAAGGTTAAGCGCGGAGGCATAAGAGAAGCGAGTGCGGGTCGAATTATCGCGAAACAGCGAAATGCCCAAACCGTTATTGAACAGCCGGGTATCGATATTTGCTGCGCGCATTTCCCTCAACGCCTCTGCAAGCAGGAGGATTTGTTCCAGCTCTTCGCGGCTTTGCTCCCAGGTCAGGAAAAAGTCCCTGGTCGACAGCGAGGATTTTTTAGCGCTCACTTGCTTAAGTAGCTGCTTAATGTCATTCATGAGTTCGTATCCCTCTGGGAAATAAAAGCGATAGTCAGAATTAATTTTTTGGTAAAGCGACTTTGGCTACCAAAAGACGCACTAATTAAGTAAACAAGTTTTGTGCCAGGTTTAAAATTTACCTGCATTATGTGTGACGGGTCATACTCTGCGGCCTGATGGCGGGTTAATCTCGGGTGTGACTGAGTGTTTATATTGCGACTGGATTCATTATGATAATCACAGGAGGTATTCTCAAAATGAGCAAGGCCCTGGCTGATAATATCTGTGCGCTACCTGCCTCCCCGGTTACTTTTCCAGAACATACTCAGCCCGCAAACAGTTTGCTGATGATGATTCAGCCTACGGTGCAGCATTTTGCAACTTTGCTGGCTAACGTTTTACAGCTTGAAGTTGAGGTGGTTGATAACCGTCTGCAGAGGGTTGCCGGTACCGGTATTTATAGCAATCGTCTCGGAAAACCACCGGAAAGCAATACATTGTTATTAAATGAGGTCATTGAAAATCAACAAGAAGTTGTGATTTTTGATTCAAGGCAGAACCATCTTTGTCAGGCATGTCAGCAGAGGGAGACGTGTCGGGAGCGTGGTTTTGTTGGCGTACCGGTAACGCTCAAAAATCGGGTGATTGGCGTAGTAAGTTTGGTTGCGGTGAATATTACCCAGCTCACTCATTTGAAATCACATACCCGAATGTTTATTGAATATATTCGGCATATCTCACGGCTGTTAGTGGAAAATATTTCCGTCGCAAATGATAAGTTTAAAACGGAAAGTGAGCTGGTGTGCTTTTTAGCTGAGCATGTAACGGATGCTATTTTATTATTTGATGCCAGCGCTCATGTTGTGTTTATGAATAATGCAGCTTATCAGGCGTTAAATATCACCTCAGAGGGAAATATAGAAACGGCTTCTATTATTCATGGGGATGTCCATCATCAGGGGTTTAATGAATTTACATTATGCTGGCAAAATATTTGTTGGAAAATCTCCGGCCAGTGGCATCAAACCCGGCAGGGAGGGCTGTTGATGCTGTCCGATTCGAGTGTTACCGAGGTTCCGGCTCGCGAATCGCCAACGCCGGTGCCGGAGATTAAAAATCTTATTGGCCGTGCGCCGGAAATGAATAGATTAAAGCAGTTAATAAGCAGGGTAGCCGCAAGCCCGTCAAGCGTATTGATTTTAGGTGAAAGTGGAACCGGTAAAGAGGTTGTCGCTCAGGCAATACATCAGCTGAGCAATCGCCACGCCAAACCATTTGTGGCTATAAATTGTGCCGCAATCCCAGAGAATTTGTTGGAAAGCGAGCTGTTTGGCTATGCCAAAGGCGCGTTTACCGGTGCCTCCCCCGGCGGTAAAAAGGGGCTGATTCAGCTGGCGGATGAAGGCACGCTATTTCTGGACGAAATTGGCGATATGCCGCTAACGCTTCAGGCCCGATTATTGCGAGCCATAGAGCGCCGCGAGGTTTTGCCGGTGGGAGCGTCGCAGCCTGTCAAGGTAGATATCCGGATTATATCGGCGACTCATCAGCATCTGCTGGATAAAATCCGCGACGGAAGTTTTCGCGAGGATCTTTACTATCGGCTTAACGTGGTGCCGCTCACGCTGCCTCCGCTTAACCAACGGGGTGGGGATATACAGCTGTTATTACAGCATTTTATTACACTGCATGCCCGACGCATCGGTTGTGCAAAACCACAGGTAACGCCGCAGGCGATGAAGCGGCTTTGTCTCTATAGCTGGCCAGGAAATGTGCGCGAACTGAGTAATCTGGTTGAGTATCTGCTAAATATCGTGCCGCCCGGAGAGTGTATTGATGTGCCTTTGCTGCCGCCTGCCATTCAGTTGTGCTGGAAGGAGGCGTCAGAAACTTACGAAACCGCTCAACATGTTTCACCTCTTCAGACTCAGCACCCAGAAGTATGCCAGGACGTCGCAACGGTAAGTGAATCGGGTGATAAGGCCAACGCTAGCCTCAGGCTGGTGGAGCGGCAAATGATAGTGGAGGCGTTGCAGCGGCTGGGTAATAAAAAACTGGTTGCCGACGAACTGGGGATCGGGGTGGCGACGCTATACCGCAAAATTAAAAAATACGGTCTGAGTTAAAGCCTGACTGATAGCGCTGGCGATACTCATCAGGAGTATCCAGATCGTAATGAATCGCCGGATCGTCAACTTCTACATTCCTGCGTCCGTAGATACGGATAAGCTGGCCCAGATTACTGTCGGTCGGAGCGTTAAGAATGGTGGATCGCATCAGGGCTGGAAGCAGTACCGGATGCCCACCGCGATGGTTATAAACAGGCACCAGGCTTTCCGGTGCCGGGTGCGCGGCCCATAATCTCTTGTAGGTGGTTAACCGGATATCGGGCATATCTCCAGGAATAACAAAGAACGGCTCGTTGGCCAGCCAATGGGCACCGCAGCGTAATGAAGAGAACATTCCGCTGCGGTAGTCGATGTTATATGAGAGCCTGATACGCGGTAGCCCATGGTAACGCTGGTGCAGCTCAGCTCCTCGAAACCCTGTGACCAGGATAACCTGGTCACAGAATGACAGCGCGGTGCGCAGCGTGCAGTCCAGAATGGTGGTATCTCTCCACGGTAATAGCATTTTCCAGCTGACCATGCGGCTGGAAAGCCCCGCCGCTAACACCAGGCATTGCCTCATAATTATTCAGCTTCTCGTGGGTTGAGTACGGCTTTTATCGATTTAATAATCGGGCGATAACCGGTACAACGGCAGATATTGCCCTCGAGGGCATCCAAAAGCTGCTCATCGCTGGGCTGCGGATTTTCATCCAGCAGTGCTTTGGTGCTCATTAAAAAACCGGGCGTGCAAAAACCACACTGCACGCCTCCGTGGCGAACGAATGCCCGCTGAAGCTGCTGGCCGATTTTGTCCTGTTCCAGCGCCTCGACGGTGGTAATTTCAGCCCCATGACACTGTATGGCGAGGATCAGGCAGGAGCAGACGGCTTTGCCATTCATAATAACGGTGCAGGCGCCGCACTCGCCCACCGAGCAGCCTTCTTTAGTTCCTGTCAGCTCAAGATCTTCGCGCAGGAAGTCGATTAACCGCTGGTTATCCGTTACCGGACGGCAAATATTTATGCCGTTTACTTTCAGTTCAATAGTATCCATCTGTTGTGCCTCAATGAGTCCTGGTGGTCATAACTTCCTGCAGCATTTGACTAAGCATTTCGGTAGCGACCGGTATTTTGTATGCGGCCGACCAGCGTTTGCCGATCGTTTCATTAAGCTGCTCGAGAAGCACACCGGTTGCTTCGGTAATCAGCGCATGATTCAGCTTGCGGCCGGTTAAGCACTTCTCCAGCCGCATCAGGCGCTGCGGATTGCTCATCAGCGCGCCATCGACCAGCCGGCAGCGCGTCAAAATGCCTGAGGCGTCGAGAACAAACTGGCCGGTAAAACTCTGACGGGTGATGTTAAGAGCGTTACGGCGTCCGAGCTGGAGATAGTGCTGTTTTAATCCCGGATGTTGGTAAGGGGCCGGTAGGATAAATGCGCATACCAGTTCTCCTGGCTGGAGCTGGGTGCGGTATCCGCCGGTACTGAATTCGGCCAGTGGAATGGTTCGGGCCGGATGGTCGTGATGCTGAATTTCGACCATCGCATCATAGATAATCAGCGGAGGCACTGAGTCTGCGCAGGGCGCGGCGTTAACCACATTTCCGCCAACGGTGGCCCGATTACGCAGTTGTAAAGAACCCACGGTCTTAGCCGCCGTCACCAGCAGCGGATAGCGTTCAATAATCTGCGGGTCGTTGACTAGCTGGCTGAAGGTGACGGCGGCACCGATACGCACCGAACCATCTTGTTGCAGGGTTATTTGCTGTAGCTCAGGGATGGCGCTGATATCAACCACGGGAATAGGCTGCAGGCTTAGCCGTGCCTGAATAAGAAGATCGGTGCCTCCCGCCAGCGCTCGGGCATCGCCAGATTTTAGCAGCTCCAATGCATGGGTTAGCGTAGCGGCACGCTGTACCTGAAGCGTATTAATGCGCAGGGTTTGCTTTTTGTTTTGGCCCGACTCCAGCAGCTCGCTTTGACGCTCAGGCTTTTTCAGGTGGTAGCCAAGCTTAACCTGTTCAAGGGTCAGGGGCAGGGCATAGTTACGGCTGCCGAGAGCAAAGCTGACCGCATTATTTAGCGCGGCGGCCCCCAGCTCCAGCACCGGCTCGCCGATAACCTTGGCACCGAACGGGCCGGCTTTATCGTGGTTTTCGATACCGGTAATGTCTATTTCCGGGACATCTTTAATCGTCGGCAGCAGGTAGGTATCAAAGTTTTCCGACTTAACCTCGCCGTGTTCGATATTGAAATCTTCCAGCATGCCGTAGCCCACCATGCCCTGGGCCACACCGCCGCAAACCTGACCTTCAAAACCTACCCGATTAATAACGGTGCCGACATCGTGCACTGCGGTCGCGTGGTTAATGCTGATTTTACCGGTGCGTGTGTCCAGCGTAATATCGGCGACCTGGCAGCCATACACCCAGGTAAAATACGGGCTACCGGTGCCTTTTTCTTCATCCCAGTGGATATCCGGCGCAACGTGCCAGCCATAGGCGGCCAGGTTAGCGCCCGTCGCTCTGGTAAGAACGGTAGCCTCGGCGAAGCCAATGCTTTTATCCGGCTGATGGCGATGGGTAATTTTATTATCCGCCCAAAGCAAATCGTCTTCGCCACTGGCTCCTAAGCGCGGTGCGATAACGGCACTGATGCTGGCTTTAAGTTTGTTAGCGGCGTCCAGAATAGCCTGGCCGCCCATCAGCGTGCCGCGTGAGGCTACGGTAGAACCGCCATCGGCAATCATGGCGGTTGCCGGTTCAGTAAAGGAGATGGTGTCGAGGCTGACGCCAAAGGCTTCCGCCGCGATTATCGACATGGTGGCCTGCAGACCCTGGCCGTTTTCCGATACAGAGGTAGAGATGTTGATACTGCCATCTGCGTTAATCTGGATAAGCGATGAGGAGGCGTCCAGCCCTTCGGCACCCAGCGAACATCCCCGGTGGCTGATGGCAAACCCAATGCCATATTTTACCGGTCCGCCTTTAGCATTCAGTTCGGCATAATGGCGTCTCTTTGCCTCGAACTCGCTACGCTCAAGCCCTTTAAGTAACACCTGGCGGGCAGAAACCGTATGGCTGGTCATTGGCTGCCCGGCGATGCTGATATCATCCTGGTTCAAAATATTACGGAGCCTGATTTCCACCGGGCTGATGCCCATGAGATCTGCCAGCTCATCCATTAGCGACTCATTGGCGAAAATAACCTGGGGTGCGCCAAACCCACGATAGGCCGAGGTATAGACGTTATTAGTGTATACACCGGTGATATCGATACGCACATTAGGGATGTTATAGGGGCCAGCGGCCTGTACCGAGCTGCGCCAGGTGACGAAAACAGTCTGCCCGGCGTAGCTGCCGCCATCGGCCAGAATATCTATTTTTATCGCTTTGATCCTGGCGTCGTCATCCAGACCGACTTTGTATTTCATGGTATAGGGATGGCGTTTGTAGCTTTCGCGCATTGATTGTTCGCGATTATAGGTAATTTTGACCGGACGATGAGTGAGCCAGGCAAGTAGCGCCGTGCGGCATGCCAGGTGATCGATAATATCGTCCTTACCGCCGAAGCTGCCGCCCAGCGTTGAACGCTTAACGTTCACTTTAGATTGTGGGATCCCAAGATAGCGGGCTACGAATCCGCGCACCCGGTGGGCGTTTTGAATAGAGCCGTAAATAGTGATTATCTGCTCGTTATCATCAAAGCAGGCGGTGATGGTTTCCGGTTCAATGTAAGCATGTTCCTGAAAGTTAACGCTGTATTCCCGCTCAAAAATATGGGTGGCGCTTTCGAAACCGGCCTCTACGTCGCCTTTGACCGTGAAATGGTGGTTAATAACGTTGCTGCCGCTATCAGCGTGAATCAACCGTGCTCCTGGGCGTAAAGCATCCTGCACGTTAGTAATTGGTTCAAACGGGCGGTAAGTGATTTTGATTTTCTCTGCCGCCAGTGCTGCGGCCTCATAGCTCTCTGCTGCAATGACTGCCACTACGTCACCGCGATAGGCAATCTCTTTATCAATAAGCGGCGGATAGTCTGCTGAAACTACGCCTACCTTTTTCTCCCCCGGAACGTCCTGCCAGGTGGCGATGCGCACCACGCCCGGCACCTTCTCAGCTTCGGAAAGGTCGAGTGACTCAACCTGACCGGCCGCTATGTCGACGTAACGACAAACCCCATACAGCATCCTTTTCAGGTTTAGGTCATCGCCATAAATGGCCAGCCCTTTAACCTTGGCCAGCCCATCGGCACGCATAACTTCGGTGCCCACCACATGATGTGTTTTCATCTGCTCACTCCTGAAGGTACCGGCAGGGAATGTCCCGCCAAATGGACTCAGTAAAGCAAGGAGCGTGCCATTGACCTTTTCATGTAGGAGACCCGCGCCGTCAGGCACTTTAAGGCATGCCGAGTGCCATTGATGGCTGTGAATAAAGGTGAGATGGGGTGCTCTGGCTTCTCATTATGAGAAGCGAAGCTGATAATTTTTTGCGAAAAAATCGGTGGCTGCTGGCTATGCGAATGCCTGGGGGCTACGAATGCAGCGGCTTAGCGATGGTTTAACGGTTATGGCAGGAAAATTGCTTTTTGAACCAGGCCCGACGTGCGCGGCCCTGGCCGATATCGTCGCCAATGCTGGTGGCGAAGAGCCATGCCGCTACAGGGACGTTAACCCAAAAAATAAAAAGGTACTCTATATGACCGTTAACCAACCGCAGCAACTTGCAGCTATTCCCTATACCTTCAAAACGCGCTACGACAACTTTATCGGCGGACGCTGGATGGCACCGCTCGGCGGAGAATACTATCTCAACCAGACACCGGCGACCGGCCAGACCATTTGCGAGGTGGCAAGCTCTGACTCGCGAGATGTCGATCTGGCGCTGGATGCCGCCCATAAGGCCCAGGCATCCTGGGGCAAAACTTCGGGGGCCGAACGCGCCGCATTACTGAATAAAATTGCCGATAGAATGGAGGAGCACCTTGCTGTGCTGGCGGCGGTAGAAACCTGGGATAACGGTAAGGCTATTCGGGAAACCCAGGCAGCCGATGTTCCGCTGGGGCTGGATCATTTCCGCTATTTTGCCGCCTGTATCCGTGCTCAGGAGGGAGGAATTAGCGAGATCAACGCTAATCTGGTGGCCTATCATTTTCATGAGCCGCTTGGGGTGGTGGGGCAGATAATCCCCTGGAACTTCCCGCTGCTGATGGCCTGCTGGAAGCTGGCTCCGGCGCTGGCGGCAGGTAACTGTATCGTTTTAAAACCGGCGAAGCTGACCCCCATGTCGGTGCTGGTGCTGATGGAGTTAATCGCCGATATCCTGCCTCCGGGCGTGGTGAACGTGGTGAACGGCGCGGGCAGTGAAATCGGCGAATACCTGGTTACTTCCGGGCGGATCGCCAAGATTGCCTTCACCGGCTCTACCGAAGTGGGGCGTGACATTATGCATTACGCTTCACGTAATGTTATTCCTGTTACCCTCGAGCTGGGGGGGAAATCGCCCAATATCTTTTTTGCCGATGTGATGGATAAAGACGACGCGTTTCTTGATAAAGCGCTGGAAGGGATGGCGATGTTTGCCTTTAACCAGGGAGAGGTTTGCACCTGTCCTAGCCGGGCGCTGGTCCAGGAGTCGGTCTATGAGCGCTTTATGGAAAAGGCTATCGCGCGCATTGCTGCTATTCGTCGCGGCCATCCGCTTGACCCACAAACTCAGATGGGAGCGCAGGTCTCTAAAGGGCAGCTCGACACCATTCTCAACTACATCGATATTGGCCGCAAAGAGGGCGCGGAGGTGCTGACCGGTGGCCATCGCTGCGAGTTATCAGGTGAATTAGCCGGCGGTTATTACGTGGAGCCCACCGTGCTGGCGGGTCACAATGCTATGCGGGTATTCCAGGAAGAGATTTTCGGCCCGGTACTGGCGGTTACCACCTTTAAAGACCGGGACGAAGCGCTGGCTATCGCTAATGATTCGGTTTATGGATTGGGGGCAGGAGTCTGGACCCGTAACGGTACCCTGGCTTATCAAATGGGGCGCGGTATTCAGGCGGGCAGGGTGTGGACAAACTGTTACCACGCTTATCCGGCTCATGCAGCGTTTGGGGGCTATAAGCTTTCTGGTATTGGTCGCGAGAACCATAAGATGATGCTCGATCATTATCAGCAGACCAAATGCCTGCTGGTGAGCTACGATGACCAGGCCCAGGGATTATTCTGAGTGGGCAATAAAATTTCCGCCAGGGGCCAGTTCGTCCATTTTGGGGTGGCGTAGCATCCGGCAATCTTGTTATCTGGCGGCATAAAAAAACCAGGCACAACGCCTGGTTTTTTACTGCCTGTAACCGTAACAGGCAGTGATTTTTTAATGGCAAGCTCTGGCGCTTAGCGCTGGCTGCATCCGGCACACTGCTTATTCTGGATTTGCTGGAAGAAGTCATTACCTTTGTCATCCACCAGGATAAACGCCGGGAAGTTTTCCACTTCGATTTTCCAGATAGCTTCCATCCCCAGCTCAGGATAGGCCACACACTCCAGGCTCTTAATACTTTGCTGTGCCAGTACCGCAGCCGGGCCGCCGATTGAACCCAGGTAGAAACCGCCGTGTTTATGGCAGGCATCGGTTACCTGCTGGCTGCGGTTGCCTTTCGCCAGCATCACCATGCTGGCACCGTGGGACTGTAGCAGGTCTACGTAAGAATCCATGCGGCCAGCCGTGGTCGGGCCAAGAGAACCAGAGGCATAACCTTCCGGCGTTTTGGCCGGGCCTGCGTAATAGATTGGGTGGTCTTTCACGTATTGCGGCAACTCTTCGCCATTATCAATAAGCTCTTTCAGCTTAGCGTGCGCGATATCGCGAGCCACAATAATGGTGCCGTTAAGCGTCAGGCGGGTAGAAACCGGATGGGCAGAAAGCTGGGCCAGAATGTCGCTCATTGGCTGGTTTAGGTTGATGCTGACTACGTTACCTTCACCCTGCTGGCGCAGTTCTTGAGGAATGTACTGGCCAGGGTTAGCTTCCAGTTTCTCAATCCAGATACCGTCGCGGTTGATCTTGGCTTTGATATTACGGTCAGCCGAGCAGGAAACTCCCATGCCAATTGGGCATGAAGCTCCGTGGCGCGGCAGGCGGATAACCCGAATGTCATGAGCGAAATATTTACCGCCAAACTGCGCACCGAGGCCCAGATTTTGCGCTTCCTGCAACAGCTCCTGCTCCAGCGCTACGTCGCGAAACGCCTGGCCGTGCTCATTACCTTCGGTCGGCAAACCATCATAATAGCGGGTAGAGGCCAGTTTTACCGTTTTCAGCGTGGCTTCGGCTGAGGTGCCGCCAATGACAAATGCGATATGGTACGGCGGGCAGGCTGCGGTACCCAGGGTGCGCATTTTCTCAACCAGATAATTTTTAAGTTTAGCCGGAGTTATTAGCGCTTTGGTTTCCTGATACAGGTAGGTTTTATTGGCGGAACCGCCGCCTTTAGCCATGCACAGGAATTTGTACTCATCGCCATCCACGCTGTAGAGATCGATCTGCGCCGGCAGGTTGGTACCGGTGTTCACCTCTTTGTACATATCCAGCGGCGCGTTTTGGGAGTAACGCAAGTTATCTTCGATGTAGGTGTTATATACCCCACGAGCCAGGGCCGCCTCATCGCCGCCGCCGGTCCAGACGTTCTGGCCCTTTTTACCCATAATGATAGCGGTGCCGGTATCCTGGCAGGTTGGCAGTACGCCTTTGGCGGCTATTTCAGAGTTACGCAGGAATTGCAGGGCGACGTATTTGTCGTTAGCGCTGGCTTCCGGGTCCAGCAAAATAGAGGCCACCTGCTTCTGGTGCGAGGTGCGCAGCATAAATGCCGCATCGTGGAACGCCTGCTGCGCCAGCAGGGTGAGCGCCTCTGGCTCAACTTTCAGAACGTCCTGGCCTTCGAAGCTGGCGACGGAAACATGCTCGCGGCTCAGCAGATAGTATTCGGTTTCGTCCTTCGCCATTGGAAAAGGGTTCTGATAAACAAACGGTTTATTCGACATACTCAACTCCATAAAAATTAACCGCCGGGGGACGCCCGACGGTTTTGAATCAGAACATCATCGACATCCATGGATAGCCGATAACCAGCAGAGCAACCAGGAACAGGCCACCGAAGATGGTGCCGAGCCGCCAGTAGTCTTTGGTTGGCAGATAGCCACTACCGTAATAAATCGGGCTTGGGCCGGTACCGAATGGGGTAATAATCCCCATGATGCCGAGTGAGGTCACCATCAGCAGGCAGAACACTTCCATATTCATGCCAGGAATTGTGGAGGCGATAGTCAGCATAGCTGGAAGCAACGCGGTGGTATGCGCTGTGGTGCTGGCGAAAAGGTAATGCAGCAGGTAGAACGCCAGTAGCAGAACGATGGTGGCAACGCCTGGGGAGATACCGGCCATCATGGCACCGCCTTCTTTACCCAGCCAGCCGATAAACCCGGTGGATGACAGGCCATCGGCAAGGGCGACCAGAGTGGCGAACCATACGAAGGTATTCCATGCCGCTTTATTACCGGTGATATCGCTCCACTCCAGAACGCCGGTCCACAGCATCAAACCGATAACCAGCAGAGCGGCCATAGCCGGTTCAATCCAGGTGGCGGCGAAAATCCACATAATTAATGCACAGCAGACAAACACCAGCAGCAGGATTTCATTGCGCGACAGACGGCCCAATTTTTCAAGCTCACGGCTGGCCCACAGCGGCACTTCGTCGTTTACTTTCACTTCTGGTGGATAGAACCAGTAGGCCAGCAGCGGCATAGTCAGAATAAGCAGAATGCCCAGCGGCAGGAAGGCGATAAACCAGGTACCCCAGGAGATATTGATACCTACAATGCTTTTAACCAAAGCCAGTGCTAGCAGGTTCGGTGCCAGCGCCGACAGGAACATAGAGCTGGTGATACAGGCGGCGGTGATGGCCACCCACATCAGATAAGAACCGATCTTACGGGCGCTCGGATCATTTGGTTTTGAACCATACAGCGGCGGCAGGTTGGCAATAATAGGGTAGATAGTCCCCCCGCTGCGCGCGGTGTTGGATGGCGTAAACGGTGCCAGCAACAGATCGGCCAGGGTGATAGCGTAACCGAGCGTCAGGCTGCGGCGGCCAAGATATTTCACCAGAATCAGCGCCAGACGGCGGCCAAACCGGGTTTTATCGTAACCGGCGGCAAACATAAACGCACCGAAGATAAGCCACACGGTAGAGTTACCAAAGCCGCTTACCGCCCATTTGAAAGAGGCGCCGGCCAGCTTAAATTTGGGGTCAGCCATTTGCTCCGGGCTGAACAGCAGCCACTGGCTACACAGCGCGATGGCGACAACGCCGGTCAGGCCAATGACGGCACCTGGCAGCGGCTCAAAGATCAGGCCGACAATAACGCCAACGAAAATAGCGAAATAGTGCCAGGCGTAAGGCGGTAAACCTTCAGGAACCGGCACGAAGAGCAGCAATATCGCGACGATAATCGGTAGTGCCATCATGACCAGGCGGCGAGACTGCCCGGTTTTAGGCGCCGCAGCGGGTGCGGGTATCGGTGATTTTTCATTCATAATAAATGTCTACAAGTAGTTAAAAATTCGGTTTGTTAATTCGCCGGAAATATCGATTTTTTTAGTTATTTAACTTTATTAAGTTATTTAATGTTGAGATTTCATTCTTCGGAGAATAACCATTTAGCGCTATATTAAATGCGCTAAATTAAAATTCATAATTTTTATATAATGCACTTTATCCCACCATCTATTTTGACTTTGATCAAATAACGCCATTTATCATTTTGGTCACTTATATATAAATAAATAGTTTCAAAGTGAGTGTGGATTATGGCTAAAGGCAGGGCGGATAAATCATAAAGCCCGTTTGCCAACGGTTCATGCCTGGGCTGAGATACTGCTGGTTAAGACCGTTGCATCCTTCTGGTGGTGGCGTCTGGATGGATTTTGCAGCACTAAAGCAACAATATGGTAAATAAATTGTTATTTAAATTTGGCGGATTTTTAAATCTATTATTTTTAAAAGGGTGTCACTTTGGTGGTATGGCTTTTTTTAGCCCTTAAATACTTTTAAAACTAATGTAACTACTTTAGTAACTAATAACACGGTTATATTAATGGTATGAGATCGGCAAAAAACATAACCAGAATTAAGTCCGATAAAGAATTCAGAAGTTTTTAATATTTGGAGTTAACTATGAACAGTAATCCACGTCTGTTTAACCCCTTTACTCTTCCTAATGGTACCGAGCTTAAAAACCGCCTGTGTATGGCACCAATGACCACCTGTACCGGTTATTACGATGGCTCGGTGACCAGTGAACTGGTTGAGTACTATCGGGCGCGTGCCGGATCTATCGGTACTATTATCGTCGAATGCTGCTTTGTCGACGACCTGGGTCTGGCATTTCCAGGGGCCATCGGCATTGATAACGACGATAAAATTGAAGGGCTGGCGAAAATTGCCCATGCCATCAAGTCGAAAGGTTCCAAAGCCGTATTGCAGATCTATCACGGCGGTCGCATGGTGGAGCCTAAACTGATTGGTGGCCGCACGCCGGTTGGGCCTAGCGCCATTGCCGCTCCGCGTGACGGGGCAGCAACGCCGGTTGCTTTAACCACGGCAGAAGTTGAAGCCATGGTCGCGAAATTTGGCGACGGCGTACGCCGCGCGATTCAGGCCGGGTTTGACGGCGTGGAGCTGCATGGGGCCAATACTTACCTGATTCAGCAGTTCTATTCGCCAAACTCCAACCAGCGTGACGACGAATGGGGCGGCAGCCGCGACAATCGCGCTCGTTTCCCGCTGGCCGTACTGGATATCACCCATAAAATGGTGCGCCAGTACGCGGATGACTCCTTCATTATTGGCTACCGCTTCTCTCCTGAAGAGATGGAAGTGCCGGGGATTCGCTTTGACGACACCATGTATCTGCTGGAGAAACTGGCGCAGCGCGGCCTGGATTATCTGCACTTCTCCATGGGCTACTCACTGCGCGGTTCAATTGTAGATACCGACGATAAAACCCCGCTTATCAACAAATACTGCCAGCTTCGTTCTGAAGCTCTGGCTCAGATCCCAGTGATGGGCGTCGGTGCGCTGGTCAACGAGTCAGACATTGAAACCGCGATGGATAATGGCTATGACCTGGCGGCGATTGGCCGGGGCTGTATTGCCTATCCGGATTGGGCCGACCGCATTGCGCGCGGCGAACAGCTGGAACTGTCCATTGATAGCACTCAGCGCGAAGCGCTGGAGATACCGGAACCGCTGTGGCGTTTCTTCCTGGTTGAAGCCATGATCCGCGATATGAGCATGGGTGAGCAGAAGTTTAAGGCCGGGGTATTTACCGAAACGGTTAAAGACGATGCCAGCGAACTGGTGATTGATGTTAGCCTCGAAACTGACCGTATCGCCGATATTGTACTCGCCGGTGCCGCTGACCAGGACGTAAGCTTTACCGCCAGTTTCGAAGAAATTCGTGGTCGTATTCTTGATGCCAATACGCCACACGTTGACGCGGTTTCAGGCGCAACTTCCCAGAGTGAGGCGGTGAAAAAAGCCGTTTCTAAAGCGATGGTTAAATCCAGTAAAGCGCTGGCTCAGGAAGAAGGCACAGCCCAGGAAACCACCAAAGAATACGATGTGGTGGTTATCGGCAGCGGTGGCGCGGGCCTCGCGGCGGCTATTCAAGCCCATGATCTGGGTGCCAGCGTACTGATCGTGGAAAAAATGCCGACTATTGGCGGTAACACAATCAAAGCTTCTGCCGGGATGAATGCTGCCGAGACTCGCTTCCAGCGCGTGAAAGGTATCCACGATAGTAAAGAGCTGTTCTATGCCGAAACCCTGAAAGGCGGCGGTAATAAAAACAATCCGGCGCTGTTGCACCGCTTTGTCGAGAACGCTCCTCAGGCCATTGAGTGGCTGGCCTGCCGCGGAATTATGCTTAACGATATCACCACTACCGGCGGTATGAGCATCGACCGCACCCACCGTCCAAGAGACGGGTCGGCGGTTGGCGGCTATCTGATAAGTGGCCTGGTGCGTAATATCAACAAACGCGATATCGACGTTATGCTCGATACCTCGGTGACTGAGATTGTCATGACTGGCGGTGAAGTCAGCGGCGTACAGCTGCTGAACGATGAAAATGAAACCCTCATCGTTAACGCCCGCAGTATTATCATGGCAACCGGCGGATTTAGCGCCAATAGCGAGATGGTCGTGAAATATCGCCCGGATCTGGCGGGTTTTGTCACCACCAACCACAAAGGCGCTACCGGCAGCGGTATTGCTCTGCTGGAGCGCATTGGCGCGGGTACCGTGGATATGGGCGAAATCCAGATTCACCCGACCGTCGAGCAGAGCACGTCGTACCTTATCTCCGAGTCGATTCGCGGCGGCGGTGCTATCCTGGTTAATCAGCAGGGCAGCCGCTTCTTTAACGAAATGTCGACCCGCGATAAAGTATCGGCGGCGATTATCGCCTTACCGGAAAAATACGCCTACGTGCTGTTTGATGAGTATGTGCGGATTAAAAATAAGGCCGCTGACGAATATATCGCAAAAGGACTGGTGACCAGCGCCAGTTCGCCGCGTGAGCTGGCGGAGAAACTGGGTATGGATGAGCACCAGTTGCTGGCAACGCTGGAACGCTACAACGGCTTTGTTGAAGCGCAAAACGATACCGACTTTGGTCGTACTACCGCGCTGCGTAACCCAATCAACGCCGGGCCGTTTTATGCGATTCGCATCGCTCCAGGGGTTCACCACACCATGGGCGGAGTGACCATTAACACCGAAACTGAAGTGCTGAACACCGAACATCAGGTAATACCTGGCGCTTATGCGGCGGGTGAGGTGGCCGGTGGTATTCACGGCGGTAACCGAATTGGCGGCAACGCCGTGGCTGATATTATTATCTTCGGCACCCTGGCGGGCCAGCAGGCGGCTAACCGGGCGCAACGTTAAGTTTTGCAATCGCGCTCCGACATTCGTCGGGGCGCGCATTTAAACACTCTGGAGCCGATATGCAGGAACCCGCAGGTGTTTATAGCTACAGTGCCGTACTTATGGGCTCTCCCATACTCCTCAAGCTTTTCGTCAACGACGCTCCGCTCGCCGGGCGCGTATTTCGCCTTATCAAACACTACGAAGATCTCTTTACCGTCAATCGTACGCCTTCTCAGGTCATGGCGGTGAATCAGGCTGCCGGACGGCATCCGGTGGTGGTCAGCCAGCCGGTCTTTGCGCTGATTAAATGCGCTAAAGCCGCCAGTCTGTTACCGGATAGCGCTTTTAACCTGGCCATTGGCCCGCTGGTAAAACGCTGGCGCATTGGTTTTCACGGCGACAGCGTGCCGCCAGCCGCTGAAATAACCGGATTACTGGCGCTGACCCATCCGCAGGATGTTGTTCTGGATGAGGCGGCTTCGAGCATAATGCTAGCGCGTCCCGGTATGGAGATAGACCTTGGCGCGATTGCCAAGGGCTATATCGCCGACCGGGTGCGCGACTATCTGCATCATGAAGGTATAAAAGAAGGGCTTATTAACCTGGGCGGAAATGTTCAGACCCTGGGAGAAGCGCCGCGCGAATGGGCCATCGGGCTTAAAAAACCGTTTGCCCTTAAGGACGAGCTGGTGGGAGTGATAAACGTCTCCAGCGGTTCGGTGGTGACTTCAGGCGTATATGAACGCTACTTCGAACAGGATGGCCGCCGTTACCACCATATACTCGATCCGCGCACCGGCTACCCGCTGGATAATGAGCTGGACAGCGTCACGATTATTGCCCGCGACTCGCTGGACTGTGATATCTGGACCACGCTGATTTTCGGGTTGGGAGTGACAGCCGGGCGTCAGGCGCTGAGCGCCCGGCCCGACATTGAAGCTGTTTTTGTCACTAAAGATCGGCGGGTGATTGTGTCATCAAGCCGACAGTTCTCTTTTAGCCTGACTGACAGCGATTATCAGTTAGGCTGATGGCTACTGGCAGTACTGATGCAGCAGCGCGTGCTGGTCGGGCTCAAGCCGGTAACGATAGACAGGGCGACCGGTGACGCCATAATGAATGCTGGTAAACAGAATATTAATCTGTGCCAGCCAGATAAGATACTTACGGCAGGATACCCGGGAGATATTCACCGCCGCCGCCAAATCGTCGGTGGAAAATTCGATATCTGGGTTGTTGTTAATCCACTGGCAAATAGTGCGCAGGGTTTGTGGGGTTAAGCCCTTAGGCAGGCGTCGGCTATCGGCCACTTCCGGCGCGCCGCCGTGCAACAGGCGATCCACATCCGACTGTTCATAATACTGATGCGATTTTATCTGGTTACGGCGTTCACGCCATGCGCTTAGCGCTTCTTCAAAGCGCGGGAACTGGAACGGTTTAATCAGATAATCCACCACCCCATAGTGCAGCGACTTCTGGATCGTGGCGGCATCGGCGGCAGAGGAGATCATTATCACATCGATAGATCGGCCGCTGGCCCGGATAACCGGCAACAGATCCAGACCATTGTCCTGTTGCATGTAGACATCCAACAGCACCAGATCGATATCGAGGTTAGGATCCGCAATCATCTCTTCGGCCTGCTTTAACGTGGCGGCGGTGCCACAGCAGCTAAACCCCGCAACCCGGCTGACATACAGACGGTTTAATTCGGCCACCATGGCGTCGTCATCGACGATTAACACATTAATCACGCTTGGCTCCTTTCGCTATCCCACGGGATTTGCATGAAGAATTGAGTAAATACTCCTGGCTCGGATTCGACGGTCAGGGAGCCTCCTGCGCCCTCAACTTGCTGTTTAGCCAGGAAAAGTCCAACGCCACGGTTTTCGCCTTTAGTAGAGAAACCCTTAGTGAAAATGGCGTCAATAATATCTGCGGTAATGCCCGGTCCGTCATCACTGACTTCAGCGCATAGCCAGCCGTTTTGATAATGCAGCAGTACGGCAATTTCCCCATCGGGCTGATTTTGCATGGCATCCAGCGCATTCTCTATCAGGTTGCCGAGCACAGTGATAAGCGTTGCTACCTGCTGCTGGTTCGGGTTATCCGGCAGCAGGCAGTCCGGGTCGAGCATCAGCTTATGGCCCGCTTCTTTGGCACGATTGATTTTACCCAGCAGAAAACCGGCAATAACCGGCGATTTTATCTGGCGCTGAATAGCACCAATATCAGTCTGATAGTTCTGCGCGGTTTGCAGCACGTACTCTTCCAGCTGGCTATAGCTTTTCATATGCAGCAGCCCAAGGATCACGTGCAGTTTATTCATAAACTCATGAGTGTGGGCGCGCAGGGCATCCACATAGTTGACCATTCCATCCAGGCGCTGCACTAACAGCTGCACTTCGGTTTTATCGCGGAAGGTGCAAATAGCGCCAATAATGGCGTCGCGGCTGCGTACCGGCACGGTATTGCTCAGCAGCAGGCGGCCATTACAGCTAATTTCCCGGTCCGGAAGCGCTTTTCCATCACGCAGTGCGGTATTGAGATTAGCCAGCAACGGCGCGTGCGGCGCTTCGTCATCCGGCCCGTGGCCAGAGACCGGTGAGAGCAGCATCTGGCGCGCTGCGTGGTTAATCATCGTTACCTGGCCGTGAACATCCACGGCGATAACGCCTTCTTTAAGCGACTGAAGCATGGCCTGGCGCTGTTCGTAACGCGCAGAAATCTCATAAGGCTCCAGCCCGAACAGAATCCGTTTTAGTACCCGCACCAAAATCCAGATCCCAAGCGATCCTACCAGCGCGCTAAATAAGATTGTCCACAGTACGCTCCAGCGCGCCGAATTTATCTGCCGATCAACTTTACTCAGCGAAATGCCGATCGCCACCACGCCAATCTGACGGTGGTTATCATCATAAATCGGGGTAAAGACTCGCAGCGCTTCGGCCAGTACGCCGTGGTTAACGGAGACATTTTCATGCCCGGAAAGGGCCGGGGCCAGGTCGTCACCGATAAAATGTTTCCCCACCGCCTGAGGGTCGGGATGGGAGTATCGTACCCCCTGCATATTGGTCACTACCGCAAATAACAGGTCGTTGCGCTGCTGAACGCTGTCGGTAAGCGGGGCGATAATATTGTTTTCGGGTGCGGCGGCCAGACCCTGACGCACCTGCGGCGTATCGGCAAGGGTACGGGCAATAGCCAGGGCAGTATCTTCTACGCCGTCGCGCGCTATCCGGCTGACCTGAACAAAATAGAGTGCGTAAACCACCAGCAGCACAGAAACAATCACGCAGCACATCATCAGCGTCACCGAAGTGACAAGCTTCATAGGATGCCCGGGCCGGGTCTCAAAGTGCGCTTGCTGGCTCATGACGGTCTCTTTATTTTTGGCGTAAGGCGTTGATTATCGCTGAAGCGGCGCATTTCTTAAAGTCGCTGACTACAGATGCGGTTTTTAAAGCAGACCGTGGAATCGTGACAGCTTTCGCATGCCGTCTATATCAAACAGATTATAGTGGGCCGGAACCCATAATTAAGGAGATGATTATGAGCATTGAGCTGACCGGTTCGGTCAAGGAACGGCGTAACACCAGCACGACGGATATCGATCGTCTGTCGACTCAGGACATGCTGAAGATCATCAGTCAGGAGGACTCCCGCATTAATCACGCGATTGCCCAGTGTCTGCCGGAAATTACTCGCTTAGTGGATAACGCCAGCGCCGCGCTCAGCCGCGGCGGCCGGGTGGTACTGGTCGGCGCCGGTAACTCGGGCCGCAATGCCATGCTGGCGGCGCTGAGTTTTAGCCAGTCGGATAACAATAATCAGGTAATAGGTATGATTGCCGGCGGTGCGCTGGCGATGATGCATGAGTTAGATAGCGCCGCCCGTGATTACGATCGCGGTGCGCTGGACCTGCAGGTTATCGGCTTTAATGAACACGATATGCTGGTGGCGGTGACTGTAAATGGCAAAACGCCTTGGGTATGGGGCGCGATGCGTCATGCGCGCCAGCTTGGGGCCACCGTTGCGGTAGTAACCTGCGATGCCCAAAGCGAATCGGCGCAGCTGGCGGATATTGTTATTGCGCCAGACACCGGCGCTGAGGTGGTTGCCGGTTACGGGAATCCGAAAGCAGAAAGTGCCCAGAAGCAAATATTGCATATGTTGACCACCGGGCTGGTGATTCGCAGCGGGCGTACTTACGGTAATCTGCGCGTCGATATTCAGCCTACCGAACCTCGCTGGACAGAGCGCCAGGTCGCACTGGTGATGGAGGCATGTAACTGCCCGCGCGCTCAGGCGAAGGTGGCGCTGGAGAGCTGCAATAATCACTGTAAAACGGCAATTGTGATGATCCTCACCGGGCTGGATGCCTGGCGGGCGCACGACCTGTTGAACCAGAACAGCGGATATGTTCGCATGGCGCTTCAGGAAGCGCCGCGCGGCTGACTTTGGGTTTCAAAAGCAATCCACGCCGCGGCGTGGATTGCTTTAGCGGTCAGAGGAAAGCAGGGCGATATCGCGGATATCGACGAAATGAACCCGTTGCTTGATACCAAGACGCCGCTGTAACTCCGCTTTTTGCTGCGGGCTGACCTCATCAGAGTTCATTATCTGTTCCAGAACTGCCGGTTGCACATCCAGTTCGCGAAACCACTCTCCGGTATAGCAGTTCTTCCACGCGGTTTTATCGATATCCTCCAGCCGGTAGGAAGGATTGATATGAAAAAAGAAAAAGCCATTCAGCACCACAAACACCAGCACGCACAACCACACATCCAGAGCGCTAAAAATATCTGACCATATAAGCAGCGCCAGCGTGATGACAAACAGCAGGCACATCGACCAGTACAGCCCCTTTTTCTCTTTAATAAATACCGGATTAAAGCGGACTTTATCGTCGCGCTGTTCGGCGCGGTTAATCCGCTTAAGTTCGGTTTCAAGTATGGCGATGACGGTATTCATAAAACGCTTCCGTTAAATAGCGACCGATGAGATGACGGACGGGTTATCGATAATATTAAGTGTGGTGGTCAGCATTAATTCGCACTGCTGGTGGCTGATATTGCCGCCAGTACACAGGCGAATAGCGCTTTCACACCGGGAAGAGAGCGAAAACTCATGCGAGGCGAGGGCGCTTATCCCCATCTGACGCAGCTTGGCGGCGATGGCCGACGCATCCAGCCCCGGCAGCCGCAGCCAAAGATGAAAGCCCTGGGGCGAGGCCTGAAAATCGCGCCCGGCCAGCAGCCTGATAACCAGCTGATGACGGGCGCGCGCCTCCTGGCGCATCTCGCTGGCGGCGAGATCGGCAACGCCGCCGAAAATCCACTGGCTGACCACGCCGCTCACCAGCGGGTTAGGCATCAGCGTCAGAGCGTTAAGAGTCGAAGCCAGATAGCCACGCTCAATGGCCGACGGCGCGCAGATCCACGCCATCCGGATACCGGGGGCCAGGCTTTTTGACAGCCCGCCGATATACCAGGTGAGTTCCGGCACCAGCTGACAAAATGTCGGCAGGCTTTGTGCCGCCAGCGCGCCGTAGGCATCGTCTTCGATAATGGTCAGATGATGACGGCGGGCGACCGCCGCCAGCGCCTGACGCCGCTCAAGGCTGATAGTGACCGCCGTGGGATTATTAATGGTTGGGTTCAGGTAAAGCGCGCGGATAGGCTCCCGGCGGCACAACGTATCCAGCTCCTCGGGCAGCGGGCCATCATTATCGGCGGGGGTTTCAATCAGCTTAATATTCAGGCTGGCGGCAATCGCTTTAATGCCGGGATAAAAGAACGGCGGCAGAGCGATGGCCCCACTTCGCCCCGGCAGTGAAAACAACGCCACCAGCGCGCCGTGGATCCCGGCGCTGGGCAGCAACAGATCGGCTGAAGGGTAAGCCATTCTCGCCTGCAACCAGCGCAGCCCGGCGGCGCGAATCTCATCGCTGCCGGTAATATCCTGATAATTGAGCAGTTCCCGAAACTGTGGGCGGCGGATGGCTTCAATGGCTGCATCGCGCATGGCGTCCAGCAGGCGGCTGGAATGGGTGGTAAACGGCGAATTCATCAGCGCGCGGCTGTCGGCTTCCGGCCGTTCGGCGTGCAACGTCGCTCGCACATAGCTACCTTTGCCGGGTTTGGATTCAATCAGACCCGAGGCTTTGGCCGAAGCCCACGCGCTGGCGACCGTCGCGTAGTTTATTTCCAGCAGTGCCGACAGCTCGCGCACCGTGGGCAGACGCTCGCCGCTGGCAAGGGTACCGCTTTCAATCGCCTCGATGAGGAAG
Organism: Salmonella enterica subsp. enterica serovar Choleraesuis; assembly: GCA_022846635.1. Taxonomy (GTDB): domain Bacteria; phylum Pseudomonadota; class Gammaproteobacteria; order Enterobacterales; family Enterobacteriaceae. Next base: position 1,764,994 of record AP025685.1, read on the forward strand.
TCGCAAATATCCTGAGCCGAACAGCTGCGCCCGTGAATGCTTTGCTTGAACTGGATAAAGGTTTGTTGGCTCATGACCCGCTGCCGGTATTGCACATGGTGGGCCATGCTAAGCAAATCAATTTTAACTGTCAATAACAACTAATGAACATCAATTCTAACTTTAATTAACAATTTCTACTTTTTGATTTTTATGAATTTTAAGTTGTGATGATGAATCTTCGCTGCCCCGATAATAGCTGTCGTTATAGCGAATAGCCGGATGCTGATTAACGCTAAAAACTCCCGGTTTAGGGCTGACCAGGGTAAACTACGCGCCTGCCGCTGTTTGCCAGCCTTTTATTGAGACGACCATCGTGACATCTTTTGCCAGCTTAAACCTCCTTCCCGCGGAACAACTCGCCAACCTGAATGAACTGGGTTACCACACTATGACACCGGTTCAGGCGGCGGCGCTTCCCGCCATTCTGGCCGGGAAAGATGTACGCGCCCAGGCACAAACCGGCAGCGGTAAAACGGCGGCTTTTGGCCTGGGTTTGCTCCAGCATATTGATGCCAGCCAGTTTATTACCCAGTCGCTGGTGCTGTGTCCGACTCGCGAACTGGCCGACCAGGTGGCGAAAGAGCTGCGCCGCCTGGCCCGCTATATGCCCAATATTAAAGTCCTGACCCTGTGTGGCGGCCAGCCGTTTGGCATCCAGCGCGACTCACTGGCCCATGCGCCGCATATTATTGTGGCTACGCCGGGTCGCCTGCTGGATCACCTGAAAAAAGAGACCGTTTCGCTCGCGGCGCTGCAAACGCTGGTGCTGGATGAAGCCGATCGCATGCTGGATATGGGCTTTGCCGATGCTATTGATGAGGTGATAAGCCATGCTCCGGCCGGCCGTCAGACTTTGCTGTTTTCCGCAACCTGGCCTGCGGGCATTGCGGCTATCAGCGGGCGCATTCAGCGCGACCCGTTAACGGTGGAGACTGAAGCCGTTGATGAACTTCCGGCGGTAGAGCAGCAATTTTTTGAAGTTTCACGCGGCGGCAAAATCAGCCTGCTCCAGAAACTGCTCAGTAAATACCAGCCCGCTTCCTGCGTGGTGTTCTGTAACACCAAAAAAGACTGCCAGGCGGTATGCGATGCGCTGACCGATAGCGACCAGAGCGTGCTGGCGCTGCATGGCGATATGGAGCAGCGGGACCGCGATCAGACTCTGGTGCGCTTTGCCAACGGCAGCAGCCGGGTGCTGGTTGCCACCGACGTCGCCGCCCGCGGCCTGGATATTAAAGCGCTGGAAATGGTGATTAACTATGAGCTTTCCTGGGATCCGGAAGTGCACGTTCATCGCATTGGCCGTACCGCCCGCGCCGGCGAAAGTGGCCGCGCCCTGAGCCTGTGCGCGCCGGAAGAGGCGCAGCGCGCGAATGCGCTGTCGGAAATGCTCAACCTGAAACTGAACTGGCAGCCAGCGCCAGCCGGCGTCAGCATCCAGCCGCTGGAAGCGGAAATGATGACCCTGTGCATTGATGGCGGCAAGAAGGCCAAAATGCGAGCAGGCGATATTCTCGGTGCGCTGACCGGTGATATGGGGCTCAGTGGCGATGATATCGGTAAGATAGATATTCACCCGATTCACGCCTATGTCGCGGTACGCCGCAATGTGGCGCGTCAGGCCTGGAAACAGCTACAGCAGGGTAAAATCAAAGGCAAATCGGTGAAGGTGCGGTTATTTAAATAAACCGCCGCCAAAAGGCATCATCGTCGCAAAAATCCGCGCCTGGTCGCGGATTTTTTGTATCCGCAGAAAGACAGATGCCGGTAATAATCAGCAGGCTCTGGAGGGAGAAAGGGCGCGCTGGCTATTGAGTTTAACCAAAATAGACAGAGGGCTGCCTTATTGTCCTGCCTCCAGGGATATTTTGCCTTTCGTGCACGTTGCGCAACAATATTGGTGGTTTTTGTTTACTTTGCCGGGTGCTGTATTAACATCTCCCATTATTCTCTACCCTGATATATTTCCCTAAATGATGTTTTCCCGCCGCCTTTTCCAGTGTCTGACTGCCGGTATCGCGCTAATCGCCATACTAATGCTGTCTGCCGCGCCTGCGGTATCCAGACATTTACAGAGTGAAGGGCTGCTGGCGCCGACCGCCAACTCAGTCGCTGAGCAGATGCACCATCAGCATATGGAAATGCCTGGCATGAGCCATATGGCGATGGAACAGGGGAGTGATGGGCATCATTATCAGGAGCAGGAAAGCGCCTGTGGTTATTGCGAACTGTTAATTCACGTTCCGCTAATGCTATGGGTTTTTAGCCCGATACTCCTGCTTATTCTCAGTTCAAGACGCGAGCCGATCCGGCGCGCCGTCAGAATTCTCTATCGCCCGCCGCTTCGGGCTTGTTACCGGCCACGCGCGCCGCCGTTATCCAGTTAGTCAGTCAATAGTCCGTCCGGGCAGCGCCCGCAGACGGGTGTTTTTGTTAACTGAAAACGGTGAAATCATGTCTCACTCTCCGTCCGGTGCTCTGCCAGTACGCGGCGCACTGCCGGGTCTTATCCGGCGTTTGCATTTCTATATCGGGCTGTTTATTGCGCCATTTATTTTTATTGCCGCCCTGAGCGGCACGCTGTATGTGCTGGCCCCCCAGTTGGAAAACTATCTTTATCGCGAGGCCCTGACCACTTCAGCAAGTGGGGAAGCCAGGCCGCTCTCGCAGCAAATCAGCGCAGCCAGGGAGTATGCGGGCCAGCAGCTTAAAATCTACGCGGTACGGCCTGCACCACAGGCTGGTGACACCACCCGGGTACAGTTTGCAGACCCCAGCCTCGGGGCGTCGGAATCCCGCTCGGTATTTATCGACCCTTATACACTGGCGGTTAAGGGGGATATGACGGTATACGGCACCAGCGGAATACTGCCGCTGCGTACCTGGCTTGATAACCTGCACCGGGGATTACTGCTGGGAGATATCGGGCGTAATTACAGCGAGCTGGCCGCTTCCTGGCTGTGGGTGGCGGCGCTGGGCGGTGTGGTACTGTGGGCCATGTCGCGGCCACGCCGCCGGGTTAAAGCGGCTCGCGGAGCTTATGCCACTGCCCGCCGCTGGCATATAACTCTCGGGCTGGTTTTGGTGGTCGGGTTGTTATTTTTCTCGGTCACCGGGCTCACCTGGTCACGCTGGGCGGGGGGCAATATTGACGCGATGCGCACTTCGCTAAACTGGCTCACTCCTCAGGTGAATACCGAACTTAACCGAATTTCGCCACCGCCAGCGGCGGATCCTCACGCGGAACACCATGCCGGTATGGATATGAGCATGATGGGGATGATGCCCGCCGGACACAGCGTTAATCCGTCTGACGGCGACTGGGATCGGGTGCTGAATGCCGCGCGCCTTTCCGGCATTGATGCAGAGAAAGTCGAACTGCGTCAGCCAAAAGGCGAAGGACGGGCGTGGACAGTGACGGAAATCGATCGCAGCTGGCCAACTCAGGTCGATGCGGTATCGGTAAACCCACAGACCTTTGCGATTGTGGACTCGGTGCGATTCGCGACATTTCCGCTGGTCGCGAAGCTGACCCGTTGGGGCGTCGATGCCCATATGGGTATTCTGTTCGGACTGGCGAATCAGTTAGTGTTAGCGCTGTTTGGGTTTGGGCTATGTGCCATGATTGTGCTGGGCTATCGCCAGTGGTGGCTGCGCCGGCCAGCCGTCTCGGCAATCCATCCGCTGGCGACGATTTCCGGCTGCTGGCTGGCGCTAGACGGGATGCAGCGTGTGCTGGTGGTGGTGGTTACGCTGTTACTGGGCTTTGGGCTGCCGCTGATGGGTATCAGCCTGCTATTACTTATCGCGCTAGATATCTGGCGCTGGCGGCAGACGCGCTCACATCTGAATCGCCAGCAGGTGGAAGCTACCTGATAAATATCTTTGTATACTTTGCCCGCTCAATTAGGGGTTGTGCGGCCACGCATTCTGTGTGGCCACATTTCAGACACTGACTCGATAAGTGATTATTGCCCACCCTCTATCACCAGCCGGTCATAACCTTTCCATTTATAATTAAGCATCGACAATAGCCAGCAGGCCACAAACAGACCGATAACGAAGAACCCGGCGTTGCCGAGATTATCGTTCAGCAGGCCAATGGTGTCCCACAGACCGCCATGGAGATGCAGCTTATCAACCAGTAATCCCAGCGCCTCACTGCCGCCGATAAAAAGAGCCACAATGACGGAAGTGCCCGTCACCGTCAGATTGTAATAGAGCTTGCGCTGAGGCTTGCTGAATGCCCAGCCATAGGCCTCGACCATAATGATATTATCCAGGGTATCAATGAGCGCCATGGCGCTGGTAAAGAGCGCTGGAAATATCAGAATGGACCACACTTCCATGCCGTGTGAAGCGCCCGCAGCCGATATCCCTAACACACCAATTTCGGTGGCAGTATCAAAACCCAGCCCAAATAAGAATCCAACCAGATACATGTGCCAGCTTTGGGACACCAGGTTAAATGCCTTGCCAAAGATCCAGTTCATCATGCCGCCGGTCGCGAGGCTTTCACCCTCCGAGTGAATAGCCTGGCCTTTTTTAAGACGCCGGAAGGAGCGCCACACACCTGAAAGGATCACCAGATTAATCATCGCCATCGCTATCAGAAATACTGCCGAGACAATCGTACCAATCACGCCGCCGGTCTCATGGAACCAGCCGATTTGATGGCTGAACGCGGTGGCGGTGGCCGCGATAGCGATCGTTGCCAGCACCACGATGCTGGAGTGACCCAAAGAGAACCAGGTACCGATGCTGCACGGTGCGTTGCCCTGTTGCATCATTTTGCGGGTGACATTATCTATGGCCGCAATATGGTCGGCATCTACCGCATGGCGGAGTCCATAACACCAGGCCAGAAGGCTTGCGGCCATTAGCGATGAGCTGTGACCAAAGCTAAAAAGAGCCCATCCCCATGCGGCGATATTGACCATCAATAATGCTACCAGTAGCAGGCTGGCACGGGGGTTTTTCAAAAATAACGCCGGGTACAACATAATCAATCTCTGTCAGTAAAATTCTGAGCAAGAGTAAGCAGAATTCATGCCAAAATTAACTGTATGTTTTGTATGATAAATTTTATCGAGACATATTATTTCGTCACGCTTCGTCATTAGTGACGAAGGGTGTCGGTTCACTGCCGGAATACGTGGGAAGGGTGGTTAATAGCCCGGCGCTTTGGCGCGCCTCTGGAATGGAATGCGCCAGAAAGCATAGGAGAATCATCAGATTTATTTAATGATGAGTCATTGAAAATACCCCGGTGGATGATCTGCTGCTTGAGCACCAGGGTAAATATCTGTAGATGGGTTAATCTGGTGAGATGCTGCGGGCACACATTGTTAGAACGATGCTGGTATGGATTAACTCTCTGAACTTTAAACGCGGAAAGCAATTTATTACAACAATAACTCATTAATAGTATTATGGTTATGTCGATTTTTAACCTCTATGGCGAGTAATCCCAGTCATAGTTAACTTTGGTGTCAAAATAACGATCTGTCCAGATGGCTAAACAGAAAAAATAAGATCGGAGTTAAATTTAACTCCATAGCCGTTCTCAGGCCTGGATATAAAATTAATGTGAGAAACATGGTAATTATTCGTGACTTGAGGTTTAGCTTATAAGTCAGAGCTGAGTTGATGAGCTTGGTTATCTTAGTCTGGTTTTGTCGGATAATCCGAATCGAAAATGATTATTTTTATCTTGTTATCAGAAGACTATTCTATGGCGATAAAGGAAGGGGGCTCTAAGAGAGATGGCAGATAATCATTTGGATAATAAATATTATTTACTCGTTCGAAGTTATTGTGGGGGGTAATGATAAATATCACAAAAAGTAAGCAAATATTAACATTGCATCCATCTAATTCATTAGGATCGTAATAGTTGCAATTGTTATAATCAACATTTGGTAATAATTTAATTTTAATCCATAGGAGTTAATCAGCGGTTTATGTTGAAATTAATCTATGGAAGTTGCTTCTAATTCAATGAATTTACTGTGGTTATCTTTTTTGGTTTGTTGCGCAAATAATCAATGAATCTGTGAATGTCTGTGATCTTTGATGTTAACGGTGCGTGAGAATATAGATAAGCGGATTTTTCCGTGATATCGTTCGCGGGAATTGAATATATGGATGTTGCTTAATTATATGGACGTGAATTTAAGTCTGGTATTTCGATAATTTAAAATAACTGCATTTTATTTATAACCAAAAAATTAGGAATCCGATATGGTGAAATATATCCATGAGGACGCCTTTTTTCTGCGTATTAACTAAACAGGAGAGCTTTGTTAGCGAATAAAGCTTTCCAGGGAAAAGTGTATATGAAATTCAGGGTCTCACGGCTGTCCTATTTTGTGATGGCAACATGCACATTCAACTCATTTCAACTGGCGCATGCCGCTAACCTGTCATGGACAGGGGGTAATAATCTTTCAACCTCCGGGACGGGATCTTCTTATTCGCGCGGAAGCCACGGCAGTATTACTTTTTCCGGTGATGATGATTACTGCGGTGCGGATAATGTCATAGGCCGCCGCAATGTATTCAGCACAACCGCCGGGGCTATTTCAGCCTTCGATCAACTCCAGCGCTTTATAAATAATACCTCATTTGGTAATTACCATCCCTACGGCACTTCAGATAAACAGGTGACATGGTCTGGAGATGGGCTGACTACGGGTAATATTGGTTACCAGGGATCACTAACCGGCGGAACCACCAGCGCCATGCCTACGGCATTTGGCGTTTATTCCTGGGCCTCGGGCTGTGGTTCCTATGCTACCGGTAACTATTCGACTGCGTTTGGTAGTAATGCTACGGCAACCGGAGCTGCCGCGCAGGCATTTGGCGTATCGGCTCTGGCATCTGGAACGGCTAGCGTAGCTATGGGGGTTGGTGCTGAGGCGGCTGGCGAGTCGAGTGTGGCCCTGGGGCCAGTAGCGACGGCAAAAGGTAAGAATAGCCTTGCGCTGGGTATGGGCTCGACGGCCAGCAATCAGGATGATGTGGCGCTCGGCAGTAATTCAACGACCGCTGCGGCCACTGCGACCAGCGCCGGAACGATTAATGGTAACCAGTATCAGTATGCCGGAGCTGCGCCGGCCTCGGCTGTAAGTATTGGGGCGGTGGGGCAAGAGCGCCAGCTGCAAAATGTAGCTGCGGGTGTAGTCTCTCAAACCAGTACCGATGCGGTGAATGGCAGTCAGCTATTCGCCACCAATACCGCAGTCGGAAAAGTGGGTAGCAATCTGGCGCTGGCAACCTCCATTCTCGGCGGCGGGGCCCAGATTTCTGCCGACGGCACTCTGACCGGCCCGGAATACCAGATTCAGGGCGCGAAGAAAACCACGGTAGGCGATGCGCTGACGGCGCTCGATGGTTCTGTCACCAGCAACGCCAGCAACCTGACTAATCTGCAAAATGATATCTCCAACGGCCTGATAGGCCTGGTGCAGCAGGATGCGACCAGCAAGGCTATTACCGTGGCGGCGGCCAGCGGTGGCGACAGCGTGAGCTTGGCCGGTACCGACGGGGCGCGCACCCTGAGTGGGATCAAAGAGGCGACTCTGGCGGCGGACAGCACAGAAGCAGTGACCGGCAGCCAGCTGCTGGCGACTAACGACAAAGTGGACACCAACAGCGCGAACATTGCGACCAACACCAGTGATATTGCCACCAATAAAAGTGACATCGCTGCAAACACGAGCGATATAGCCACGAATAAAACCAATATTGAGACTAACAAAACGGATATTGCGGCCAATACGGCCGATATCGCGACTAACACCTCGGCTATCAGCGCGCAGGGTCAGACCCTGACTCAGCACGACGGGCAGCTGCAGGGGCTGACCGCCAGCCTGGGCGGCGGGGCGCAGATTGCCGCCGACGGCACTTTCAGCGGGCCGGAATATCAGATTCAGGGCGCGAAGAAAACCACGGTAGGCGATGCGCTGACGGCGCTCGATGGTTCTGTCACCAGCAACGCCAGCAACCTCACTAACCTGCAAAATGATATCTCCAACGGCCTGATAGGCCTGGTGCAGCAGGATGCGACCAGCAAGGCTATTACCGTGGCGGCGGCCAGCGGCGGCGACAGCGTGAGCTTTGCCGGCACCGACGGTGCGCGTACCCTGAGCGGGATCAAGGAAGGCAAGCTGGCGGCAGACAGCACCGAAGCGGTAACCGGCAGCCAGCTGCTGGCCACCAATAACAAAGTGGACACCAACAGCGCGAACATTGCGACCAACACCAGTGATATTGCCACCAATAAAAGTGACATCGCTGCAAACACGAGCGATATAGCCACGAATAAAACCAATATTGAGACTAACAAAACGGATATTGCGGCCAATACGGCCGATATCGCCACCAATACCTCAGCTATCAGCGCGCAGGGCCAGACCCTGACTCAGCACGACGGTCAGCTGCAGGGGCTGACCGCCAGCCTGGGCGGCGGGGCGCAGATTGCCGCCGACGGCACTTTCACCGGGCCGGAGTACCAGATTCAGGGCGCGAAGAAAACCACGGTAGGCGATGCGCTGACGGCGCTGGACGGTTCTGTCACCAGCAACACCAGCAGCATTAACGATCTGCAGAACAATATCTCCAGCGGTTCGGTTGGTCTGGTGCAGCAGGATGCAACCAGCAAGGCCATCACCGTGGCGGCCACCAGCGGCGGTAACAGCGTGAACTTTGCCGGCACCGACGGGGCGCGTACCCTGAGCGGGATCAAAGAGGGCAAACTGGCGGCAGACAGCACCGAAGCGGTGACCGGCAGCCAGCTGCTGGCCACCAACGATAAAGTGGATGCCAATACTGCCAGCATTGCCACCAATACCTCTGATATTGCTACCAATAAAACCGATATCGCGGCTAATACGGCAGATATTGCGACCAACACCTCGGCTATCAGCGCGCAGGGCCAGACCCTGACTCAGCACGACGGCCAGCTGCAGGGGCTGACCGCCAGCCTGGGCGGCGGGGCGCAGATTGCCGCCGACGGCACTTTCACCGGGCCGGAGTACCAGATTCAGGGCGCGAAGAAAACCACGGTAGGCGATGCGCTGACGGCGCTGGACGGTTCTGTCACCAGCAACACCAGCAGCATTAACGATCTGCAGAACAATATCTCCAGCGGTTCGGTTGGTCTGGTGCAGCAGGATGCAACCAGCAAGGCCATCACCGTGGCGGCCACCAGCGGCGGTAACAGCGTGAACTTTGCCGGCACCGACGGGGCGCGTACCCTGAGCGGGATCAAAGAGGGCAAACTGGCGGCAGACAGCACCGAAGCGGTGACCGGCAGCCAGCTGCTGGCCACCAACGATAAAGTGGATGCCAATACTGCCAGCATTGCCACCAATACCTCTGATATTGCTACCAATAAAACCGATATCGCGACCAGCAAAACGGATATTGCGGCCAATACGGCTGATATTGCGACCAACACCTCGGCTATCAGCGCGCAGGGCCAGACCCTGACTCAGCACGACGGCCAGCTGCAGGGGCTGACCGCCAGCCTGGGCGGCGGGGCGCAGATTGCCGCCGACGGCACTTTCACCGGGCCGGAGTACCAGATTCAGGGCGCGAAGAAAACCACGGTAGGCGATGCGCTGACGGCGCTGGACGGTTCAGTCACCAGCAACACCAGCAGCATTAACGATCTGCAGAACAATATCTCCAGCGGCTCGGTCGGTCTGGTGCAGCAGGATGCAACCAGCAAGGCCATCACCGTGGCGGCAGCCAGCGGCGGTAACAGCGTGAACTTTGCCGGTACCGACGGGGCGCGCACCCTGAGCGGGATCAAGGAAGGCAAACTGGCGGCAGACAGCACCGAAGCGGTGACCGGCAGCCAGCTGCTGGCCACCAACGATAAAGTGGATGCCAATACTGCCAGCATTGCCACCAATACCTCTGATATCGCTACCAATAAAACCGATATCGCGGCTAATACGGCAGATATTGCGACCAACACCTCGGCTATCAGCGCGCAGGGCCAGACCCTGACTCAGCACGACGGCCAGCTGCAGGGGCTGACCGCCAGCCTGGGCGGCGGGGCGCAGATTGCCGCCGACGGCACTTTCAGCGGGCCGGAATATCAGATTCAGGGCGCGAAGAAAACCACGGTAGGCGATGCGCTGACGGCGCTGGACGGTTCAGTCACCAGCAACACCAGCAGCATTAACGATCTGCAGAACAATATCTCCAGCGGTTCGGTCGGTCTGGTGCAGCAGGATGCAACCAGCAAGGCCATCACCGTGGCAGCCACCAGCGGCGGTAACAGCGTGAACTTTGCCGGCACCGACGGGGCGCGTACCCTGAGTGGGATCAAGGAAGGCAAACTGGCGGCAGACAGCACCGAAGCGGTGACCGGCAGCCAGCTGCTGGCCACCAACGATAAAGTGGATGCCAATACTGCCAGCATTGCCACCAATACCTCTGATATCGCTACCAATAAAACCGATATCGCGGCTAATACGGCAGATATTGCGACCAACACCTCGGCTATCAGCGCGCAGGGCCAGACCCTGACTCAGCACGACGGCCAGCTGCAGGGGCTGACCGCCAGCCTGGGCGGCGGGGCGCAGATTGCCGCCGACGGCACTTTCAGCGGGCCGGAATATCAGATTCAGGGCGCGAAGAAAACCACGGTAGGCGATGCGCTGACGGCGCTGGACGGTTCAGTCACCAGCAACACCAGCAGCATTAACGATCTGCAGAACAATATCTCCAGCGGTTCGGTCGGTCTGGTGCAGCAGGATGCAACCAGCAAGGCCATCACCGTGGCGGCCACCAGCGGCGGTAACAGCGTGAACTTTGCCGGCACCGACGGGGTGCGCACCCTGAGCGGGATCAAGGAAGGCAAGCTGGCGGCAGACAGCACCGAAGCAGTGACCGGCAGCCAGCTGCTGGCCACCAACGATAAAGTGGATGCCAATACTGCCAGCATTGCCACCAATACCTCTGATATCGCTACCAATAAAACCGATATCGCGACCAACACCTCGGCTATCAGCGCGCAGGGCCAGACTTTGACTCAGCACAACGGCCAGCTGCAGGGGCTGACCGCCAGCCTGGGCGGCGGGGCACAGATTGCCGCCGACGGCACTTTCACCGGGCCGGAGTACCAGGTTCAGGGTAGTAAACGTACTTCGGTAGGGGATGCGCTGACGGCGCTGGACGGTTCAGTCACCAGCAACACCAGCAGCATTAACGATCTGCAGAACAATATCTCCAGCGGTTCGGTCGGTCTGGTGCAGCAGGATGCAACCAGCAAGGCCATCACCGTGGCAGCCACCAGCGGCGGTAACAGCGTGAACTTTGCCGGCACCGACGGGGCGCGCACCCTGAGCGGGATCAAGGAAGGCAAACTGGCGGCAGACAGCACCGAAGCAGTGACCGGCAGCCAGCTGTTCAACACCAATAGCGGGTTAAGTGCCGCAGTGGCATCGCTGGGCGGTGGTGCGATATTTGATGCCAGCCAGGGTTATACCGCACCTACCTATACCATCCAGGGTCAGAAGAAAAACAATGTCGGTGATGCGCTTTACGCGCTTGATGGCGCAGTTAGCGTTAACTCATCGCTGATCGGCGGCCTGATTAATGGCTCCAGCGGTCTGGTTCGTCAGCCGTCTGCCAACGGGACTATCACTATTGGCAGCGCCAGCGGCGGTAAAACTCTGGATGTCAGCGGCACTCAGGGTAATCGGGTTATCTCAGGCGTGGCGAACGGTGCGGTCAATGCCAATAGCCATGAAGCGGTTAACGGTAGCCAGCTTTATGAAACCAATCAGCAGGTGGCGCAGAACACCAGTGATATTGGCGAACTTTCCAGCAATGTGAAAGATGTCATCGAGGGGAAAACCGGCCTGGTTCAGCAAAGCGCCCCAGATGCCAATGTGGCCGTGGCGGGCAATAGCGGCGGAAGCAGCGTTTCGGTTAACGGTACCGATGGCGATCGCCGGATAACGGGCGTTAGTAACGGCGTGAACGATAACGACGCAGCCACCGTAGGCCAGCTCAATGATATGAAAGGCAACCTCGGGGATGGCGCGATGCTCGCCGTTAACTCTGACAAAACCCAAAAACCGACCGCGGCAGGTAAAGATGCGGTGGCACTTGGAGCGAATGCCAAAGCGGATAAAACCAGCGGAGTGGCGATCGGTTCCCAGGCCTCTAGCCAGGGAGAGCGTGCCATAGCATTGGGTGAGAAGAGCCAGGCGCAGGGCGAAGGATCGCTGGCGATGGGTAGCGGCAGCAAGGCGACGGGTAAGAATTCTGTTGCTTTAGGCAGTAACTCTAGCGCGACCGAGGACAATGTGGTCTCGCTAGGATCGAGTGGTAATGAGCGGCGGATGACTAATCTGGCACGCGGTATTAATGCCAGCGATGCGGCCACGGTCGGCCAAATGAATGACGGTTTTGCCAGCCTGCAAAATTACACCGACCGTCAGGTTAATCATCTCAATAAGCGCATTGGTCATCTGCAAGATAAGCTGACGGCAGGCGTGGCATCGGCGATGGCACTGTCGGGGATTCCACAGGCCTATCAGCCAGATTCCAGTCTGTTTGGTGCGGCTGGCGGCAGCTACGGTGGCGCTTCAGCCATTGCCGTCGGTATGTCTCATATTTCCGAAAATGGGCGCTGGATTACCAAACTACAGGCCAGCGGCAATTCACAAAGCGACTTCGGCGGCACCGTCGGTATTGGTTATCAGTGGTGATTATGATGAAAAAAATTGTTCCGATAATTTTGACCGGCTGCGTACTGCTCAGCGGTTGCGATAACGCGCATACCGCTACCGCAGATGCTCCTGGGATAAAGGCGGCGGCGCTGCCGTTGATTCAGGATGCCATTGCGCATCAGGTTCCATCGTTTGATGGCCATTGGGATGCCAATATCATGGCCCAGGTCTGTCGGCTGGCCAGCGGCGAGCAGGATAGTCAGGCATTCTCCGGCTGGTTTATCCAGCACGGTGTTGATGTAAATGCTCTCGCTGCCAGCGATGCTGGGTTTGGTTTCATCGCAAAAATTAATGAGGCCAGCGCTAAAGTAGCCTGCGCGGCCTGGCTGGTTAGCTCGCAGTTATCTCCGCTAGAGGCGTGGGGGAGTGCGGTGGATAGCGATGAAAAACTGAATAGCAAAATGGCGCCCATGACGCCGTTAGTCAGCCAGACGGTTGAGCTGTTAAGTCGGATGGCAAGTGCTACAACCCAAAAGACCCAACCCTCGGAGCAAGATTACCGTCAGGCGGTGGTGGCGGCTTTTACGCAGCAGGCTCCTGGATATATTCAGGCCACGCTGAAAGGTCGTTTCGTGCCGGGCGATTACCTGCGCCCCGGTAGCCAAAATGGCCTTTACCGCTACCGGCTTCAGAACGGGCAGACGGAAGTCTATTTCAATGGCGTCACCTGGCTTGGTGCCGGAAAAATTAAAGGTGAGCTTTATACCGTAACACTCGCCGCTGGGTCTGCTCAGCAATAACCAGCTACGGCGGCGCAAGATCACTGCGCCGCCGCTTTTTTTGGGCTGGTTTTACGGTAATGGCATGCGCTAAAACCGTCTTTTATGCCTTTTACGCGAGACATATATCATGACTATTTCGCGTTCCTTGCTTATAGCACGTTGCGAACATATCAAAGCCGAACCGGGCTTTAAACAGGCCGCGTTGGCTCACGCCCGGATTATGATTGAGCTGTATCAGACCAATCCCTCGTTTTATAAATTTGCGCTGAAAGAGTCGCGCTTTTGCAGCATCATGGCGCTTTGCTGCCTGGTGTTTGGCAACCAGGTAAATACGTTGTCCGAAGTAAAAATATTATGCGCTCGATATGGCATTGCCGGTCATAACAGAATCATCGCTATTCTCGATTTTTTCCGCATCAGCGGGCGGGTAAAAATGAACCGGATGCCCGGCAACCGCCGAAAAATCTCTCTTGAACCCACGCCTAAGGCTATAAAGGAACTGAGTAATGTGCTGGAGGGCGTATTTACGCCACTTAAAATGATGTATCCCCACTGCCCGGCGGATATTGAACGAATGAATGAAGAAGCGTTCCGCACCGCGTTTTACTTCCGGGCTGGAGAATCACTATCTCAGGGACTGCTTTTTGACACAATTTTCCCGCAGGCCGCAAAGTTTATAGATAAGGATGCGGGAAGGATATTCCTGTTATTTATGTACCAGCTTGCATGCAGTCCAGATAATGCCCTGGAGCAGGGCAGATTTAAGGCCCTTGCTAAGGAGTTGCGGGTCTCTCGCTCACATTTCACTATGCTGGTAAGCCTGGGGGTCAATAACGGTTTTTTTATTGAAAGCAGCGGTAGTCTAATGTTTACCCCCTCATTTTTCGACTTTGCCGAGCACTATATTGCGCTCTATCTATCCTGGGGTTATCTGTTTTTGCCAGAAGTCAGCTTTTGCCAGAACCCGGTATTGCAGGAAACAATAACCCGCACGGCCAGTTGAATCTCAGTTTCTGCTTATCATTTATTATTGATGTCGCAAGCGCGTTAAAGAACACGGGTATTATCTGTTCCCTGAAAGTAATGGGGTAGCCTTAGCCAGAGCTACCCCATTAACGTTAACCGGCATCCGAGCGCAACGCGCCGTTAGCGGCAGGTGATTGAAATACGGTCAGTAAATTCCGCCGGTGGTGCGAAATAAGTATCGAAAGGCGCATCATCCGGATGCTCATAGCTGTCCGGTTCATTCAGCGGCCCGCTGTAGACTTCCACTTCGCCATACATATTTGACGTAATACCGTTCACTACCGATCCCTGACCCGAAAGTTCATAAGACAGGTTGAAGCCAATCGGACTGTCGCCGGGCATGTAATTTGCATCGTAGACCGGGCGGATGTCAGAGGATGATAGCTCTACAGTTTCGCCTTCATGGTCGAAAGATGCAGGGAACTTAATGGTCATGGGGCCTGCGGTGTACTTGATCATGTTATTCTCCATTTAGATAACTTCAGAGTGATACCGGCCGGTCTTATTGCGCCTGACTTACGTTATTTGAATACTGGCATTTGATCAAGTGTTATCTTTTGATTCATTCATTGGTTTTAATTTCATTATTGAATATCAAATTTAAAAAATTATATTCAATACGCTGGCATTAAATGAATGTTTGTTGTCTATTTTAATAAATGATATTCTCTTTTCTGCTCTGAATAGCACATTGATGAATAGATCTACAACCCGACCAGGCAGGCAAGCGGGCATTCAGGCAAATTTGATATCGGGACTTACAGGGAAACAGGCAAAGTGACTTCTAATAATCTAAGTGCGATCGCGCAAGAAATAGGCAGCCACCCACGGGTGGTGAGCAAAAATCCGTTTGTAAGTTGCCTTCAGGCCGTCTGTTCTGAGTGGTTACAGCTTTTGCAGGTAGTCGAGCGTATTAAGCTCGCTCCTGAAGCTAACCAGGGGTTGGAAAAATTAGTGGCCCTGGGCGAGGCGGTGCTCAACCATCACCAGATTCAGGCGTGCTATGGCCCCAGTGTGACTGATTATGCCGTGAGAAATGATAGACAATGGAACCCTCAGGTCGCGCCAGAAATCCGGGCATTAAGTGCGGCGAACACGCTGTTTGATACCCTCGATCAGGCGGGAAAAATCAACGGTTACTTTGCCGCAGTTAATAAGTTTAACTATCCGGTCGATAGACACAGCCAGCAGGAGAACGAATCCAAGATCATTGCCGAACAGGTTATCCCCGAGATACTCGATAGCCTCGATTTTGGCTGGGAAAACCTAAATTTATGGCGGTTAGGTTATTCCCATAGCCTGATTGCAAGAAGCGTTATATTCAACGATCAATTACTCGCGGCTATCGATGCGTTATTAGCGTTCGTTGAAGATAATACCCGGTTCGAACAGCTGCGTAGCGTGGCCATCGAAAAGTATATTAATGAGAAAAATTATCGCGCTGGCGGGTTTTCTTACACTTTGAATAGCCACTTTTTATCTGGCCGTCCCGATATTATTGCCGAGGTCAATAACCAGATATTTATGGCAACGGCCCAGCGATGTATTCATCTGATTCGGGTGATTTCAGCATCGATAGGCATGCCTGCCAGCGTTGACGACTACCGGTTTGGGATAACCGTATCCGCGCCTGAAAGCCGGGAAGTTAAATTAGTAAACCGGTTTGCTCGCAAAAAACTATCTAACGTGGTGACAGTAGAAATCAATCTTGAAGATTACGCCTGGGCGGTTAAAGAGGAGTTAGGCAGCGAATTCTACCGTCAGCTGGACGAAAAACTTTATCAGGCCGTCAACCCCGAACCGCAGAACAGAGTGGCCATGTATGGCGAGGTAAACCTCCCGGCCTGGCTATATCAGGCGCTCTGGAAATATAAAGCGTGGGTGGAAGATAGCTCATTTATCATGCTTTCAGGTGATGACGACTATTATCTCCCGGCCCGTCTTATCCTGCGGGGCGTGAAGTTTTCCGACTGGAGCTGGAAGCATAAAACTGCTGCAAAGGTTTCCATTGGTCAGCGGATTGCTGAATACGCGCAAGAGGGGGAGAGTGAATCAACCATTAAACAGTCCTATGAAAAAGTACGCGGTCATGCGCAGAAAAAAGTACGAGAACTGGTCATCAAACAGGTTGAGGAGCGTCTCAGGCTCAATAATAAATTAGCCGAAGGGCTACGGGCTCCGCTTAATGGTTCGATTATTGAAACCTGTTCGGCATTGCGCAAAGAGCTTATGCGTGGCATCCCCGCAGATATATACGATAGGAATGGATTAACCTGGTTAATTGCCGGTTGTGAGAAATTACGCGCCATGCTGGATAGCACCGCCTCCTCCGCGACCTTGCAATGGCCCGATGTTTATGACTGTTTTGAGCTGGATGAGCCGACCCGCTCGCAACTGCTGGCAGAGGTCAAAAACCGGGGAGCACTCAGCGTGAGCGAATTGCGCACCTTGCTTAAACATCCGCTGTTATCTTAACGTCCGCTCTGGTTCTGACAGGCGCCTCTTCGACAGACGCCTGTCAGCATTTTAGCTGCTATTTCAACAGGCGGATCAGTTGCTCAAGGCCGTCATGCGCCTGCTGCCAGGTGGGCATACCGTCCCAGCAATTGGGCGCAGTTTTTTCATTCAGTTTCAGCGCCGGGACATCATTAATCAGGAAGCCACCGCTGCGCAGGTAGAACCCCTGGAGATCGCAGACCCGGCTATATTTGCCGCCGCTGGCAGTCATAAAGTCGGCAATTTTCTTCAGGTCGGCACGGGTTTTCGCCAGCGCCGCCGGAGAGGTGCTGTAGCGCTGAATACTATTTGCCAGCTCCACAACGTGACCATCGTGGATGGTGTCGTCGATATTAACGAAGTTGCCCTGGCTTACCCATGAGGTCAGATAACCTCCGCACTCGGTCGAGGCGCTGTCGGCGCATTTTAATGGTTTCAGGATTTCCGGTTTAAACGTCACCGTGGTTAGCCCGGCGCGCTGGGTGGCCTTAAGGTTATCGGTCTCTTCTTTGATAAGTGAATCACAGCTCTTGCCGTCGTAATCATCCTGCTTACACACCAGCAACCCGACGGTGGGAATGCTCTTGATCTGGCAGGCCATTTTGTCTTCCCCGGATGGGGTGCTGGCGCAAAAAGTGTTGTACGGGATATTGGGCTTGATGCTGTTAATTTTGGTTCTGGCCTGGGAAAAATCATCGGCATAGCTCCCGGCAGCGGCGGTGAGCAGGGCCGCGCCCAGAATAAGGCGACATAGCGGACGTGGTTTCATGGGTAGTTCCTCTTATCGTAATTGATTACAGGGGGACATCACGGAACGTAAATTATCTCAAAGGTCGATTGCTGGTCTTTGCGGGTCTCGCGGGTACCGTTAACGTAAAAAATCTGCAAATCGTAGTGGTAAATCAGCTTGTCGTTAGGGTTAAGGATCTGGTCTAACACTGAGACCTTCACCTCCACCGAATGGGACGGATGTTCTTTATCGAGGTCGATAGTCTGGCCGCTGATGCTCACCAGCATGCGCTGAATGGGGCGCGGGCCAGAGGGATCCCAGACGGCCGGCAGGCTCGTAAACTCGAGGGTTTTGGTTATCTCCACCGGCCCGCTCTGGTGGATAAACTCCCTGACTTTGTCTTTGTAGCGAGGGTCGAGAGCCAGACGAGCGGGAATATGTTCCGGATTGAACCCCTCCAGCCCGACCTCCAGATACCCTTTCAGCAGCAGGCTTTGCGGCGCGGTGTTAAACAGCGCATCCCACACCTGGCCGAACTGTGTCGAGGGCAGGGTAAAGCTATCGATGATGCCGCTCTGTAAGTCGATAAGCGCGTCGGGCTGCTCGTGGCGTCCGCCCGGCAGTGTCATTTGAAGTTTCAGCGTGCTGGCGCTGAGCAGCGGCGCCAGCTGGCCATTCGGCTCTTTGAACTGCTCGCTGGCGCTGGCGATACGCTGCTGGTTGACGATGGGTACCAGAAAATAGTCGAAGGTAACGTTCACCTGCTTGGGCGACGTGGCCCCGGGCTCGGCGCTGAATGAAATGGAAATCATTGGCTTATCGTTATCATCGGGATTGGTGGCCAGTGCGAAATTATCCGGCAGATAGTAGAGATAGTTTTTACGGACATAATCCTGATAGTAGTTATACCAATTGGTGCCGAAGGCAAGGCTGAGCAACTGGAGCTGCATTTTGGGCGGCGGCGGCAAAATACCCTGGTATATGTAGGGGTAGTAGTTTTCGGCGAAGTAAAACACTTTCGGGTCAGTAATCGTATTGAGCAGCCCCTCCTGGGATTTGACGGCGACCACCAGCGTCGTCTGGGAGTTATAGTCCGACAGCGCCCGCAGCAGCGCATCGCGCTGCCCGAGACTATTCAGCGTCAGCTCGGCCCGGTAATGGCTTAGCGGCAACTCACGCACGCTGTCAAACACCATTTCGTCCTCATCGCCAAAAGTGCTGTAGCTCAACACCACATATGGCATCGTCTCGATGGCTTTATTCAGGCCGAACTCCAGCGTCATCACCCAACGCGTGCCCTCGTCACCGGTGGTGATTTTATAGCGGGTATCTCCGGATACCACCTCAGTGTCGACGGCGGCAACCAGGTTATCGGGAAGCGCCCGCAGGCGCGAAGCGGAGCGACGGTTTAGGCCGTCACGGTTCAGGTTCTCGCTGCCGGAGAACTGGCGCTCGGCATTCGCCAGGATAACCTTATTCAGCATGACCAGGTCAGTAAGAAATGTATTCATGGGCGTCCTTCGGGTAATGAGGCAGGAGTCAGGCCTCTGAACGCGTTCAGCGTCGATGATGTCCAGAGGAACATGCCGTCGTGACGGCGATACAGAGGAATTTCGGCCCAGGCAGCGGGCAGTCGCCAGCGGCTCAGGCGTTCAATTAACGGGGCAAATGGCGCAATGCCGCGCGAAAGACCATATTGCAGCGCGGCCAGCCATTCATTGGGATGCGCATACCAGGGGGTAAGCTGATTGATGCGCTCGTAGCGGTCGCCGCTCCAGGTCAGCGCCCGTTCCAGCATATCCAGAATATCGCGGCCGGCCGCAAGGGCTTCGCCCCGGGCCTGAGCCTGGGTATGCATCAGAATGAGCACGTTAGTGTTGACGCAGCAGTCCAGCTGAGAAATGTCGTTATCCTCTCTCATCCAGGTGTGCAGCGCCCGGCTCCTGGCCCACTGGTGCTGCGGCTCTGCCTGTCTGGGATCGACCCGGTTCAGCCGATAACCGTTGATATGTGCCAGGGTCAGATCCAGCTCCGCCTGGGTGATGCGATCATACCGGTACAACAGCTCGGTTATCACGGCGCTGTCGTCCACATCTGGGGCGATAATTTCTCCCTTCATCCACGACGGATGGGCCTCGGGTGGCCAGAAACTGTAATGGCCGGGGCGAACGGCGCAGGAGGCAAGATAGTCGAGCGCTTTATCAATCGCCGGGGCGGTCTCCCGGCTCCAGCGGAGCGTTCTGACTACCTGGGCGGTCATAAAGGCGTTCTCATCCTGGTGCCAGCGCCCGTCAGGGGTGCGTACCCGGCAGGTAAAAGCGCCACTGGGCGCTTGCCCTGCCAGCAATTGCCCCAGCGGCGGTGCTGTTACCGGCTTAGAAGGGACTTGCCGGGTTGTCTCCTCAAACTGGCCGTGGGCGGGGCTAAAGGTACAGCTGACCGCGCACTGTCCCCGGCTATCGACTGAAAAACCCAGCACATTGAACTGGAGCTCCACCCCTTGCGCGAGCAGGGGGTGGAGCAGAGGCAAAGTGAGACCCTCCTGTGTAAGCAGAGCGTTCAGACCGGCGGACACCCGTTCATTGCCGCTGAAAAAACCGGGCGCCATGGTGAAGAGGGTAAAACTTTCCAGTTGCCCGGCGCAGTATGCCAGGCTAAAGCCATAGGTGGTATGCGGGAAGCCGTCGGCATTTGGTAGCCGGGCCAGGGTACGTGCCAGTAAGGGCAGCAGCGTATCGGCTCGGTCGGCACAGCCAAAGAACTGCATTACGGCATCAATATTAGCGGCGTCAATCTCTGCACTATGCCACTGAAAATAGTATTCGATAGCCGCCTGAGGACGATCGGGATAATAGCCGACCATCAACAGCTTCAAGCCCAGGCTTGCCAGCGCGGCGGTAGAGTGGCACATGCCCGACCCGGCCCACGCGGCGTCCGGCCAGCACCCGGCCGGGACTTCCGAGTAGACCTTGGTGGCGACGCCATCCGTATCATATTTGCGCCCCAGCCACGAGCCGAAGCGCAGTGCCGGGGCCGACGGTGCCTGCCAGCGGGCCACGGCATTCAGGCAGTGGTCGCTGGCCCGACTGGGCGAGGTGGCCGCCAGCCGGTAATACTCCGGGCGCAGCACATCTATCCGGCGCGGGGCCAGATACTGCGGCAACACTGGATCCATGGTGCAGGACAACCCTTGTGGCCGCGCCGTAGTCACCGTGAATTCCAGCGGGCTGCCGTTATAGCCCAGCAGGCTGGAACCAGCGGCAGCGGCGAGATAACCGCTGTCCAGCCGGGGCTGGCTAAAGCGGGCGATATCCTCCGCCAGAACTGGTTGCAGCCAAGAGGCCTGGCGACATAATCCGTCCACCAGCTGGCCCCAGGCGGCGGGCAGGGCCGCGGCGATGCGTGTCGTCATAGCGGCTCCTTTACTCGACGTTCTGAATGATGATCGCCGGTTGATTTTCTTCGCCGGTGACAACTTTACTCGCGCCGCCAACCAGGAAGTAGGTGATGGTATGACCCACCTTCCACGGGCTGTCGGTCAGGCAGCGGTATTTAAAGTACTGGGAGTCTGACTTGCTGTGGCTGAAGGTATATTTTTTGGTTTTTTTTCGCTGGTTTTCATCGACATAATTCACCTCGACGATGACCTGGTTGTACTTGTCCCAGTCAAAGCTGCCATCGGTCAGAATTTCAATTTCGTTAAAGGTGAGCAGGTCACCCGGAGCGAGATTGATAAGGGCGGTAGACTGGTTGTTGCTAAACGGATAGCTGCTGCTACCTTCCCAGCCGGAGCTGGCGGCGGACTTAAAGGTGAAGGAGCCTTGATAGTTGAACGGCTCGTTAAGGTTGCGGCTGCGCGAGATGGTTTTTTGCCATTCACCGTCTTCTTTAGTGAATGCCGGTACGCTGTAATTAGAGTTGTTATAGCTGATGCTCACTGCTGCGGCCTTTAATCCGTATTCATCAAAACCGTCGGGGCCGAGTACCGTTAGTTCTACCTGCTGGAAGAACGGGTCGTTTACATTCACTTCAATAAAGTAAGGCGGCTGTTTGGCTGCCCGCAGCAGTTTACTGCCAATAAAGTTTTGCGGCACCGCCGACTGGCTGAGGGCTTTTGATGAGGTGTAGTTAAAGTTCAGGCGCTTAGCTTCTTGCTGGCGCACCAGCTTGAGATCCAGAGAGGCGCAGGGCAGCAGGCCGCCTTTACCTTTACCTTTATCTTCGCCTTCACCGCCGTCTTTTTCGGCTGCGCTGGCAAACAGGGCTTCCAGTATCGATGCGCTGGTGGATTTGGCCTGGGCATTGTTATCTTCGTTAGGCTTCAGTTCGGCGTGGAAGAAGCTCTTGAGAATCTCTTCTTTAACAAAATCCAGCGCCCATTCCTTCTCTTTTGCCGCCTCTTCCCCCGGCATGCTTTCGGTCACTTTAATAATGAGCTTTTGATCCTGCTCGAGCTTTTTAATCACGCTATCAAAGCCCAGCCAGAAGCTGGCCGGCGTTTCAACCGGAATGGGGATATTGGCACCGAATTTGGCTTCGAATTCGGTATAAACATTTTCAAACGTGGCCTCTACTTCGACCTTGAGCGCTGGAGTAATGCCGGTATAAGAGAGGTTATAGGCTACGGCGGCCGGTGCCTGGGCCTTATTAAATGCCGACTCCAGAATCACGGTCTGTTCCGGGGAGAGTTTAGCGCTGAAAATCGCGCTATTGCTGGCGAACAGGCTGGGGCTTTGGGCGCTAATCAGTTCGCCGTTGGCGTTTTTGGCATCGAGTACGAAGAAGTTCACCGTGCCGTTATCGTACGGTACCTGCGCCAGACGGGCATTTTTAGGGCTAACGCCCAGCTTACGCAGATACTCTTCAAACGGCGCTTTTAGTTCGGCATCGGTAACCAGAGTGTTGACCTCAAAGTTGAGGTAGCCACCCTGCTGGCCGCTGCCATCGCCGGTATATTTGATCAGCGAGAAAACCGGCTTGCCGTCGCGTTCGGCCAGGTGAATATCCTCCGGCAGGTACCAGAACTGATTTTCGTCCGAGTCATCGGCAAAGAAAGTGATGTTTTTGATGGTCGCAGTTTTTTTTCTCAACAATAACATAGCGATTCCTTACGGGTAGTTGGCGATATCGAAGTAGTCGGCATCGGTGGTGGTGGTGTATTCCCGGTCTTGCTCCGACTGGCCAGGGAGATAGCTAATAAAGACCTCAAGGCTGATGAGGCGACGTAGCGGGTCGGGGCTGTCGGCACTAAATTCTTGGGGAGCCGGGTTATCGGCGTTGAAGGTAAAGGTCTGGCGCAGCATGGGAGCATCCGGGGCGTAACCATAGCCGACAAATACCAGCGCCTGATCGACCTTCTGCCAGTCAAAGCCGGCCTCCAGCCGCAGTTGGCGCTGGGGATAGAGCCGGGAAAAGATCAAAACATCCTGGCCGGTGGGCTGGGTGCGGCTCACCGGGATATGCGGCGAGTTGTCTTCCGGCGTGTACTGGCAGGTGACCGAGAATTGATAGCGATCCGGGTCTGGTAGCAGGAGCGGATAGCTATCGCCTGGGGTTTCACGGCTCAGTCGAAAGCTCTTGGCGGTAAAGATTTTGCCGTCCGGCAGCAGGCTGTAGCTCAGGGTCACCAGCACCGAGCGGTACCACTGCCAGTTAAAGTCAGACACCGCTTCGAGGGTGAAATCGTAGCGACTGCACAGCGACTCAACATCGAGATAGATATCGTCCAGAGAGGTCTCCATAACGCTCGAGGTGATGCTGGAGATGCCCCCCACCGATTGGGCCAGATAAACGGTAAAGGCGTAGCTCACCGGCCAGAGCATTTTGTGGGTTTGTGGGTCTAGCTGGCTAGGGGCGGAGAAGGGCTGGGTATCTGGCTTATCGCGGCGGAATAGCAGCGATGCTGAGTCGTTACCATAATTCAGTGCGGCCGCCACCAGTTGGATATTGTCATCCAGCCTGGGGTTCAGCAGGTTCACATTAACGCGCCGCCGCGAGAAAAAATCGTCCTGAAGATCGGTCATGACGATGGCGTCCTGGGCCTGATAATCGCTGCCGCTGATGAGTTCGGCAAAGCGCGCCTGAGGGAAGATAGAGCGCTTGACCACGGTGGTGGTGGTCAGGCTGGCGCTCAGGCTACGCTGGCTAAAATCGGCCACCGTCAGTTGCTGTAAATAGAAGCCAAAAGCGGGCGGAGTTTCCGGCTGCGGCGGGGCGAACACCGGGGTAAAAAACTCGGCAATTAAGATTTGGGTCAGCTCGCGCCCGGCTTCCGCTATACGGCCATTAGGGTCGGTGTCTCGGGTTTTAATCTGTACCAGCCGCTGAGAAATCAACTGGCTGGCGATATCGTCAATGCCAAGATGGGCAATAAAAATATTAAACCCGACCGCCGTCTGCACGTAGCGATATACCTCTTCCCATTTGGCTACCAGTTCAAAAGTGGCCGGCGGCAGCGCTTGCAGATAATCCACTTTATAGCTGACGGCGACAGGCACCGACGCCGGGTCGCGCATTAGCGCGGCCAGTAACTGGATCTGGGCCGGATCGTTCAGACGGGTCAGCAGGTAGCACCGTTGTAGACCGCCCAGCGAGGCGTCGGCAGTCTGTTTAGGTGCAATCTGAGGAATATTCAACGTGGCGCTACAGGCAATAACCTGTAACGGCAGCAGAGGCGCGCCGGGTGGGATCTCCGGGTTGTGTCGGGCGGCGGCTTCAGCTTCGGCATAAGTGCTGGACAGTTCGGTTTGCAGCATCAGGCTGGCATAGAAAATGTCCTGCTTATCGCCGCTGCGCCGGTAAATCTGGAGCCGCACCACCGGCGTGCCATCGTCGTGGCGCGTCAGGGTGGGGGCCGCCGCGCAGTAGTAAAATACCGGGCTA
Organism: Salmonella enterica subsp. enterica serovar Choleraesuis; assembly: GCA_022846635.1. Taxonomy (GTDB): domain Bacteria; phylum Pseudomonadota; class Gammaproteobacteria; order Enterobacterales; family Enterobacteriaceae. The sequence continues at coordinate 1,789,650 of AP025685.1, forward strand.
TCCTGGCTGGCGCGGATAAAACTGATGTTTTCTGTGGTCACGGTATTAGCCATGGCGATTACCCATGCAAAGAAAACGGCCGGTAACGCGGGCGCAGGCGGTAAGCCAGCGCCCGATGAGGGTTAATCAATCAGCAGACGATCCTCACAATGGTGGAGGTGACCGGTTCGGTACGCTCCACCGGATCCCGGCCATCGGAATAGAACAGCGTCACTTTATAGCTGCCCTCCAGCTCGCTGGAGTAGGAGTCCGGCATCAAGTTAAAGGTCAGCGGCTTATTGGCCAGACCATTAGGGAACTGATCCACCGTCAGGCTTTTGGTCTGGCGGAAGTTATATTTGCGATAACCCAGCGTCATCTCAAAAATCGCCAGTTCGACATCCTTATTTTTCGCCTGGAACACTACGCTGTAGGTTTGCGGGCGCGGCAGCGGGTTATCTATCTGGAACTGATCGTCGCGGGTGGTGGCGTAGTTCGGATCTTGAGGGCTGGCCGAACCGGGCGGCACATAAATCAGCGTGTTACCGTCTTTGGTGTAGTACTCAGCGCTGTAATAAATAGGCTGCTGCGGTTCCATACCAATAGGGTAGATAAACGGCTTAGGCTGCGGGCTGGTGGCATTGAGAAGCTGAGTATCGGTTTTGAGTTCAATGTTGTTGTTCTTATCGGCGTATTGCGATTTTACCAGCACCTGACTGAACAAATCCCAGCCCTGCGGCGCTATCAAAGAGGTGATATCGGCATACACCACGCCGCATTTCTCGGCCTGAATCATCTGGAAACGGCTCTCCAGTACTTCAATTTCGCCGGAGTGATAGGGTTTGGCGTGGCTGCCGGAGAAGTTTACCACGTAGGAATAGCGGTAGAGATACCCGGCTTTATCGTCCACATACCAGCGGTCGGTTTTCTGCGGTTCGCTGTTATCTTTGCTAAATACCAGAGTGCTGGGCGGCGCATTGGCGTATTTGGCAGTGACGACAATGTTTTCGATGTTGTATTTAGACAGGTTGCGGCTCACCTGGAATTCAGGTTGCAGATAGCGGAAGAACGGATCGTCCAGGTCATAGGCTTTAAAATACTGGTCGATATTGCCCTGTCCCACCAGCGAAGAGATGCTTGGCAGCAGGTTTTGCGGGGCGATGGAGAACGACACCGCTGAGTTTTCTTCATAGGTACGGGTAAAGCTCTGGGTGCTGCTCAGGCTCTCGGTGAATTTCTTATAGCCATCGGCATCGTTGAGCAGGTCGAGGCTCATATCCAGCCCGGTCTGACTGCTTAAAATCTGCTCCACCTGTTTCTGCCCCCAATCTTCGAGGCTCTTCTTCCACACCGCATACTGCTCAGCGGTCATGCCCATTTTATCGGCCGGCAGATCGGCCTCTACTTTGATGGAGATAGCGCCAGCTTCGATAAACTTGCGCTCGATTTTCTTCTCATCGGCCGACCAGGTGTGGTGGGTAATGGTCTGGGAGACTTCTTTAGTTTTCTCGCTGCTATAGCTTACCGTCACTTTGGCCGCCGGGAGCGAGGCGTCGAGATTAAAGTTATAGCGAATGCCGATATTGGAGTTGACGCTGGTTCCACTCAGCGCCTGCTCAAACAGGGCTGCACCGGGGCCGGTCAGAGAAAGGCTGAATACCGTGTTGTTATCGCCGAGGCCCGACGGCGTGAAGGTTGAGGGGATCTGGCGATAAAAGTCTTTATTATCGTCGATGATAAGTGAGACCTGTGCATTGGAGTAGTTAGGCTGGCGCAGTTCTATGTCCTTCGACTCGTCCGGCATCAGCTCTTTAAAGAACTGATCGTCTCCCAGGCTTGGGTTGTACTGTTCGCTATAGCGGGTCGCCTGCTCCTCGGTCAGCCCGCTATTCTTCAGGGCCTGGTCGCGGGTCGCCAGCTTATCTTTATTGGTCGGATCGGCGTTCAGGGCCTCGTTGGCCTTAATGTAGGTGACAATGAGTTTGGATTTAGCGGTAATCTGATCCGGAATCGCCTTCACCAGTCGGGCGATAATCTGGTTTTTCAAATTGTCGTCGGGCTGAGGCAGAACCACGTTAAACATCGCGTAGCCGCCGACCATATCGTCGCCGCGGTATTTATAGAACATAAACTGCGGCTTGCCGTCCCGCTCGGCGTAGATAGGGACTTCCGGAACTACGTAGAACACGTTTTTGTCGTTATTGTCGCCATAGCAGGTGCAGGCGTATTCTTTCAGACCCAAAAAATCCTTGACGGGGATTTTTATCGATTGCTGTAAGGCCGTAGTTAACATGTGCATTTCCTCATGGTTATGCCTGGGAGTGGTATTGCAGCTCAATAGGACTAACGGTGGATTGCTGGAGGCCGGAGTCATATTTTTTCGACCAGATGCCCTTGGTCTTCCCCTGCCAGCGATATTCAATGCGGCCACTCAGGCCGTCGGCGTGGGCGTTCACCAGCCACACCGCCTGCCACTGTTGTTTTGAAAAGGCGAAAGTGAAGTTCTGTTTTTTCACTCTGGGGTCGCTGGGGATCCAGCTGGCGGTGCCCGAAATCGTGTCGAATTCATCTGCCAGGTGCCTCGCATCGAATTCCACGGTACAGAAGCCGATATCTTCGGTTTGCAGGGTGATATTGGGCTGCCAGAACAGCGATTTACTGTAAGTCGTATAGTCCGCGAATGTGACTTTCAGGGTTATTTCCTGGTCGGTATCCTCCCCATCGAGAGTGACTGGCGCGAACAATGGCCAGGACATGGGCGTGGTTTTCCCGCCCCAGCTCAGCTCAAGAGCGGTGATATTAAATGTCTTAGGGGCAAAGCCCAGCCCGACGGTGCACTGGCGGCGTTTGACAGGCTTATCCGGCCGGGAGGGTTCCGGCAGCGGCGTGGGGTCAAAAGAGACTATTTGGTCAAAAGGCAGGAGCTCGGCCAGGGCCAGATCCTGGTCATACTCCAGCAGATAGCTTTGGGGGACGCTGGTGCTGTAGTTGATGTCGTAATTAACCTTGTCAGGGATCTGATCAATCCGGGTGATGCCTTTCAAAGTATCACTGGCCATTAATGCGGCCAGGTTAACCAGCCGCTCGCGCACCTGTTCTTGTGTGGAAGCCTCAGGCGCATTTTTATAGCTTTGGGCCAGGGTAATGGTTCCCTGGTCTATCTGCTGATTAATCAGCCGGGTCAGTGCGGTGGTGTCGCGGGCGTCATCGCGGAATGCCAGCCGTAAAAACTGCGCCCAGTCGGCCTGGAGCATACCGCTGGCCTGGCAGTTGACGCTGAAGCGGGTCTGCGCGCTAAGGTATGCCTGGTTTTTACTGCCCTGAATCGCGGCTATCAGCTGCGCACTTTCGGCATGGGTCAGGGGAGCTTTGGCCTCGCTAAACGGCACCAGATATGAGCTACCGTTGGCACCGTTGATAAAACGCAGATTGATGGTCTGCTGGATGTTGAGTTGTTCGAGCCTGATATCAGGCTCCGACGGGGCAATTTTTCCCCGGATATAGGCCAGCAGCGCCTCGTGGTCGACGGGTAATGTCGGGGCAATAAAGGTTGCCAGCCCGCCGCCGGGGCTGGTTATCAGGTGCAGGGTGCTGATGCGCTCGCCGCTAGTGGTGACGGATAGTTCCGGTACCATGCGACCATAGCTAAAGGTGCCGGGTATCTTTAACTGGTCGTAGAAGGCAAATGCCGGAGGCAGCAGAAAAAAGTTCTCTAATAGCTGTTCGGGGTTGAGATCGGTATTAGTCATGGGTTGGCCTTAATTTCAATAGTTTGATCGCCGGTCATATAGTCTGACCACGTACCGCCGGGCGTTTTAAAGCTAAAACCCGGGGCAAAAATTGAGGTGACAGTCCAGCGGTATTCGAAGACCGGCTGCTGGCGACTCACCGTGTGCGGCGTTTCTGACTGCGTGCTTTCATCCCGCAGCCAGAGCGTGGCACGGGCCATATCGGGTGGCAGTCGGACGGTAATTTGCGCCCGCTGAGCGCCAAACTGCGGGAAGCTCCAGGCACCGATAGTGGCGGATTGCGTAACCGCGGCGGGCAGCTCCACCCGGCGGTCGCTGGTAAGTTCGTAAGCAGTGAGGATGATTCGTGTATCGGGAGCGCCATCCGGCAGCGGGACGCTGAACCACGGTTTCAGTTGGGTTAATTGCACCCGCTGGCTGTAACCTGCGTTTTGGCAGGTTCCCTCCAGCAGGGCACTGTGGGCCAGCCCGTTATCAATATTTAGCGTGAGAAAACGGCAAGGCATGGCCTGACTATCTAGCGCCAGCGACGGCGGTGAGAAGTCCTGAAGCGGCCCGGTCTGCGATTGATGCCCGGCGGCTGAGGGCCAGGTGATACGCAGCTGATAACTACAGGTGATGTCATCATCGAAGCTGCTATTGATAAAGCGCAGGTTCAGGTGATTATCCGCACCACTCAGCGGTTCGGTTTGCGACTGGGGCTGCGGATAGAGCGGGCCGTCCGGTACGTTGACCTGCACATCCAGCGCTGCATTTTCGGTAAGCCCCGGCGGAAAGGCGTAATACAGCCCAATATCCAGCGCATCAGGAGGCATCGGCGGCGCGGTGGTGCGGTGAATAATCTCGCCTTTGGACTGTTTGATTATCTGTTGGGCGGCTGCGAATGGGTCGAGCGTAAAGCAGACAGGGCGCTGAGTTAGCGTCAGTTCGCTAAGCGTGTAGATCTCGCGACCGGCTGCCCCCGACGGCAGGCTGATATAGGTAGTGTTGCTGTCGGCAGGGCCAAACCACGGTGCGCCGAAACTGTTAAATAGCCGGTCGAGAAATGCCTGACAAAATAGCCGTCGCTCCGCCAGGATTGGCGGGTTGAAGGCCGGGCGGATATCCAGCCCCAGTTGCTCAAGATTATCATCAAGAAACTGGGTTAACACCTCGTAACCGAATACCGTACGGCCATCTGCCTGATGCGTTGCGCCGGGTACTCCATTGGCCAGTGTAGTGAGAACCGTCTGCGGGTTGAACTCCACGCGATAATCAAGGCGCGGAGATAGCCCGGCGATAAACCCGTCCTGACGAGCATTAAAGCCGAAAATGCCATCAATCAGCGTTTTCTCCACCAACTGGGCGGCGCTGGCGTCGAGCACGATAATAAATTCACTGTCCCGGGCAGAATACCAGGTGGGATCGTAGCGGTTATCGTTCAGCGAACTGGAAAAACCGCTGGGGGCGTAAAAGCCCAGCCGCCAGGCATTGATCGGTAATATCTGGATGGCTTTTTGCGGATAACTCTGCTTAAAGCGCTCCAGTTGTTGGGTGCTGGCGTATTGAAACTGGGTCGTAAAATTGAGCCGACCGTAGATCAGTTTCTGGCTCTGGCTGCGAATAATATCCAGTGCGAAGGCGAGCGGCGGAATATCACGGATCGCCAGGGCGTCAGGGTAGAGGTAACAGATATCTTCCTGCTGCCAGGCACCGATAAAGCGCCGATCGTCGCAGGTGAAGATTTGCTGAAAATCCGGGTAGCCCTGATACATAGCGCTACCTCCCGTCAGCCGCGAGGTAGTTTTTATAATCCTGATGCCACTCCTCAGGCAGCTTTTCCAGCACGTTAACCGGGCGCTGGTGGTATTCATCTTCGCAGCGGTACTGCATTTGAATATCGCCTACCAGGACGCCGTTGGCATACATAGTGCTACGGCCGTGCAGCTTATCGGCGACCGGATCGTCGGTAGACAGGTGCAGGTTATAAACATCGATGGGGTCGGCGCTGGCAAGTACCTCTGAGATAACACACGGCCCGGTTACACTCATCAATAGATGGGTAGTAGTCAGCTCCTGAGCCATGACGATACCGCGATCGGTGCAGATAGGGTGGCCGGTGCTGGTAATCAGCTCTGCGGGCGCATTGTCCGGCCCGGTAAAGCGGATTTTTATCGAGCGGGACTCATTGCCGGTGATAACATCCTCCACGCGCAGCAGTCTTTCATCCTGGGAGAGAACCCATTCACCGCTTTGGACTTCGCAGATAGGTTTCTGGCGGCCATCGGCCATTAAAATCAGCGTGTGTTTTTCAAGGCATCCGTAAACGATTTGCATCGGTTCCAGAACCACGGTATTCAACAATTTTTGTCCGGGAGCGATTGATTCCGGAGCGTTGGTAATAAAACTAATAATACGTTTTCCGGCAACCGAAATGCCCACTTTAAATACATAATAGACACGCTCGCCGGAATCGAAATCGGCTTTATTAAATTTTAGCCAGTCCAGGTTCCAGGATAATTTACTGCCGGATACAATGGTTTTCCCATTATGAAATATATTCATATCACCCGATGGGGTGATAGGGCTGCCACCGGCGCGTTCGCGTATAAGATAAATTGAATTAAAGCCATCTTTAACCACGCCGCCGCTGGTGTCGATATTACCAAAGAAGTTAATATACCCTTCAATAGGTATTCTGACGTCATTAAAATTAGTGGTGCGATAATCACAGTCGCTGGCTTCGCGGGTTAGGCAGATTTTTATTTCTTTTTTGGCGTTAACGTTGGTCGGTGAAATATTTTTAATTAACTGTGGATAACCCTGAGTGGCAATAATTTCGGCACCGTAAACAGTCTGGCCATTAATCGTTTGCGCAAAGGTGTAGATGACCGAGACGATATTTTCACTGGCCTGAATACCATTATTATAATCACCCTCGGCAGTAATATTGCAGTGCGCGGCATTCACATAATCTTTGGTGTATCTCACGGTACCGGTGGTGTTTGCTTCAGCGTCAAACAGGCCCAGAGTCTGGGTAACATTGGTGGCAGGAACCGGCAGCGAACCCAGGGCACAGGCGGTGTAGCGGCGGCCATCCTGCGAGTCCAGCCCTACGATGCTATACACCGGCTGGACGGTGCCTGTGCTGTTAAAGGCCTGAACAAGTGACCCGGTATTATTGGCCAGATGTTTCGCCGCGCTCCACTGGTTGCTAAAGGCCGGAAAGTTGGCCTGATTAACATTGGCCAGCTGTAGCTGGATTTGATAAAAACGCTCCAGCAGCGGATCCCGGGCATCAATAAAAAACAGACCACTGTTAGCATATTTATTAACAACTTGTTTAATGACGTCGCGGTCGGCCTGAGAAATTGTATTCGTTGGCATAATAATTGTATCCGTCTGGTGAATAAAATAACGGGTAAATAATTGACTGCCAGGCAGCCAATTATATCCGTATCTTCAAGTCGCACATCGGCTTGCATCGATAAATACCGTCAGTTTCATGACGATACAAACACGCCAGAATAAGAAATAAATAAGAATGACGGGTATATCGCAAAAATGAAAAATTTTATTGCCCGATTCGCATGGCGTGCTATCCGGGATGGTTTTTTTTTGCAGGCATAGTCATACCTCACAAATATTATTAGGTTATGGCGACTGAGTGGAAAATACCGGGGCAGCAGACCCGTAAATAACGATAGCAACGACGGATAAAAAAACAATGCGCGGACGAAAAAATATACTGGAACTTAAGTTAAATTATCAGATAGATCATGTTGTTGAGATTTAAATATTGTCAAAAAAACGCGCCATATTGATTGTGCGCAGCGTTATAATTAACAATATTAATAATATCAGCTTAAGGGCCACGATATATTATTCGGCCAGTATTGGCGAATACACATTTCAATGCGGTATTCCTTCTCTACCACGCCGGGCGGGCAGGAAGACTCCGCCTGCCCAGGGATATCAGAGGTTTTCTCGTCGGCATTTTTCAGGTAAGCATTTTTTACGATTACCCGTCGGGCCGTTATCTGACGCTTATCGAATGCCTATGGCCGAGCGGGGTGCCAAAAAAAGACCATTATTATTAAAATTTAGCTTAGGCTGGGTTTAAGCGATTATGGATAGCGCCCGGAGCTGCGCTCAGGGCAGATTTCAGAGCAGATAAATCGTTATATGCAGAAGCCCTTAGCGGTGAGCGGGGCAGGTTGAGCGGAACCCTCAAGTCAGAGAACTGTCGGTAGCGCGGATTTTTTTCATCCTAAGCTGTAGGCTGCCGGGATTTACCCGGACGTTTGTTAACACGGTTGCTGTTACTGTCCGAACCTAACAAAAAGGATTTCGAGCGGATTTTGCTCAGGCAGACAAACCCGATGTCATTACGCATCTTCTGGGTCAGTTTGCTTCTGATGTTTAGCTTTCCATTCTGCAAGTAAGAGGCCTGTAATCGACGACCATGGCTAGATATCTCAAACTGATAAAGACAGTCCAACCTATTTAGGCTTTGATGCAGGTCTCAGAATCTATCGTTTGAGAATTTTCAATATTTGGGGCTTACATGCTCTATTTTGATGAATGTTATTAATTTTAAAAACCTCAGGTTTATACATTTTTATCTAATGAAGCCTTTTATCAGCGCGGCTAGTCAGGGGTTGGGTATTATAGAAAACCTGGCAATAATAAACATTGAGATAAAAATGTTCCTGTTTTTGACTCTTTACGCGATGTTAATTCAATGGTTAAAATAAATCTCACTCATTACGCTAATGATGTTTTTATATAAAGCATTACCTATATGGAAATGATTAATACATTCAGGAGATAAATATACATGTCTGAATCCTTTCAGAATGAGATACCTCGTGCGCGCGTAAATATAAAGTTAGATCTTGTAACCGGTGGGGCACAGAAAAAAATAGAATTACCGCTAAAGCTCCTGGGTATTGGTGATTTTAGCAATGGCAAAGCAGGCGGTACGCTGTCTGAGCGCGAGAAAATCAATATTAATAAGAATAATTTTAATAGCGTTCTCGCAGAGCTTAATCCCGAAGTTAATCTCGTTGTAAATAATACGCTGGCTAATGATGGTTCAGAAGAGAATGTGAGACTCACATTTAAAGATATGAAGGATTTTGAGCCTGAAGCCGTGGCGCGACAAATTCCCCAACTGCGCGCGATGCTCGCCATGCGTAATTTGCTTCGCGATTTAAAATCTAATTTGCTTGATAACGTAACTTTTAGGAAGGAACTGGAGCTTATTTTAAAAGACCCAGCGCTTTCAGATGAATTGCGTAGTGAGCTAAATGCGCTTGCTCCCGGCCAGAATTAATATCTGGAAACTTTAACTGAATACTATCGAGAAAAATGCTGATGTCAGTAAATAATAATCAAACTCAGAACCTGACCGGGGCGGCGACAATAGAAAGTATGTCGTCTAAAAATAGTGTTTATGCGTCGCTATTTGAAAAAATAAACTTAACACCGGTAACTGAGATTGGCGACCTAAATGGCTTTGAAGATAATTCCGTCATGGCAGAAACCTCTGCCGATGCGCGCGTTACCGCAGCCGTCCAGGTTTTTATGCAGTGCTTACAAAAATCCGGACAGAAAGTTGAAAAACTCGATAAAACATTATTAGACCACCACATCGCCGGGCTCGATTTCCAAATCAGCCGTCAGCTTGACGAAATAATGCATAACGATGAGTTTCAGAAAATCGAATCAGTGTGGCGTGGCCTGAAATCCCTGGTGGATAAAACGGATTTTCGTCAAAACGTGAGGCTGGAAATTCTGGATCTGTCTAAGGAGGAGCTGCGTCAGGATTTCGAGGACTCACCTGAGATTATCCAAAGTGGTCTCTACCGCCAGACTTATATCGAAGAGTATGACACTCCAGGCGGAGAACCCATTGCCGCCGTGATTTCGGCGTATGAATTTGATGCGTCGGCGCAGGATGTGGCCCTGATGCGTAATATCTCTAAAGTCTCTGCTGCCGCGCACATGCCATTTATCGGTTCCGCTGGCCCTAAATTTTTCCAGAAGCAAACCATGGAAGAAGTCGCTGCTATTAAGGATATCGGCAACTACTTCGACCGCGCCGAATATATTAAGTGGAAGAGCTTCCGTGATACAGACGATAGCCGCTACCTTGGGCTTGTCATGCCGCGTGTGCTGGGGCGCCTGCCCTATGGCCCGGATACCGTACCGGTTCGTAGCTTTAACTACATAGAAGAAGTAAAAGGCCCGGATCACGATAAGTACCTGTGGACTAACGCCTCGTTTGCGTTTGCCGCCAACATGGTGAAAAGCTTCATCAATAACGGCTGGTGTGTGCAAATTCGCGGCCCGCAGGCGGGTGGTGCAGTACAAGACCTGCCAATCCATCTTTATGATCTTGGCACTGGCAACCAGGTGAAGATCCCGTCAGAAGTGATGATCCCGGAAACTCGCGAATTTGAATTTGCTAACCTGGGATTCATTCCTCTGTCGTACTACAAAAACCGCGACTATGCGTGCTTCTTCTCTGCCAACTCCACCCAAAAACCGGCCCTGTACGATACCGCGGACGCGACTGCTAACAGCCGTATTAACGCCCGTCTGCCGTACATCTTCCTGTTGTCGCGTATCGCGCACTATCTGAAGCTGATTCAGAGGGAAAACATTGGCACCACCAAGGATCGCCGCCTGCTTGAGTTAGAGTTCAATACCTGGGTGCGTGGCCTGGTCACCGAAATGACCGATCCGGGTGACGAACTCCAGGCCTCCCATCCGCTGCGCGATGCGAAGGTGACGGTGGAAGATATTGAAGATAACCCAGGGTTCTTCCGCGTGAAACTTTACGCCATTCCGCATTTCCAGGTGGAAGGAATGGACGTCAATCTGTCGCTGGTTTCCCAAATGCCGAAGGCGAAATCGTAACACCAACCTAAGGCAGGAAGCCGATGAAAACGGAACAACCGTTATGGGGCAGGGGGATCATGATTGCCCCTCAACATTTTCAGCAGCAGGCCGCTTATACGTCCTGGACGGTGGAATGCATTGCCCGGATGGGCCTCAATCATCCATGGGGAGTGATTGAGGCCGTATTTGAGCCCGATATGCTGAAACTTGGCCGCTTACAGGCCCGCAGGCTGCATGTTCGCTTTCAGGATGGCACGCTTATTGACACCGATAACGCCGATGCGTTGCCGCCGGTACTAACTCTGGGTGGCGAAACGGATGAGGTCGTCGTGCTGCTGGCGCTGCCTCTGCTGCGTGCTAACGGCGGCAATTGCCTGAAACCCGATGAGGTGGCTGAACGTCCGGTGCGGTTTCGCCAGCGTTGGCATGATGTGCGCAATCAGTTTGGCGATGACTCCCGGCAGATTGCCGTGTTGCAGTCTGAGCTGACGTTGCGCTTCGCCCACCAAAATAATGCCGATTATCTGACCTGTCCGATGGCCCGTCTGTGTCAGGACTCCCAGGGCGTGTGGATGCTGGATGATACTTTTCTCCCGCCGCTGCTAACCGTGCAAAGCAGCCGCTGGCTGGTGGCTCAGCTTGAACAGCTGCTTATTCAGCTGCGCGCCCGTCTGAGCCGCCTGATGGCAATGCGCCGCGAAAGTAATGAGCGCATGGCGGATTTTGCGGTGGCTGACGTATCGCTGTTCTGGTTATTGAATGCACTAAACAGTGCGGCTCCGGTGCTGGGCCAGTTTCAGCGCGATTTGCATAGTCCGGCTGAACGCCTGCATACCGAGCTTTCACGCCTGGCCGGGAGTTTGCTTACTTTCTCTCTTGAGCACCAGGCCAGCGCAATTCCGGCCTATCGGCATGACCAGCTGAACGCGGTTTTCCCGCCCTTGTTTGACCTCCTGAGTGACTTACTGGAAGCGAGCCTGCCGTCTCGGGTGGTCTCCATCGAGCTTGAACACGACAAGCGTCTGCACTTTTGGCAGGCTCGCCTGCATGACCCACGCCTGCGCGAAGGTGCGGATTACTACCTGTCTGTGCGTTCCCCAATGCCGGTGGCCCAGTTACAGGAGCAATTCCCGCTTCAGTGCAAGGTGGGTAGCCCGGACCATGTGAGGGGAAGCGTTAATTCCTCACGGGTAGGGATACCGCTCAAACCGCTGCGCCACGTACCGGCCGCTATCCCCTTGCGGTTGGAAAATCAGTATTTCAGTCTTGATGTGGCCCATCCTCTGGCTCTGGAAATGCTCCAGAGCGGTAGTTGTATGTTTTATGTCCCGGGAATGCTCGGTGAGCCTGAACTTGAACTCTTTGCGGTATTGAGAACATGAATGAGCACCCACGCGGCGCAGCCGCGACTATCGACATTGATGCCTTGCTGCAGAATGCCTGGCTACAGGTTATCAGCCTGTACCACGGCCCGCGGTTTCAGGAAGGTGAAGGGCGAATGCTGTGGGAGCGCTGTGTCGCCGATCTGGAGCGCGTCCAGCAAAGTCTAAAAGAGAGCGGGCTGGATGATGCCAGTTGTCAGCATATTCTCACTGCGGTTTGTGCCCTGATAGACGAAGCGGTCAAAGGGCGCGGTGTGGAAGATGATGCATGCGTGCAGTGGTATGACATTCCATTACAGGGCTATTTCCTTGGCACTATGGATGCGGGTGACACGCTGTGCGACCGGATGCGGGACGTTTTGCGTGATCCTTGCCCGGAGCCTGTGGTACTCACCTGTTTTCACCGTATCATGATGCTGGGTTTCCTTGGCGGCTATCGAGCGATTCACGATCCGCAACGCCAGCGTCTGGTAAAGGCACTTAGCGAGCATGTTCCTCCCTTTGGCACTCCACAAACTCATCCGGTGCTGGTGGAAAGCCGCGCAGGTTATGGTCCTGGCGGCTGGCTAACCTCATGGCCGGTGAGAATTAGCCTGGGTATTTGCGCGCTGGTCGCGTTGTGGTGGGGGCTGAATTACTGGCTGGATCAGACGCTAATCACATTGCTGCTCGGGGCGGTTAAATGAGCCCGATACAATTACGGGGACTGGCTTTCTGGGGGGCCGCTCTGAGTGCCGTGGTGTGCCTGCTATTTCTGCCGGTATCACGCCCGATGTCGGTTCTTATACTGCTTACGCTGCTGGGGATCATTAGCGCGGTCTGGTATGCCGCGAGTCGCCGAGCGGCACAGGCGATAACGCTGCGGCTCGAAGGCCTGCCGGAGGCGGCATATCGCCAGCCGGTGGTGCTGGTTTGCGGCGACCTGCCACAGGCCTGGCCAGAAATATCTCAGGTGCTGACGGTCACTCAAGGATGCTGGATTCGGGTAGAGGAAAATCAAAGCCCGCAGCAGGTTGCCCGCCAGTTGCTTTGGTTACGCCCGGAGTGGGGGCGGCAGTTATCCGTAATGGTAAGTCTCTGCCCGCAAAAACACGCTGATAGCGAGCGGCTTGCCAGCCGTCTGTTAACCCTGCGCTGGCAAATCAGTCAGCTGCGTCGCGATACCGGGCATGATGTTCCGCTGGTGCTGAATGCCCTGGCGGGCAGCGCGATGATGAACGACATGGTCTGGCAGGCCGACATTCCAGAGCGAGGGATGTGCGTCTGGCAGGCAGCCGTAGCCCCTGAGCCTGTTGCGGCATGGGTCGCTAACGGCGGCACAGTGGCTATGCAACAGCAGGTGCTGATGAACAGCCTGATGAGCTGGCTCTACAATCACGTCAGAGCGGTTTTTACTGACCCAAATCCGGACATTCCCATCATCACCCCAACGGCGATGCTATGGGGGCTCGGGCCAATCCTCGCGGGCAGTCTTGCATCTTCGATCTGGACGGCCTGGCTTTCGGGGCACACCGCAATGCACCAGGTTACGGGCTGGCAACCGGCAGGAACGGACAGCACGGTGATGCCGCAGTTTCCTGACTTTATGCTGCCGCTACTGCCGGAAGGTCACGGCATGACGCCGCGTCAGCGAACCTGGCATTGCGGGGTGATGCTCTTCACCCTTGCTGCGAGTGTGGCCTTGCTCAGCAGCGGCTGGAATAACCGCCAGCTTATTCAGCGCCTGAGCTTTGATATCCAACGCTACGACAGCATCTCCATGCAGGATTACGACCTGAAGGCGGACGCGGTTAACGTCTTGCATCAGGATGCGTCGCAGCTGGATTTTTGGGCACGTTACGGCGAGCCGCTGCGGATGAGCCTGGGTCTTTACCAGGGGGCGCGGTTGCGTATACCGCTGCTGAATGCCATCCGGACGTATGTGCCGCCACCTCCACCGCCGGAACTGAAGCCACAGCCCAAGGCTCCGCCGGCTCTATCGAAAATTATTCGTCTCGACAGCATGTCGTTGTTTGATTCCGGCAAATCAGACCTGAAGCCCGGTTCGACAAAAATGCTGGTGAATTCTCTGGTCGGTATTAAAGCCAAACCGGGCTGGCTGATTGTGGTGGCCGGTCATACCGATAACACCGGTAATCCGAAGTTGAATCAAACGCTTTCTCAGAAACGCGCCGAAGCGGTGCGTAACTGGATGCGTGATACCGGCGACGTGCCGGAAAGTTGTTTTGCGGTCCAGGGCTATGGTGAAAGCCACCCTGCGGCCAGCAATAACAAGCCGGAAGGGCGCGCGCTTAACCGGCGGGTCGAAATTAGTCTGGTACCGCAGGCCAGTGCCTGTCAGTTGCCCGGCATCCCCCAGGCGTCATCGCAGGATGATGACGTTATTCAAAATAAAATGGAGAAGTAACCAATGGCAATTCCCGTTTATCTCTGGCTGAAAGACGACGGCGGCGCGGACATCAAAGGTGCCGTCGATGTAAAAGATCGCGAAGGCAGCATCGAAGTGGTGGCGCAGGAGCATAACCTGTATATCCCCACCGACAATAACACCGGCAAGCTAACCGGTACCCGTATTCATACTCCGTTCCTGTTTACCAAGGAGATCGATTCATCCAGTCCGTATCTGTACAAAGCGGTTACTACGGGGCAGACCCTGAAATCTGCCGAGTTCAAATGGTATCGCATTAATGATGCCGGCCAGGAAGTTGAATATTTCAACACCAAACTGGAGAACGTGAAAGTCGTCAAAGTGAATCCGCTGATGCATGACATCAAGGATCCCTCCTACGAGAGACATAACCACCTCGAGCAGATTGAACTGCGCTACGAAAAAATCACCTGGACCTATAAAGACGGCAACATCATTCATTCCGATTCATGGAATGAACGTACTACCGCCTAATTTACCCGTCATATTTCGCGCCGCAGATGCGTTGGCTGCGTTCGCTCATCCCGGTCACATAGTTATCTATGCTCCCGGGGATTTGCGAGTTTGCCTCCTTCCTGCGACTCGAACTATTTAGGGTAAATGCTCATTGCGGGCAGAGTTTCCTGTCCGCAGTTTTTTGCTGAGCGCCTGTAACCACGGGCGTTTTGCAAAAAATCATACAACTCGCATGCCAGACCTGATGCGCTTAGGGTTCCTGATAAACAGGAAACAGCGACGGGCGGTAGCGTGCCTGGAGAGAGAAGAGAGAAATGGAAAACTCAGCCATCCTGTTACGTCGCCTTAATCCCTATTGCGCCCGCGCGCTGGAAAGCGCCGCCTCCTTATGCCAAACCCGCGCTCACGCAGAGATTTTGCCGGAACACTGGCTGCTCAAACTGCTGGAGTTGGGTGAGGGCGATCTCACGGTGATGGCACGTCGTTACGAATGGGATATGGACGGCATGTGGCAGGCACTACTGGGCTGGTTAGATAGGCTACCGCGCTCGGTGCGCAGCCGCCCGCAGCTTTCTGATGCTCTCAATACGCTACTGAAACAGGCGTGGATGGCGGCATCGTTACGAGGCGAGGAACAGATCCGCAGCCAGCATCTGCTGATGGCGCTGACGGAAAACCCGAAACTTCTGGGCTGCGATGGCCTGTGGCCGTTGCTGACCCTGGGCCAGAGCCAGTTTGCCAGCCTGCGCCCGTTGCTGGATTTGCAGTCTGACGAGCGTTCGGACGTGCAACGAGAAGCCGAGCTGCAAATCTCATCCGCCGGTGATGAGGAACTTATCAGCAAGCCAGAAGCAACGAGATTAAAACAGGGCGAACTCAGCCCGGCGCTCCAGAATGCGCTGGATAAATTTACCCTCGATGTGACCGCCAAAGCGCGACGGGGCAACATCGACCCGGTATTTGGCCGTGATACCGAAATTCGCCAGATGGTCGATATCCTCTCGCGGCGTCGCAAGAACAACCCCATTCTGGTGGGGGAGCCGGGCGTTGGTAAAACGGCGCTGGTGGAGGGGCTGGCGCTGCGTATTGCGCAAGGTAACGTACCGGAATCGCTAAAGTCCGTTGTCCTGCGTACCCTCGATCTTGGTCTGTTGCAGGCGGGGGCAGGCGTTAAAGGTGAGTTTGAACAGCGGCTGAAAAATGTCATTGATGCGGTGCAGCAATCCCCGGTGCCAATTCTGTTATTTATCGATGAAGCGCATACCATAATCGGTGCCGGAAACCAGGCCGGCGGTGCCGATGCCGCCAACCTGTTGAAACCGGCTTTGGCCCGGGGTGAACTACGGACAATTGCCGCCACCACCTGGAGCGAATACAAACAGTACTTCGAGCGCGATGCCGCGCTTGAGCGTCGTTTCCAGATGGTGAAAGTGGACGAGCCGGATGACGACACGGCCTGCCTGATGCTGCGGGGCCTGAAATCCCGCTACGCTGAACACCATAACGTACATATAACCGATGCTGCGGTGCGCGCTGCCGTTACGCTTTCGCGCCGTTATCTGACGGGCCGCCAGCTGCCGGATAAAGCGGTTGACCTGCTCGATACCGCCAGCGCCCGGGTGCGTATGAGCCTCGATACCGTACCGGAGCCGTTAACCCGCATCCGCGCGCAACTCACCGCGCTCGGCATGGAAAAGCAGGCGCTGCTGGAGGATATCGCGGTCGGTAATGCCTCACACGGAGAGCGGCTGGCAGCTATCGAACGGGAAGAAGTACGCCTGATTGTCGAGCTCGATGAGCAGGAGACTCAATACGGGCGGGAGCTGAAACTGACCGAACGGCTACTGGAGACTCGTCAGGACATATCCCGTCAGAGTGAAACTCATGACCTGCAACAACAACTAAAGGAGATACAGCACAGCCAGCCGCTGCTCGCCGTGGATGTAAATGTGCGCACCGTAGCTACAGTCATTGCCGACTGGACAGGCATACCGCTCTCATCGCTGATGAAAGACGAGCAGACGGAACTGCTGAGCCTGGAAAATGAAATCGGCAAGCGCGTGGTGGGTCAGGAAGCGGCACTTAACACCATCGCCCAGCGTTTACGCGCCTCTAAAATCGGACTGACCTCGGAAAACGGGCCGCAGGGCGTGTTTCTGCTGGTTGGCCCAAGCGGCACCGGAAAAACCGAAACCGCCCTGGCACTGGCGGATGTGATGTACGGCGGCGAAAAATCGCTTATCACTATTAATCTTTCTGAATATCAGGAACCGCATACCGTTTCCCAGCTTAAAGGCTCGCCTCCGGGTTACGTGGGCTATGGTCAGGGCGGGATACTTACCGAATCGGTGCGCAAGCGCCCATACAGCATTGTCCTGCTGGACGAAGTAGAAAAAGCGCATCGCGACGTAATGAATCTGTTTTATCAGGTTTTTGACCGCGGCTTTATGCGTGACGGTGAAGGCCGCGAAATCGACTTTCGTAACACGGTCATTCTGATGACCTCCAACCTTGGCAGCGATTCCCTGATGCAGCTGCTGGACGAGCAACCCGACGCCACGGACGTTGATCTGCATGAACTGCTGCGTCCGATATTACGCGACCACTTCCAACCCGCACTGCTGGCCCGGTTCCAGACCGTGATATATCGCCCCCTCTGCCCGATGGCCATGCGCACCATTGTTGAGATGAAACTGGCGCAAGTCAGCGTACGGTTACACCGTCACTACGGCCTGACGACGGATATATCGGATGCGTTATACGATGCGCTGACTTCTGCCTGCCTGCTGCCGGACACCGGTGCGCGTAACGTCGATAGCCTGTTAAACCAGCAGATCCTGCCGGTACTCAGTCAGCAACTGCTGAGTTATATGGCTGCTCAGCAGATACCGACTTCACTAACGCTGGACTGGAGTGAGGAGCAGGGAATTACGCTGGCGTTTAATGCGGGAGCAGGAGAAGCATCATGAGTGACAACCCGCAGATAAGATTCACCCACAACCACCATCTGCTGGCGGTTAAAGAGTGCCCGTCGGTTCTTGATGTGCTGGCCTTTGAAGGCCAGGAAGCCCTGAGTAAGCCATTCAGTTACCGCATTGAGTTTACCTGCGTCGACCATGCGTTAAGCCGCGAGATGATGCTAATGAAAACCGCCTCCCTGACGCTACAGGCGCCGGTGGAGCGGGGCCCTGGCATCAGGATGCAGCAACCGGTGCGTATCATTCAAGGCGTGGTGACAGGGTTTGAGCGCCTTAAAACCTCCACTGACCAGACCCACTACGCCCTGACGTTACAGCCGCGCCTGGCGTTGCTCGATCGTTCTCACCAAAATGCGATATATCAGGATATGTCGGTGCCGCAGATTGTGGAGAAAATCCTGCGCGAACGCCACGGCATGCGCGGTCAGGACTTCCTGTTCTCACTCGTCTGCGACTATCCGCGCCGTGAGCAGGTGATGCAATACGGTGAGGACGATCTGCACTTTATCACCCGCCTGCTGGGTGAAGTGGGCATCTGGTTCCGCTTTACGACCGACACCCGCCTCAATATTGACGTGGTGGAGTTTTACGATAGCCGCCAGGGCTATGGGGAAATCGTCACTCTGCCGCCAGTGCCGCCTTCCGGGCAGCACTCCGATGGAGAGGACTCAGTCTGGGGCATGGCATGTCGCCACCGGGTGGTGCCACAGCGGGTCAGCGTGCGTGATTACAACTACCGCCAGGCCACAGCGGATATGAATGCGGAGGCCGACGTGACCCGGGGTGACAGCACCACCAGCGGAGAGGCCTATCACTATGCCGACAACTATCTGACGCCAGGCAGCGCCAGTGACCGCCACCCGGCCCCGGAGTCCGGAGCGTATTACGCCCGTATTCGTCATGAGCGCCACCTGAACGGCCAGACACAGCTTAGCGCCATCACCTCCTGCCCGACGCTCTCTCCAGGGCTGGTGTTAAAAGTCACCGGAGGCTATACCGTGGCTGAAGTGTTTGCTAAGGGTGCAATTATCACCGAAATGACCAGCCATGCGCGCCGGGATCGGGATTTTGAAGTGCATTTCAGCGGCATTCCGGACAGCACTGATTTTAGTTTCCGCCCACAACCGGGACAGCGTCCGGTGGTGGCCGGCACATTACCGGCCCGGGTCACTAGTACTACCGAAAACGACACCTACGGCCACATAGATAAAGACGGGCGTTATCGCGTCAACATGCTGTTTGACCGCGACGGCTGGGAAACCGGCTTTGAGAGCCTGTGGGTGCGCCAGTCCCGACCGTATGCCGGGGACACTTATGGTCTGCATCTGCCGCTGCTGGCCGGAACCGAAGTGGCGATAAGCTTTGAAGACGGCAACCCGGACAGGCCGTACATCTCCGGGGTACTGCACGATTCAGCCCATCCCGACCACGTCACCATCCGCAACTATAAACGGAACGTCCTGCGTACCCCGGCCAACAACAAAATCCGCCTCGAGGATGAGCGTGGTAAAGAGCACATCAAGCTCTCCACTGAATACGGTGGTAAAAGCCAGCTCAACCTCGGCCATCTGGTCGACCACGAAAAACAGCGCCGCGGCGAAGGCTTTGAACTTCGCACCGACAACTGGGGCGCTATCCGGGCACAGAAGGGGATATTCATCAGCGCCGACGGCCAGGCGAAAGCGCAGGGCCAGGTGCTGGAGATGGAGGCTGCACTTGCAAGGCTTTCAGCAGCTTTAGTGGAAATGGAATCTCTTGCAGCCAGCGCACAACAGGCTCAGGCACTGGCTGCCGACGTCGGCCGCCAGCAAAAACTCCTGAAGCAAAAAATCGAGCAGTTGCATGAAGAGGTCATTCTGGGCAGTGCGCCAAAGGGTATGGCGCTGGTGAGTGGAGAAGATATGCAGCTATCAGCCAGTAATAATCTGACGCTGACGGCAGGCAAACAGCTTGATGTGGGAGCGCAGAAAGACTTCACGCTGGCTGCAGGTAAACAACTTAGCCTTTACAGCCGTGAAGGAGCAAAGCTGTTTAGCTCACGGAATGACATTGATATTCAGGCTCAGGGGGGAAATATCACCACCTGGTCCACGCAGGACACACATATTTCGAGTGGTAAGAAACTGGTCGTCACGGCACAGGATGAATTGACGCTGATATGCGGAGGCGGTTATATCCAAATCAAAAGCGGAAATGTTGAAATTGGCGGCCCGGGTAAACTGTTCATTAAGAATACAGGCATTGTTAAAGCAGGCTCCGGCAGTCTGCAGGGGGTGATGAAGTCATTCGAGTCATCAACATTTGATGAGAAATTTGTAATCACCCATCCCATTTCTGGTAAGCCACTTGTGAATCAGAATTATGATATTCATCTGCCGGATGGGAAGATTTTGTCTGGTGTTACGGATAGTTCAGGAAATTCTTCATTAATAATGTCGAAAGCGGTTGATGGACTGAAAATTGTATTGAAAAAATAGATAAGGAACAGGATTTGATGAATCTGATTACACGGAGGTGTCTTATATATGGTGTGTTTCTTCTGAGTGGTTGTGTGGCCGGGCCTTATGGTGGCGGAGTTGCTTTTGTGAACCCTTTTTCTGTAATGAGTCATACGCCGGCAGAGCCGAAAAAGGAAAAACTGCAACCAGTAGTTTATGGTCCGCCACAGATAATATATCGCATTGATAAAGATCGTTATTTTACGCTTGAAGAGTATACCCGCTGCGAAAATGGGAAAACCTTCTATAACAACAAAGCGAAAGGGATTCATACCCAGATCACTCCCTCTTCAGGTTATTTATTTAAAGGGCGACTGTTCTGGTTATCAAACCGGGATGATTATTTAGCCTTTCCAATTACAGCAAATGATAATAAGGCAGCGTGTAAAGGCTCTGATAAAGGCTGTCTGAATGTTGTTTCGGTGACAACAGATGGTGGGAAAACAGTGCATTCAGTGACTTATGGATCAAATACGCAAGATCCTAATGGTGATACAAAAGACTATGACATGCTGGTGACTAATGACAGCTTCTATCTGATTTATTATCGAGGAAAGGGGCGAGTATACCCTGTTGTAAATAGATGGGTTTTTGATAAAGAAAGCTGGCTAGGTGTAGTTAAATCAGAAGATAAGTACAGCCTGTTCAGGCCAGGAGAAGAAAAACCCACAAGGGGGTTCTTTAAAATAGATATGTCAAAGCTTTACCTTAAAGATGGAGAGGGTAAAATGCAGTGTGACAGTCGGCTGGAATCGGTGAAACTTGCAGGAGGGAAATCTAATTAATAACAATAAACTATCCCTAGCGCGTAAAGTTAATGTCCAATTAACAGACAACGGAACACCATTTTCTTATTCAATTACTTCGTATAAAAATATCCGGATTAATGCCGAGGTTCAGCCGCCATTGCATTTGCCAGGGTTGGTTATATTTGTCCACGGCGTTAATTCCGAAGGTGAGTGGTATAATAACGCTGAAAAATCATTATGTGAGGGGTTAAATCAGCGGTTAGGTCTTAGTGGTGAGCATATACTTGTAGAAAATACATATGCACAAGGACACTGGGAGCCCTGCGATAAAAAAGGCCCAGAATGGGGAAGTTGCTATAGAGATGATGATAAAAAGCAAAAATGGACTATTGCTTCACGTAAAATAAGTGAGGAAGGCCGTTCCCCTGTTATCCGCTTCTACTGGGGGTATCGTGCCGCTGAAAATGAAACTGACAAATATGCTATTCCGCTAAAAAATAAACAGGGTGACAATTATTACGACCTGACGCCTGAAGAGCGAAAAAGCAAAGGGCCTTTTTACTGGGGTGGAGGCCCGTTCCAGAATGGCTGCAACCAGCTGGTCAGTTTATGGAGTGATAAAGGATTTGATAACTGGCCTTCAGCGCTGGGCATGCCGGTACCATTCAGTACACAGTTATTAAACGGAGAGCGCGACAGGTTATTAACGGCAGCGCCTCCGCGCCATTATTATGCTCACGCAGCAGGCCGTCTGGCAAAGCTCATTAAAACGATCCGCGACAGGCATCCCGAAGATACGGTGACGGTGCTGTCACACAGCCAGGGAACCATGGTTGCTCTGGCCGCTGCTGCAATTGAAGCCCCGGACGCACTGTTTGTGATGAATTCACCCTATGCGCTGGATAATGAAATAACGACCTATATTTCATATCCTCTGGATGAAATTATCAGTAAGGAAGCCAGAGAAGCGACATTTGCCGATATTGTTAAGAAGGTAGCTGAAAATAAAAACCGCCTGCAACGGCAGGGCAGCGGACGCTTGCTGGCGGGGATATGCAGTGATGGAGAAAGCTGGACACCGGAAGGTAAAACTCACGAAGGTATACCGGAGCGCGATAATCATGGAACGACCTGGATCTACTGTAACCCTCACGATCGCGTAATGGGCTCTGCACCACTTCGGAGTATTGGCTGGCAGGGATTGCCAAATACCAAAAGTAGTAATTTTACAGAGTCTCACCCTCTGTTTAACGCTGCAGGTGAAACATTATATGTGCGTATGCTTGGACGAAATACTCCCTGTGGCTCCGGGCCTGACGGACAAACCCATTTCAGTAATCTTGGTGATGGAGAACCATTCTGGGACAGTACCACGACCCTGATGCAGAAGATGACCTGGCCGGAGCCGGTACAAGGGCAGCGAATGACTATTAATGCCCCCCGGGTGCCTGAACCATTGTCTGCTGAAGAATTAAAAAATTTTGATCAGGATTATCGCAGTAAAGAAAAGCAGACAGGAAATACGGGCTACGGTTACGGCCAGATTGATCCTGACAGAAACACCCCCGTTGACAGCGACTACCGTTATTACATCTCGCTTTATGGTTATTTTGACCAGAAAATGATCCCCAAAAAGTCTTCTGGTTATTATCAGCCGGGGCCAGGCTCAAAAGAAGACCGGGTCGGTTATGAAAAGCAGTCCAGAGGGGAAATGCTGGAAGATGTCCGTACCTATGTGCAGCGCCCGACAGACCACAGCACTTTGCCAATGGACGAACGATTTATGAGCAGGGTAGTGGCTTATGATTTACCCATCGGGTATTGCTGGCATTCATGGGACAGAGAAAGTCTTGCAGAATTGCGCCACCAGGCAGACTGGCTGGAAAGCGATGATTATTACCGGACAGGCAGGCTGACCATTCCAGCTATGCCGGCAATTATAAGAAGAGACGTGGCAGATGATGCCGCAGAAAAGCGAGTCCAGGAAATGGAACAGATGCAAGAAGGTACGGCAACTGGCCAGAATAAGCGCTGAATTAAGAATACAGGCATTGTTAAAGCAGGCTCCGGCAGTCTGCAGGGGGTGATGAAGTCGTTTGAGCCATCAACATTTGATGAGAAATTTGTTATCACCCATCCCATTTCTTGTAAGCCACTTGCGAATCAGAATTATGATATTCATCTGCCGGATGGGAAGATTTTGTCTGGTGTTACGGATAGTTCAGGAAATTCTTCATTAATAATGTCGAAAGCGGTTGATGGACTGAAAATTGTATTGAAAAAATAGATAAGGAACAGGATTTGATGAATCTGATTACACGGATGTGTCTTATATATGGTGTGTTTCTTCTGAGTGGTTGTGTGGCCGGGCCTTATGGTGGCGGAGTTGCTTTTGTGAACCCTTTTTCTGTAATGAGTCATACGCCGGCAGAGCCGAAAAAGGAAAAACTGCAACCAGTAGTTTATGGTCCGCCACAGATAATATATCGCATTGATAAAGATCGTTACTTTACGCTTGAAGAGTATACCCGCTGCGAAAATGGGAAAACCTTCTATAACAACAAAGCGAAAGGGATTCATACCCAGATCACTCCCTCTTCAGGTTATTTATTTAAAGGGCGACTGTTCTGGTTATCAAACCGGGATGATTATTTAGCCTTTCCAATTACAGCAAATGATAATAAGGCAGCGTGTAAAGGCTCTGATAAAGGCTGCCTGAATGTTGTTTCGGTGACAACAGATGGTGGGAAAACAGTGCATTCAGTGGCGTACGGTTCAAATACACAGGATCCGAATGGTGATACGAAAGACTACGATATGCTAGTAACGGATGATGGGTTTTATTTAATAGATTATTGGGATGGGGGCAGAAAACCTACTAATGGTTCTGTGGATAAATGGAATTTTAATCCAGATGCTAAGGATTCAAATCCTGTACATCCTGGAGTGACAGGCCCTGTATATCTAAAATATTTTGAAATAGATGTTTCTCATGTGATTCAGGAAAAAATGCAATGCGATAGAAAATTAGAACCGGTTCAACATACAGGAGTAGCTGTAAAATGAGCAATACACTGTTAAAACCAACTCGAAAAGTGTCTGCCGGATGGGAAGATTTTGTCTGGTGTTACGGATAGTTCAGGAAATTCTTCATTAATAATGTCGAAAGCGGTTGATGGACTGAAAATTGTATTGAAAAAATAAATAAGGAACAGGATTTGATGAATCTGATTACACGGATGTGTCTTATATATGGTGTGTTTCTTCTGAGTGGTTGTGTGGCCGGGCCTTATGGTGGCGGAGTTGCTTTTGTGAACCCTTTTTCTGTAATGAGTCATACGCCGGCAGAGCCGAAAAAGGAAAAACTGCAACCAGTAGTTTATGGTCCGCCACAGATAATATATCGCATTGATAAAGATCGTTACTTTACGCTTGAAGAGTATACCCGCTGCGAAAATGGGAGAACCTTCTATAACAACAAAGCGAAAGGGGTTCATACAATGATATCACCTTCGTCAGGTTATTTATTTAAGGGGCGACTGTTCTGGTTATCAAACCGGGATGATTATTTAGCCTTTCCAATTACAGCAAATGATAATAAGGCAGCGTGTAAAGGCTCTGATAAAGGCTGCCTGAATGTTGTTTCGGTGACAACAGATGGTGGGAAAACGGTGCATTCAGTGACTTACGGATCAAATACGCAAGATCCTAATGGTGATACAAAAGACTATGACATGCTGGTGACAGATGATGGGTTTTATTTGATTGAGTTTTCTGGTGATGAAAGGGTTGCGGAAGATGGGACAGCATGGAGATGGGTATTTGATCCAGATGAGGAGTCCACAAAATTTAATGGTTATCCAGGTGTGACTGGGCCAAAATATCAAGAAAAATTACCAATGGATAATATCTCGAATGTAAAGCAAATAAAAATGCAATGTGATCGAAATCTGGAGCCAATAAAATCTTCAGAGAGTGAAGTCAAATGAATAATGTTAAGTTATCACCAACCCGTAAGGTTAATGTTCATGTTACAGATAATGGCATACCCTTTGCTCATTCTACGACTTCCCACAAAAATATAAAGGTCAATGCTGAAGTTCAGCCGCCATTGCAGTTGCCAGGTTTAATCATATTTGTTCATGGGGTTAATTCTGAAGGTGAATGGTATACAAATGCGGAACAGGCTTTATGTGATGGGTTAAATAAACGTCTTGGTTTAAAAAAAGCTAGTGGCCATAGTCTCGAAGCAAATGAATATACAAAAGCTGAATGGAGCAATGAAAAAATAAGAAAATGGATTATTCCTCCTCGAAAAATTATCAAAGAGAAATTATCCCCGGTGATCCGCTTCTACTGGGGGTATCGTGCCGCTGAAAATGAAACTGACAAATATGCTATTCCGCTAAAAAATAAACAAGGTGACAATTATTACGACCTGACGCCTGAAGAGCGAAAAAGCAAAGGGCCTTTTTACTGGGGAGGTGGCCCGTTCCAGAATGGCTGCAACCAGCTGGTCAGTTTATGGAGTGATAAAGGATTTGATAACTGGCCTTCAGCGCTGAGCATGCCGGTACCATTCAGTACACAGTTATTAAACGGAGAGCGCGACAGATTATTAACGGCAGCGCCTCCGCGCCATTATTATGCTCACGCAGCAGGCCGTCTGGCGAAGCTCATTAAAACGATCCGCGACAGGCATCCCGAAGATACGGTGACGGTGCTGTCACACAGCCAGGGAACCATGGTTGCTCTGGCCGCTGCTGCAATTGAAGCCCCGGACGCACTGTTTGTGATGAATTCACCCTATGCGCTGGATAATGAAATAACGACCTATATTTCATATCCTCTGGATGAAATTATCAGTAAGGAAGCCAGAGAAGCGACATTTGCCGATATTGTTAAGAAGGTAGCTGAAAATAAAAACCGCCTGCAACGGCAGGGCAGCGGACGCTTGCTGGCGGGGATATGCAGTGATGGAGAAAGCTGGACACCGGAAGGTAAAACTCACGGAGGTATACCGGAGCGCGATAATCATGGAACGACCTGGATCTACTGTAACCCTCACGATCGCGTAATGGGCTCTGCACCACTTCGGAGTATTGGCTGGCAGGGATTGCCAAATACCAAAAATAGTAATTTTACAGAGTCTCACCCTCTGTTTAACGCCGCAGGTGAAACATTATATGTGCGTATGCTTGGACGAAATACTCCCTGTGGCTCCGGGCCTGACGGACAAACCCATTTCAGTAATCTTGGTGATGGAGAACCATTCTGGGACAGTACCACGACCCTGATGCAGAAGATGACCTGGCCGGAGCCGGTACAAGGGCAGCGAATGACTATTAATGCCCCCCGGGTGCCTGAACCATTGTCTGCTGAAGAATTAAAAAATTTTGATCAGGATTATCGCAGTAAAGAAAAGCAGACTGGAAATACGGGCTATGGTTACGGCCAGATTGATCCTGACAGAAACGCCCCCGTTGACAGCGACTACCGTTATTACATTTCGCTTTATGGTTATTTTGACCAGAAAATGATCCCCAAAAAGTCTTCTGGTTATTATCAGCCGGGGCCTGGCTCAAAAGAAGACCGGGTCGGTTATGAAAAGCAGTCCAGAGGGGAAATGCTGGAAGATGTCCGTACCTATGTGCAGCGCCCGACAGACCACAGCACTTTGCCAATGGACGAACGATTTATGAGCAGGGTAGTGGCTTATGATTTACCCATCGGGTATTGCTGGCATTCATGGGACAGGGAAAGTCTTGCAGAATTGCGCCACCAGGCAGACTGGCTGGAAAGCGATGATTATTACTGGACAGGCAGGCTGACCATTCCAGCTATGCCGGCAATGATAAGAAGAGACGTGGCAGGTGATGCCGCAGAAAAGCGAGTCCAGAAATGGAGTGGTTGCATCTCAAAAAATAACAGTAACGATTCGTAATATCTGTACATTAATTTTCAGGATGAAATGATTACTCCAGTGTTGGGTTTTGGTGTCATATATTGAAGAAGCTGATTTTTGTAATCTAAGAGTTTATTTTTTTCCTGATGTTTATCAGCCTCCTTTTCAAGGCGGATAAGAAAATTTGTCACGGCAATATCATATTTTTAGTCTGGATTCTCATAGGGTGAAATTTATATATGAGGTGGCGATGCTTGCTCTGATTAATGTTGGAGTGCTGTATTTTTTTTGGATCTAATATTGGTGTTAGGACTTGTCTGTATGTATGGTGCTGTGTAAGGGCTTGTCAATCATAAAACTAATTAATGTCAGTTTTGTATTATTGTTTCTTTTGTGATAGTGAGTTGATATTTTATTATGAATGATCTGGCGTAAATATTTTATGAGGAAATTAATCTATTTGAAGAAATTGAGATTTAAATGACATTTAATATATAAGGAATAATAAATGGGTAAATATGTAGTGGTACAAGGTGATGCCACTTCACATGGTGGTAAAGTCATATCAGCCTCATCCAGTTTTGATATTTCAGGTAAAAAAGCAGCACTTTTAAATGATACTGTCAGTTGCCCGGTACACGGCATGAATAAAATTATTGAGTGCGATGTTTCTGCATATGAAGAAAACGGCAGAGGTATTGTATTCCACGGCTGCAGGACGCAATGCGGTGCAAGTGTTATCGCAAGCAAGCAGGATATGGAGGTTGGCTGATGGGATGGTCCTTGCCGGAAGTGCCTGAAAAAGAGCTGTCACCCTCTTGGTCACCGTGGTTCTGTCTGTTGATTATTATTCTCGGTCTCTTCGCAGGGCTGCTTGCTGTTGTACTAAAATCAGCGACGATAGGGTTACCCTCATTTAGCAGTGGGGCATGGTTACCACTGACGATCTGGACATTTACAGGCATTTCTGCAGCCATTGCTATCTACAGCTTCTGGTGGGAAATACAAGCAGTCCGTGTCTGGAACTGGAATCAGTGGTGCCGAAATACGCGTCTGAAGTGGCGCTTACGCGCGCAACAGCATCTTGTCATTCTCAACCATTTTTTTATCGCTGCAGATACAGGATTACTGCCCCGTCTTGCACATACACAAGAATGGGATCGTGCGGACACACCTCCTTTAACGCTGCTGCCCGACGATCCCCTTATACCAGGTATTTCACGTTTTGAGCAGCTACTTCGTCATCTTATTGCTCAGATAATGCCTTCGATTCGACGGCGATATCCTTTCGGTCCACTCCAGATTATTGTTCAGACCAACGGTAGCGACAAAGGCCGTGAATCTCAGTCTTTCCATCGTATCTGGTCAGGATATTCCTCTCCCTGGAATTTCGACGTTCATTTTCAGGATGCAGATTCATCCTTCAATATCTGCAATCAGTTTATGGGATCAATAAAACGGCCTGTACTGGTGTTGGCAATGCACTATCGGTTGCCCAATGATGTTCTGTCTGAATTCGCTACCGCGTTGTTTATGATGCATCCGTCGATGCTAAATCAGGGTGAAGGAAAAAACGTATTACGGCTTTTCCGGGCGATGCCGCTTGACACCCGAACGCTGGCAACAGAACTCAGTGAAGTTCGGGATATGGCCCTTAAGCCTGCCAGCAAGAAACGCCTTGTCTGGCACAGTGGCCTGTCAGAGGCGCCACGTCAGTTAGTGAGTCGGGCACTAAATGAGCTGTCGGTTCCTCTATACGATAGCATTGGCACATGCGGTGTCATTGACTATGACACCGCATGTGCCTGGTATGGAGGTCTTGCTGGCTGGGCAATGATTGGTGCTGCGGCTGAGATGACTGCATATGGCCCCGCCAGCCAGTGGCTTCTTCTAGAAGGTGAAGATGATGCCTGGGCTGTGACACTCGAAAATGCCGCACCCGAAGTCGGGCATGATCATTTAGTTATTCAACCTCCCTTTCCCGGAGGGACTGTTCTGATGGCATTACTGCTCAATGCTGGGCTGTACAGCCTGATGATCAGCTATTTTCCTTTAACTGCATTCTCCTGGTCAGGGATCACTCTTTTTCTGCTGTCACTGATAGTGATATTGCCTGGTTTGGCCATTTTGCTGAGACGAATTATAGCTCACCTTCAGCGCCCAGAATTTATCAGGGTTGCACGACACTCCGGAAAGGAATAACCGCCATGAAAACGGTTTCAAAGCCATTGGGAGCTGGGCTACTCATCCTGGCAGTCCTGCTAATGGTAATCTTTATATTTGCACAGACAAGGCAGTTGCCCACCAGTGGTGGGGACGATAATTTCTGGTATGCGTTGGCAGGTTGCATCGTCCTGACCGCCATATTATGTACCTCGGTATTTTTTACGTTGTCTGGGCAACAACATCCCTCTCCCGTTACGCCGGATGATGAAAACATTCACAATGAAGAAAGAACGTCGTATCAATATGATTTTTCAGCGCTAAGCGAGCATCTCAGAAAACGTTACTCGTTTTTCTGGCACCGCAAAGTCCGTCTGTTGCTAGTAGTCGGTGAAGAAACCGCGATCGAACAATTAATCCCTGGCCTGCCACAAAACCAATGGCTGGAAGGCGAGTGCACCGTGCTGATTTATGGCGGTAGCCTGGCGGAGGATATTGATAGAGAAAAATACGATGCGCTGCGTAAACTGCGTCGCGGCCGTCCGCTGGATGGCATAATTCGGGTGCTTGCTGAAGACCAAAATCTTACGCCTCAAACAAGCGATACGGACCTGCGCGCGCTGGAGAAAATCAGCGAGGCGTTGCGTTATTCTGCACCGGTGTGGATTTGGCAACTGTACAGCAGTGCCTGGCCGCAGGATGGGCGTATATCTCAGGCAACCGGTGTGACGGTGGCGCGGCGCGCGCTGCCCGAAGAGGTTGCCGGTCAGCTAGATAGACTGTTGCCGCAGCTTCGTGAGCGTGGGCTTTCGCAGGTGGCGGAGAACCGCGATTATGATTTTCTGCTGCGTCTGGCTCAGCAGCTTGAGCAGGGCGGTAGCGAGTTGTGGGCATCACGCATGGCGCCGTGGCTCTATGGCTCACAGCAGCGAATACCGCTGCGTGGGCTGATGTTCAGCCTGGCGGGTAATCCAGAGTATGCCGCTAACGAAACCGCTATTGCCCATAACCATGCCCTTATGTTGCCGGCCAGTTGGCAGGGCATTACGGCAGATTGCACACGGGTTAGCGGCCATCGGGTGGGGCTGGCCTGCGCCATGCACGAGGCATTCACTATGAATGTGGCCCGGATGTGGCTGCGGATGCCCGGCTGTGTGGACCGAACAGAGTTTAAAGGGTACTTCACCGCACTCGGATTTAGCGATGACGATTCCCTGTGGCCAAAGGGTGGCAGTAGCTTTAGCGGTTACCAGCTGCTGCTGGAGTATTTTACCTTCCGGGAAAAGTTTATGTTTACCGGCCTGCGGGGGCTGGAGCATATCGATTTCCCGGCAGAACTACCGTGGTTTGAAATCGAGGTGGTGCTGGCACAACGCTGGGAGCATGACTTCAGCTTCACTGAAAAGCACCTGCGCCTGAACTGCGTGCCGGTGATTAACCTGTTCCCGCTGGAATCCGATCCGCTGACGCTGGACTCACTGCAAACCGAGTACATGCTGCGCCCAATGCGCGTGCAGGATGGGCATATTGAGATTTACTCCGTCGATTCGGTGATGTCATCAAGCCTGCATACCTACGTACCGTTCTCAAGTTTTCGCCATAAGGGCGGCATGATGCGCCATGAAGCCCCTGAATATTACTATCACACCCGCGTACGGCGTGGCCCGTCGGGGCTGCACAATACCTGGCTTATTCTTGGTGGCGAAGCGTTTGATAATCACACGGTGCCAGAAGACGAAAGCCTGTCGCTGACGTTAACCGGTACCAATGGCCAGTTGCCCCGTCGCGCGCTGCAAAGCACGGTGCTGGATACAGTGATGAAAACCACCTCGGCCAGCATTACGGTTCGCAACCTCTGCGCACCGACGCTTCCCTGCTACCCACCGGCTCGGGATCGTTTTCACTGGCGGGTGCTAAGCCACCTTGGCAGTGGGTTTATATCAATGCTGGATAACGCGGAGGTACTTCGGGGTACGCTGGCGCTCTATGAGTGGACGGACAGTGAGATGAACCGCCGTCGCCTGGAAGCCATCATCGATGTTAAGCACGGAGAAACCGAGCGCTTTGAACAAGGATATCTGGTGCGCGGGGTGCAAATTGAGGTGACGCTGAACAGCCACGGATTTGCCGGGCGCGGCGACATCTGCCTGTTTGGTGAGATGTTAAGTCGCTTCTTTGCGCTCTATACCGATATTTATCTGTTCAATCGCCTGACTATTATTCTGCAACCGACCGGAGAGCGTCTGGAATGGGAAGAGAAGCACAATCGCCGTATTCCCGGCTGACCCCCCGGCTCGAGGCTGAACTCCATCGTATTAACTTTTATCGTTTCTGCCAGCTACTGGAAAAGCGACAGCCGGGTAAGCCGCTGATGGGTTCAACCAGCCATCCGGCAGACGATACGGTGCGTTTTGCTCCGCATCCTGGGATGGGGTTTCCGGCCAGTGAGATGAAAGCCGTTGAATATGATGAAGACGATGACTGCCAGCTACCGACTATTCGTACAACTTTTATGGGAATGTACGGTGTCGATTCGCCGCTGCCCACGGCGTATCTGGATGACATCACACAGCGCCGGGAGGGGTATGAAGCGCTTCAGAGTTTTTTGGATATTTTTAATCACCGCATTCTGACTCAGTTTTATCGCATCTGGCGTAAGTATTCTTACCCGGCCACTTTTGAGCCTGGCGGTATCGATAGTATTTCACAGTCTCTGCTGGGGCTGGTGGGGCTGGGCATTCCCGGCACCGCCAACCATATCGCGACCCCGATATCACGTTTTCTGGGGCTGCTTGGCGTGTTGCGCCAGCCCGGCAAAACTCAGGAGGGAATCCAGGCGTTGGTAAAACTGCTGGCGCCTGACACTACGGTAACGGTTAGCCCTTATAGCCTGCGTCCCGTGGAGATTAGCCAGCCTATGGGGTTTTATGGCGACGAGGATTTTTTGCTGGATGGCAACACCCCGCTCGGAGATGAGGCCATGGATGCTAATAGCCAGCTGTTAATTGAGCTCGCTACCGATAATGCTGAGGAATCGCTGGGCTGGAAGCCGGATGGTCTGCTCTATCAGGACTTTTTGGTGATGCTGCGGGTGTACCTGGGCTGGCGCTTTAAGGCGAAGATTTCGCTAACGGTGAGCACCCATCTGCTGGCGGCTCCGCCGCTGGGCGATGGGCCGTTATGGCTGGGGATGAACGGCGTGCTGGGGGCGGAACGGGAGACGTTACCGGACGATATTCCAAAGATTTTTACTACGGAGTTGGGTTATTACCAAGGCCTGCAACCTGCAATATCACAACAAGGAGCTCGACGTGTTTGCTGGAGATTTGACTAAATTTCGGCATTGGCTGCCTGCTTTAATGGCACTTAGCATTACCGGGTGTGGCGTGACGCAAAGCATGACAGAGGGGACTAAATCGATTTATGGCGCCGTATTTTATAAGAAGATTAAGGTGCTGCATCTGGATTTCACGGCGCGTGAAGCGCTGAACACAGATGCGCGCGAAAGTAACTCTCTGTCCGAACCCGTCGTGGTGCGGGTGTATCAGCTTAAAGATCGTAAGGTTTTCGATAAGACCGTCTATCAGCAGCTGCTTAAAGAAGGTGACAGTCTTCTCAAAGAAGATCTGCTGGCAACCCGCGAGGTAGTAATAAAGCCGGGCGGCGATGCCAGTCTTGATATGCCGATGGAGACGGATGCTCAGTTTGTTGCTGTAGTGGGGTTATTTCGCCATCCGGATATGGTCAATAACAGCTGGAAGCGGGTGTTACAGCGTGAAGAGCTGGATCCGGATAAACCGCGCATTATTGAAGCCGGCGATAACCATCTGACGCTGCTACCGGTTAAGGATAAATAATGCCTCAGGGATATAACGCGCCGTCGCTGTACGAAATGCTGACCGGTAACTTCACCGGGGGGCTCGGGCTGAATCAGGTTAATGAGCAAAACCAGGTGATTTTGTCGGTGCTGGATAATATGCAGCGCATTCTCAACTGCCGCGCCGGAACGCTGGCGCATTTGCCAGACTATGGTCTGCCAGATATGAGCCATATTATGCAGGGTATGCCCGGCACAGCCCATGAGTTGTTGAGCACGCTCTCAGCCGTCCTGCTCAAATATGAGCCGCGGTTACATAAGATAAAGGTTGTCTTGCTGGAGCAGAATGCTCCCGGTGAGCTGCGTTATGCCATTGATGCCGAGCTCAAAGGTGTTGGTCTGGTGCACTATGACACGGAATTCATGCCTGAAGGACGCGTTTTAATTCGCCATATGAAGCAGCAACATTATCTGGGCCATCAGGCGCTGGTTTAGTCCCTCTTTATCCTCAGCAATTACATCAGAATCCAATCTATGTCAGCAAAAGAACGATTCCTGAAAAAACTTCAGGATGTACAACCGCACACAGAGACCTACTCCAACAAGGGGCAGGCCGATCTGGCCGCGTTTCGCCAGCGCGTGGAGCAACTGCGGGAAAGCGCTACTAACTGGCTTACCGGGACAGAGATAGGGCTTACCGAAGGCAGTTGCACCATGACGGAGATGCTGATTAGTAATGCGGCATTCACGATTTCCTGTTTTTCGCTGCACTTTCAAAACCGTGAGGTGAAATTCACCCCACTATTCCTGTATGGGCAGGGGGTAACCGGCTGCGTAGAAGTGACTCTTAATACTGGTGAACATACTTCGCGCCTGGCCCGCTTGTTTATGCGTTCTGCTGAAAGCCTTGAGTGGAGTTATATCCTGGTTAAACGATCAGGTGGACTGCGAAAGGTGTTTAACGAAGAAAGCTTTTTTGCCGTCATCGAACCCTTGCTGCCGTAACCGCCAGCCTGGCGGCATACCTTTCAATTCATTATCTGCATGTTATGGACAACCCGACGATGCTAACTACCCAACCACGGCATATCCGAACCGGCGGCGATCCGCGCTCGTTCCCGGATTTTATTGCGCTACGCGACGAAATGAGTAAACAGAGTCACCCGGCAAGGCCGGATATTAACTGGAATCTGGTGGAGACTCTGTCGCTTTCGTTATTTGATAAAAACGGCGTCGGATTGCAAAGTGTCGCCTGGTATACCCTGGCCCGCAGCCAGCTGGCACGCTGTGCCGGAATGCAGCAGGGATTGAGCATTCTTAGTGCCATGCTGAGTCATCAGTGGGTGCAGTGCTGGCCGCAAAATCTGCATGCCCGAGTGGAAATTTTGGCAGGCCTGTTTCAGCGCTTGCAGAAAATATTCCGTACATATTCTCTGGCATATGACGACAGGCGCACGTTGCTTCAACTGGAAGCAACCCTGAGTGAACTGAGTAATACTCTTGGTCATCAGGAATTGCAGCAAGTCAGCCAGATTATGCCATTACTACACCAGGTTCACGGTGCGATCGCGCGTCTGGAAAATACGCTCACGCCAGAGTTGTCTTCAGCGGATATTACTCTCAGTGCGCCAGCGGCTTCTGAGGATGTACGGGCAGGGCAGCGGCCAGAAGCAGGCTTGACTCCATGGGTTTATGTCATTAAACAGCAGCCGAAAGTGGATATGGGGCTGGTGCCGGAGGCATCTTCACAAACCAGAGCAGGCAGGGTATTTATCGGTGGAATGGCGGCGGCTTTTATTGTTAGCGCTATGATATTTTCCGGCTGGTATTATTATAACCAGCCCTCACAGGCGGCAGAATTGCTCAATGCCGCGATCCCGCCCCTTCCGCGTACTCTTACTCCCGAAGAGATATCGGTTCTCACTGCGTATAGAAACAAAGATGAAATGGCGGCCCGTTGGCTAAACCAGGCTTCTGAGCGGCTAAATACCTTGGCTGCGTTGCCGCCCGACTGGCATATCCGCTATGGACAAAGGCTGGTTTCCCAGGCAAATGCGTTGTGGCCAGAGAGCGGGGAAGCCAGAATGCTAAGCCGCCAGTGGCAGCAACAGATGGCGTTAAACGATATTCCGATGAATAGCTTAAACGGTTGGCATGAAGGAATGCGCAGGCTCCAGGGGCTAACTGCCCGGCTAAATGCTCTTGATGGGCAGAAAGGGAAATATATTACCGTTAGTGAGCTGAAGTCACAGGTATTTGCGGCGACTCAGGCCTTTAATCAATCGGTTCCGCTGGAAGAACAATTGCGTCAAATATCAGTAGCACCCGAACCAAAAACTATCGCAGGCTCTCAGTATCTCCTGGCCGGGCAGCATTTGCAGCAGTTGATTGCGCGCTATTCGTTATTAAGCCCCAGTCAGGAATATGTCCCGGAGAAAATGGATAAAAGTCTTCATAATCAATAAAATGAATGATTAATGAATACAAAAAATCCACGCCATGGCGTGGATTTTTTATAGCCGATGAGTCTCAAAAGGCCCAATGGAACTTTATAAGACAGCAGCCAGTTAGACGTTGAACAGGAAGTTCATTACATCGCCATCTTTCACGATGTAGTCTTTACCTTCGGCACGCATTTTACCGGCTTCTTTCGCGCCCTGTTCACCTTTGTAGGTGATGAAATCGTCAAAAGAGATGGTCTGAGCGCGGATAAAGCCTTTCTCAAAGTCGGTGTGGATTTTACCTGCCGCCTGAGGGGCGGTAGCGCCAACCGGAATAGTCCATGCGCGCACTTCTTTCACGCCAGCGGTGAAGTAAGTCTGCAGGTTCAGCAGCTCGTAACCCGCGCGGATAACGCGGTTCAGGCCCGGCTCTTCCAGACCCATCTCAGCCATAAACTCGTCACGTTCGTCATCGTCCAGCTCGGCAATATCCGCTTCAACGGCGGCACAAACGGCAACAACAACAGAACCTTCAGCAGCGGCGATTTCGCGCACTTTGTCTAGGTACGGGTTATTTTCAAAACCGTCTTCGTTCACGTTGGCGATATACATGGTTGGCTTCAGGGTCAGGAAGCTAAGATATTTGATTGCCGCTTTATCTTCGTCAGTCAGCGTTTTCAGCGCACGCAGCATGCCCGCGTTTTCCAGCTGTGGCAGACATTTTTCCAGTGCAGCCTGTTCGGCTTTAGCGTCTTTATCGCCACCTTTGGCTTTTTTCTGCACGCGGTGCAGGGCGCGCTCGCAGGTATCCAGGTCAGAAAGCGCCAGCTCAGTGTTGATAACATCGATATCATCAGCAGGGTCAACCTTATTGTTAACGTGGATGATGTTGTCGTTTTCGAAGCAGCGAACCACGTGCCCGATAGCTTCGGTTTCACGGATGTTGGTCAGGAACTGGTTACCCAGGCCTTCACCTTTGGACGCCCCTTTAACCAGGCCCGCGATATCCACGAATTCCATGGTGGTTGGCAGAATGCGCTGTGGTTTTACGATCTCAGCCAGTTTGTCTAAACGCGGATCGGGCATCGGAACCACGCCGGTATTTGGCTCAATGGTGCAGAAAGGGAAGTTTGCCGCTTCAATACCCGCCTTCGTCAGCGCGTTAAACAGGGTAGATTTACCAACGTTCGGCAAGCCGACGATACCGCATTTGAATCCCATGGATTAGATCACCTTAATTGCATGATAATCAGCAGGTTATAACGCTGCCGAATTAATAAAATGGTTAATATGCCTATTATACACATAAAAGGCCATAAACGGGCGTAAAACCCGGCATGCCGGGCCTGATACCAGTTTTACTGAGCTTTAAAAGCGTGCAGACGATTGGTCGCCAGCGTCAGGCCATCTTTGGCCCATACTTCGGTACAACGCGCTGCTTC